>JBKOXO010000125.1:0-8543 GCA_046744105.1 Actinomycetota bacterium
CAGGAGCTCGGCTACACGCCCAATCCGTTTGCTCGCGGGCTGAAGGCGAAGTCGGCAAAGATCATTGCGATGTCGTGCCCGATCGCGAGCACGGGTATGCCCGGCCTTACCTTGCTCGAATACGTGATGTCCGCGTCGCAACGCGCGCAGGAGCGCGGCTATCACCTGCTGCTGTGGACCACCCCTACCGACACGGTCGACGAGCTGGCCCAGCTGGCCGGGCAGGGATTGGTCGACGGTGTGGTCATCATGGAGGTCCGGATGCATGATCCGCGGATCAAGGTGCTGACCGACGCTTGCCTTCCATTCGTATTGATCGGGCGCAATGCGGACCCAACAGGACTCGATTTCATCGACACGGACTTCGATCAGTGCGCCGAGGTGGCCGTCCACTACCTCGTCGGGCTAGGTCATCGCCGCCTGGGGGTCGTGACGGACTTGAGCAGTCGTGCTGCGGGCGGCCGAGGCGCCTCTGTTCGTTTCACCACGGCACTGCGACGGGCGGCATCTCAGGTCGGCGCGCGACTGACCACCGTTCGGTGCGAGCCGTCGCCCGATGCCGGGCGACGCACGTTCCGTGCCCTTGTCGCCAAGGATCCCCAGATCACCGCAGTGCTCGTGCCGAACATCGACGCGACGAGCGGCATTATGGCCGCCGCGCTTGACGCAGGCCGGCGGATCTCTGAGGACCTCTCGGTGATGGGTCTGATCATGGCCCCCAACCAGGCCGAGCTGACCATGCCTGCGGTCACGGCGGTGAGTCCACCGATCAGCGAGATGGGAAAGTCCGCTGTCGATCAGCTGATCGACCGGATCGAGGGAAAGAGCAGCGACATCGGCCAGTGGCTGTTCCAGGGAGAGTTGGAACGCCGGGAGACCACCGGGCCGGCCAAGCGCGGACGAGCGTCTCGCGCAACAACCGTGTGAGGCGCGCAGCGCTGCACGGCTGCGCTGAATCCGACGGCAACTCGGCGGGACCTATTGACACTGCCCTTGTTGCGTCCTAGCTTTCATCGAAACGATTCGTCGAATCAATTCGATTACCAGCCTCCAGAGCGGCCGTCCAGCCGCTCTCGGCCCGACGGGGAAGAAGGGCGCCAGATGCAGTACAGCAGATTCCTGGTGGTCGCAGTCGCCGCGGTTACTACCGTGGCGCTCGCCGCCGGTTGTAGTTCCAGCAAGAAGAGCAGCAGTGGCGGCGGTAGCCAGAGCAGTGGGGGCGGTAGCCAGAGCAGTGGCAGTGGCGGCGGCGGTGGTGATCGTGGTCCGATCACGTTTGTCACGGGTAAGGACACCAGTGGTGTGTGGCCTGCGGTGGCTGATAAGTGGAACGCGGCCCACCCGAACGAGAAGGTGACGGTTAAGCAGCAGAGCGATCAGGCTGACCAGCAGCACGATGACATCGTGCAGCACATGCAGGCCAAGGACTCTAGCTATGACATCGTCACGGTGGATGTCGTCTGGACGGCGGAGTTCGCCGCCAAGGGCTGGCTCGTGCCGCTCAAGGATCAGTATGCGCTCGACACCAGCGCGATGCTCGGCGGGCCGGTGAAGGCCGCCACGTACGCCGGCACGTTGTACGCCGCGCCGTTCGCGTCGGACGGTGGCTTGTTGTACTACCGCAAGGATTTGGTGCCGACGGCGCCGACGACCTGGTCCGAGCTGATCTCGGACTGTTCGAAGAAGACGGCCGGCATGAGCTGCTACGGCGGCCAGTTCTCGAAGTACGAGGGGCTGACCTGCAACGCGGTCGAGGCGATCTACGGTGCCGGCGGCTCGGTCGTGAAGTCCGACGGCAAGACTCCGGACATCGACACGCCGCAGGCGAAGCAGGGTCTGGACTTCTTGGTGAACGGCTTCAAGCAGGGCTACATCCCGCATGAGGCGATCACGTACACCGAGGAGCCGAGCCGTGAGGCGTTCCAGGGCGGCAAGCTGCTGTTCTTGCGTAACTGGCCGTATGTGTATGCGCACCTGACTGGTGACGCGAACTCGAAGGTCAAGGACAAGTTCGCGGTGGCGCCGCTGCCCGGCATGAACGGGGCCGGGACGTCCACGCTCGGTGGGCACAGTGCCGCGATCAGCGTGTACTCCAAGCACAAGGCGACGGCGTTCGACTTCTTGAAGTTCATCACTACGCCGGATATCCAGGACAACGTGTTCTTGAAGATCGGCACGCTGGCTCCGGTCATCAAGGCGCCGTACAGTGACGCGTCGGCGATCGCGAAGTTCCCGTACCTGGCGACGCTGGAGAAGAGCATCGACACCGCGATCCCGCGTCCGGTCTCGCCGTTCTACCCGGCGATCACGCAGTCGATCGAGACCAACGTGTATCAGGCGTTGCAGGGCAGCCTCTCGGTGGAAGCGGCGCTGAAGAACATCCAGACCGGTATCACGCAAGCAGCGGGCGGCTGATACTGCCGGGGGTGGGCGCAGCCACGGTTTCGCCCACCCCGCTCGGTTAGGAGTCTGATCTGGCTTCGACTGGAGGCGCGATGACGGCAGCGACCGGGCAGCTTACCGAACAGCAGCAGGCCAAGACGCTGCGGGAACGCCGCAAGCGGCGGGCGCGGGCTAGTCGGGGTGACACGCGGTTGGCGTGGCGGTTGATCGCGCCGACGATCGTGCTACTTCTGGTGGTGATCGGCTACCCGGTCGTCTACGCCATCGTGCAGTCACTCAAGCTAGACAAGGCCGACGCCGGGCTGAAGAACGGGTTCTTCGAGCAGGGCGGCAAGTTCGTCGGCTTGAAGTACTACCGGTATTGGTTCAACTGCAACTGCCCGAACGGCACGAACGGGCACGAGTTCTGGCCGGCGGTGCAGACCACGGTCATCTTCACGGTCATCACGGTCGCCTTCGAGGGCGTGCTGGGCATGATGATGGCGCTGGTGATGCACCGGGCGTTCAAGGGCCGCGGCATCGTGCGCGCGGCGATCCTGGTGCCGTGGGCCATCCCGACCGCGGTGACCGCCCGGTTGTGGGAGTACATGTTCCAGCCGCACGGCATCGTCAACTCGATGCTCGGCACCAACATCATCTGGACGGGCAGCGTGTGGCCGGCCCGCTGGGCGGTCATGATCGGCGACATCTGGAAGACCACACCGTTCATCGCGCTGCTGGTGCTGGCCGGGCTACAGGTCATCCCCGACGAACTGTACGAGTCGGCCAAGGTCGACGGCGCCTCGGCCTGGCAGCGCTTCGCCAGCATCACACTGCCGCTGGTCAAACCCGCGCTGCTGGTCGCGGTGTTGTTCCGGGTACTGGACGTGCTGCGCATCTTCGACCTGCCCTACATTCTCACCCACGGCGCGAACAACACCACCACACTGTCCATCCTGGCCGTGGACCAGCTACGGGTCAGCCAGAACTCGGCCGCGGCACTATCCACGATCACGTTCTTGTTCATCTTCATCGTGGCGTTCATCTTGGTGAAGATCTTCAGCGTCAACGTCGTGCAAACCCAGGCCCGGACGGTGAAGGCATGACCGCCGCCACACACACCGCCACCACCGCCACCGCCACCGCCCGGAAGGTACGCCGCCGCCGGCGCCGCTTCGACCTCCGCGCCCTGTGGCGCAGCCTCGGCATGCTGATCATCGTGCTGTGGTGCCTGGCACCGTTCTACTGGATGCTGGTCACCTCACTACGCCACGTCGATTTCACCTACGACTCCACCCCCTACCCCAAACACGTCACCTTCGACAACTACAAGGCCGTCTTCCAAGGCGGCAACCACTTCGGCCGGGCACTGCTCAACACCGTGTTGATCGGCGCCGTCACCACCCTGATCGCCATGATCGTCGGAGTAACCTGCGCCTACGCCATCGCCCGGCTACACTTCCGCGGCAAATTCGCCGTCCTCGGACTCATCCTCGCCGCCAGCATGTTCCCCGGCGTCGCCCTGGTCACCCCACTATTCCAGTTCTTCACCAACATCCACTGGCTAGGCACCTACCAAGCACTGATCGTCCCGGACCTGTCCTTCGCGCTACCGCTGTGCGTCTACGTCCTATCCAGCTTCTTCACCCAAATGCCCTGGGAACTCGAACAAGCCGCCAAAGTCGACGGCGCCTCCCCCGGACAAGCATTCCGCATGGTCATCCTCCCCCTCGCCGCCCCCGGACTATTCACCGCCGCCATCCTCGTATTCCTATCCGTATGGAACGAATACCTACTCGCCAGCCAACTCTCCAACGGCAACCCCAACGTCGCACCCGTCACCTACGCCATCGCCACCTTCAGCGGCTCAGACCCCAGAATCGTGCCCTACACCTCAATCATGGCCGCCGGCGTCCTCGTCACCGTCCCCCTCGTCATCGTCGTCCTGCTCTTCCAACGCCGCATCGTCTCCGGCCTCACCGCAGGCGGCGTCAAAGGCTGACCGGCCCAGCGACATTCGGAGGAATTCATTTGTCCAGCACCTTGAAGGACGTCACCTACAACCGCAGGGACGTCGTGCCCGATAAGGACTGGTGGCGCCAAGCTGTCGTGTATCAGATCTACCCACGCAGTTTCGCCGACTCCAACGGCGACGGTATCGGCGACCTGCGCGGAGTCATTTCCCGCATTCCCTACCTCGCCGCGCTCGGGGTGGATGCGGTCTGGCTGAGTCCGTTCTACCCGTCGGCACTCGCTGACGGCGGATATGACGTCGACGATTACCGTGATGTCGACCCGAAGCTCGGCGTGCTCGACGACTTCGACGACATGGTCGCGAGCCTGCACGCCCACGGCATCAAGCTGATCGTCGACATCGTGCCCAATCACACCTCGAACCGGCATGTCTGGTTCCAGGAGGCGTTGGCCGCACCGACGGGATCCCCGGCTCGCGAGCGGTACATATTCCGTGACGGGACCGGGCCCGACGGCGCGCAGCCGCCGTCGGACTGGCACTCATCCTTCGGCGGACCGGCATGGACGCGCGTCGCCGATGGGCAGTGGTACCTGCATCTGTTCGCCCCAGAGCAGCCCGACCTCAACTGGGACAACCCTGAGGTCCGGGCGGACTTCATCAAGACGATCCGGTTCTGGTCCGACCGCGGCGCGGACGGGTTCCGGGTCGACGTCGCACACGGGTTGGCCAAGGATCTCCGTGAACCGTTGCCACCCTGGCGCACATTGAACGAGGAGCTACTGCTGCGGGGCGCGCACCCGTTCATGGACCGCGACGAGGTGCACGAGATCTACGCCGAGTGGCGACGGGTCTTCGACGAGTACGACCCGCCACGAAGCAGTGTCGCGGAGGCGTGGGTCCATCCATCGCGCCGCAGCCGGTATGCCAGCGCGGCCAGCCTGGGTCAGGTCTTCAACTTCGACCTCGTCGAGCTGACCTGGAACCCCGTGAGCTATCGGCAGGTGATCGTCGACAGCCTTGCCGACGCCGCAGCGGCTGGCTCGTCCACCACCTGGGTGCTGTCCAACCACGACGTGGTGCGCCATGCGAGCCGCTACGGCCTGCTGTCCGAAGCGGCGTCGCACGACGGAAGGGTGGTCAGCCGCCAATGGGTGCTGAGCGGCGGCACCACGCCGGAGTACGACCCAGAACTCGGGCTACGCCGTGCTCGAGCTGCCAGCCTGCTGGTGCTCGCCTTGCCCGGCTCGGCCTACCTGTACCAAGGCGAGGAACTCGGGCTTCCCGAGGTTCCGAACATTCCCGACGAGCACCGTCAGGACCCGACCTTCTTCACGAACTCCGGGGTCGACAAAGGCCGAGACGGCTGCCGGGTTCCCATCCCATGGACCAGCGATGGTCCGTCATTCGGGTTCAGCACCGGAGCCGCCCATCTTCCCCAGCCGGAATGGTTCACCGCCCACGCGGTACAGGCGCAAGAAGCTGACCCCGAATCAACGCTGCTGCTCTACCGCCGCGCCGTGCGCTGGCGCAGGCGGCTGCAAACGACCGAGGAGCTGCGCTGGCTGGATGCCGGCAGCCCGTCCGTCTTGCACTTCGCGCGCGACGGCGGCTGGCACTGCGTCATCAACTTCGGCATGGAACCGGTGCCGCTACCGGAAGGGAAAGTAATGATCAGCAGCGCACCACTCGCCGACGGCGCAGTGCCGTCGAACACAACCGTATGGATCCTCGCTAGCGCCGAGACCTCGGCCGATTCGGCGCACTAGACATGGCGGGATGGAGTTGGCCGTGAGTGGGAGGTCCTGGCTCGTCTCCGGGACGATGGCGAAGGTCGTGATCCTGGCCGTCGTGGTCGCGCTCACGATCTTCGCGGTACTCAGGCATGGATGGATCGGCCCCGCGCCCGTCATCGCCGCGGCGGCCGTATTCGTGTCGGTGTCCGGCCCCGTCAGCGGTGCCGGTGGAGTACTTGCTCCCAGGGATGTTGCTCCCGCTCGCGTTCCAACTCCATCCCGTCATCCACACGGTCACGTCTGGCAACTCACCCGCGCCCGACGCATGTGTACGGTGACGACTTGTGACGAGCAACGAGAAGATCGTCGAGCTGATCGCGCGGCACATCCTGCAGGAGGGGGAACAAGTCGTCCGGGTGAAGAACTGGCCCGACGGCGTGGCCGTGACGACGAGCGTCCTCCGGCATCTCGTGGCGGGCTCCGAGCAGCCGGCGTGGACGATCAGTCGGGAGCCATGGGCCGACGATGTCGTGATTGCCGAACGCGACGACCTGATCGTCGAGGGCCAGCCCCAGCGTTTCGGCTTCCTGCTGCTCGATGACGGTGCCGACATCTACCTGAATGACCCGGCAGCCGTGTCCGAGCTGGGGCGGCGGCTCGCCGACGGGATGGATCCGTCGGGGTACGCCCAGATACTGGTCGCCTTCCATCCCTACACCAGCGCGTACTGCGCGGTGCTGACCGAGTCCGACGAGTTGCGCCGCGTCCTGGGCCGACCGGACCTGCCCGATGTCGACCCGATCCGGCTGCAGCAGGCACCGGACGGGGTGAGGTTGACGTTCTCCTCGTTCGCCCGGTACCGGCTCGTGGGCGCGCAGGAACTGCTGGATCTGCTGGCGTGGACGGTCGATGTCCCGGCCGACGAACCCGCGCGCTGGACCTCGCGTCCGACCGTGACCGGGCTGCGCCTCGATGCGGCGGGCGGCGTCCCGCAGGCATGACCTACCTGCTGACCGGCGGGTCCTCGAGAGCGTCCTCGCGGGCCTCGTCGAGGTATATGGCGCCGCTGGCGAGCAGCACCTGGATCGCCGCCAGACACCGGGTGAGCACCCGTTCCGGATCGGTCTCGTCGGGGTCGTCCGGATCACCCGCTGCGGCGAACACGTGGCACGCATGCCACAAGCTGTCGCATGCGTGACCCCACTTCCACAACTCATAGGCGAAGCCGGATACCCGGACGACGGGTGCGTTCTCGGACGCGCCGATCGCGTAGAGCCGCGGCTCCTCGAGCGTGTTGCCGAGGCCGACCAGCAACGACCTGGTACGGCACACTCGCGCGAACTCGACGGCCTCCGCGGTGCCCGGCGTGACCTCGATCAGCAGATCGCGGGCCACCAGATCCGCCAACGCGTCGCCGACGTTCGGGATCCCACTGACGCGCGCGGCTCCCACGAGCGCGGAGCGGGTCCACGGCCCCGTGTCGCCGGCACCGGGCTCGGGCAGTCCATACCCGAGGGCCCACACGGCGAAGCGTCCGGCGTCGAGCTCGTACATCTCCCATCCGATGCGAACGACGTGAAACTCGGACTCGCTACCGCTGCCTGGGATGTGGACGCCGAGGTAATGGCCGATCGGGACGATCAGCGGCTGGGCATTGTCAGCCATTGTCACCGGCCGTAGGTCGCTCCGTGCGCGGGCGATGGGGCCACTCGAGCCGGAAGTCGATGTCGAGGCAGGCGGCGTTGGCCAGCAGGACGCCGTGCAGCGAGCCGAGGAACCCGGTGAGCAGGCGGGCGGGCTCCAGCGACTCTGGGTCCGTCGACCCGGCGCGCCGCGCAACGTCGGCCGCGTTCTCGCAGGTGGCCCACAGCGAGTCGTCCATCGCAGACCATTGCCACAGGTCGTAGATCGGGTGCGACACCTCGATGACCGGCTGGGTCAGGAATCCGATACCGAACATGTCGGGCTCGTCGGGTCGGTTGCCGAGCCCGAGCATCAGGGGCACGGCCCGATGCGATCGCGCGAAGACGATTGCCTGATCGTCGGACGGCGTGACCTCGACGAGCAGGCCGCCGGCGAGGAAGTCATCGATGATCTCCGATGCGCGGTCCAGCCCGGCTACCGACGGGTGCTGTTCGACCGATTGGCGTTGCCAGGGCAGGTCGTTCTCGATCGCCTCCTCGGAGCCGTGCGCCGCAGCCCACACTGCGAACTGCTCCTCGCTGAGGTCGTGGAACGTCGCACCGCGGCGCACCTGCCGCGGAGCGCTGGCTGCGCCGATCCGATGCTGGATCCCGACGTAATGACCGATCGGGAAGAGCAACGATCCGTCCGAGCCAGCCGACGGCGTCGTCGTGGACACCGCGCGATCGTAGCGGTTCGCCGCCGAGCCCCGACGGGCCCACCGGATTCGGGCTGTCTGTGTCTCTGCCAACCATCCGTCGACGCAGTGG
>JBKOXO010000057.1:0-9501 GCA_046744105.1 Actinomycetota bacterium
CAAGACCTACCGGCCACCAGCCAACCTCACCCACCACATCATCGCCCGCGACCAAACCTGCACCTTCCCCGGATGTCAACGTCCAGCCAAGCTGTGCGACCTGGATCATGCCGAGGCCTGGGCTACCGGGGGCCCGACCACCAGCCAGAACGTCGGGCCGCTGTGCCAACGTCACCACAATGCAAAACACCACGCCCGTTGGCGGGTCAAACGCCGACCAGATGGCAGCAGCACATGGACCAGCCCCACCGGGCACCGCTACCAATCGCAACCACCCGACCTGCCCGTCTAGTACGTAGTGCGCCCGGGTGATCCGACGCGGGCAGGACATGGTTCGGTCGCCAGTTGCGCCGGTGGCGAGCCGGTCTTGGGCAGGCAGCCGGTCGACGCCAACCGGTCGCCGTCGAACTGGAACGTGTTCCAGAACAGGTGTCCCTGGGCGAAGTTCGGCGTGTAGTCGCTGTCGAGTGCGACCACATCGAGATCAGCATCGCCGTCCAGGTCACGGGCGAGCACGGTAGGCAAGTCCGCGACGACTGCCGCCTTCGCCGGAACTACGAGCCGCCCGCCGCGAAGCAGCACCACCTGCGCGACCGACGAGTGCGCACCGTCGCCGTCAGTGAGCACGCACTGCTGCGCCTGGCACTCCAGCGCCCCGGACCAGCCGTCTCCGGCCGGCCACAGCCACCATTGCACGGCCACGCCGTCGTGCGACAGCTCGACGACGGGCTTGGTGCGGAAGTCACCGACGGTGCCTGCGTGCCACATGCTTATCGCGTATCCGCCGCCCAGGCCGACTGTCTGCGCCTTGGTGCACGTCCCGGACGCGCACTGCTGCGGCATGGCAGCGGACCGGGTGACCGGCGCGGATGTGTCCGCGAGCGTCTGCGGCGATGCGGCACGGGCGGACGTGCGTGGCGGCGCGGGCGCTCGGTCGCTCCCCAAAGCGACCGCGACGGACGCGCCCGCAGCCACCACAACGGCCCCGGCCGCGCCGATGATCACCCAGCGCCGCGCCGCTTCCCGCTTGCGCCAGGCTCCCCCAGTGAGCACTGGATCCTCCAAGCGGCAAGGCACGACACGGCGTGACCGGAACTACCCCTGATAACGGGACGGCTCACGAGTTGGTTGCCATCCTTGCATAACGATCGGGTCACCACGCGCGGCGAATCGCCCTCACCGCGGGCCGAACTGGCGATCTCCGGCGTCTCCCAGTCCCGGGACGATGAACGCGTCCTCGTTCAGCCCTTCGTCGATGCTCGCGGTGACCACCCGCAGCGGCAGGCCGCTCCGGTCCAGCCGCCACAGCCCTTCGGGCGCGGCCAGCGCACAGACGACGGTGATGTCGTTGGCACCCCGTGACGCGAGCAGTGATACGCAGTGCAGCAGCGAGCCGCCGGTGGCGAGCATCGGGTCGAGCACGATCACGGGCCGGCCCGAGAGCGCGTCCGGCAGCGAAGCCATGTACGCCTCGGGCTCGTGTGTCTCCTCGTTGCGGGCCAGCCCGACGAAACCCATCTGTGACTCGGGCAGCAGGTTGAATGCCGCCTCCGCCATGCCCAGCCCTGCGCGCAGTACCGGCACGAGCAGCGGCGGGTTGGCGAGCGTGGCGCCGATCGTCGGGCCGATAGGCGTGCTGATCGAGACGTCCGCCACGGCGCAGCCACGCGTTGCCTCGTACACGAGCATCGTCGCGAGTTCGCGAAGCGCCGCCCGGAACTCGGCGTTGCTGCTGGTCTTGTCGCGCATGACCGTCAGCCGTGAGCGGACGATGGGGTGGTCGACGACCGTGGTGTCCACGACCGGAACCTTAGCGACGAGCGCTCACGCGACGAGGGACGCTAGTGGTCGCGCGTGCGTGCCCGGTGCGCCCGCACCCGGCTGCGCACGCCGCACGTCGCGTCTGAGCACCAGCGGCGGCGGCCGCTCTCGTCCAAGTAGACGCCCGCGCAGGTCGGCTCGGCGCAGGCGCGCAGCCGGGACCGTTCCGGTCCGCTCACGTGCTCGGCGGCCTGCCGGGCGATGCGGCCGAGCGCCTCGGCGGCAGTCTCGGGCGGTGACGCGATGATCTCGCTGCGGCGAGTGCGCAGGAGGGGCGGTGCATCATGCGCGAGGGCACGGTTGACGACGCGCAGCCCGTTGCCGTCCGGGGGGCGCCTCTCGACCGCAGCCAGCGACAGCTCGAACAGCGCATCGCGCAGCTCGATCGCCGCCGTGAGGTCGGCATCGTCAGGCGCCCGCCGCGGCCGCAGCCCCACCGCGGCAAGCCATTGCGCCAGGCGCTGCGGTGACGTGAGACGTTCGACCAGCGGTGGGCGGCGTCGCCCGGTCAACGTGGCGATGAGGTTCAGCCACGCCGCCCCGTAATACAGCCGGAACGCGTCCGCTTCCATGGTTGCCAGTGTAACGAGTTGACACGTTACTGGACACTGCGCCAGTGTGGTAACGAGACAAGTCGTTACGCCCTGGAGGTCGCGCACCCTTGCCTGGCTAGCGGCAAGCGGAGTGTTGCTGTTCGCCGGGCAGTTCGGCGGCATCTACCTAGGGCTCGGATCCGGAATGCCGGCCGGCACATCCGCCCTGATCATCAGCTGCTGCCCGCTCGTGGTCGCGATCAGTCAGGCGGCGCTGCGCTGGGAGCACCTTCGACCGGTGCAGTGGCTGGGCGCGGCGCTCGGCACGGCCGGTGTGGTGCTGGCGCTGCTCGACCGGATCAGCCAGCCCCGTTCGCTGGGCGCGGTGGCCTGGACGCTTCTCGGCCTCGGCAGCTTCGCCGCCGGCACCGTGCTCTACCAGCGGCAGCAGCCACGCAACGTCGACCCGCGGCTGATCGCGTCAGTCCAGTGTCTAGCGGCGTGTGCCGTGCTTGCGCCGTGGGCGCTGCTGCACGGCGGTCTGGGCATACCGATGACCGACCGGGCAGTTGGCGCGACGACCTGGCTGACCTTCGTCAATGCCGTCGGCGGGCCGCTGATCTTCTACTTCCTGGTCCGCACGCGCGGTGCCACCCGGACGAGCAGCCTGCTCTTCGTAGTGCCGGCCACCACCGCCATCGCCTCGTGGCCGGTGCTCGGCCAACGCCTCGGGCTGACCGCGCTCGCCGGGCTCGTCGTCGCCGGCGCCGGCGCCGGCGTCACGCTCATCCAACGGCGTCCAGCCAGCGACCGCGAACGGCAGCCGTCAGCGAGCGCCGTCCGTCCCGAGCCGGGCGTCCTCGTCGAGTGAGGCTAGATGCGGAAGAACAGGTTCAGGTATCGATCTGCGATTGCCCGGTCTCCGCGGATCGTTCCCGCGTTGCTCCGGCCGAAAGCGGTAAGCACGAAGCTTCCCGGGTCGAACTCGAGAACGGTGCCGATGCCGTCGAGGGCGCTCGGCTCGTAGGACATGCCGTCGGATCCGACGGTTACGCGCGTGTCGCCAGCGTTCGGGCCGGACGTGATCCGAACGCCGAGATCGCAGGGCTGGACATCGCTTGCCGTCGTGTACTTCCAGAGCACGAACATGAACGGGATCAGCAGATCGGCCGCGTCACCGGAGAGGCCATGCGCCCTGCCTGTGCCCTGCCGGACATCCCACGAGTGCACGCCGTAGTCCATGAGCTGAAACGCCGGGTAAAAGAACGCGGGCAGCGGGCCCATGTAGAAGTGCGGTACCAGCAAGCCGGTCCAGTCGTCCTCGGTCAGGGCGTCGAAGATCTCCATCATCTTGTCGAAGTCCCCCCGCAACCGCTCGACAAGCGCCGTACGCGGTTCTGACCGCAAGGCCATCGCCTGCTCGTTCACCCGCGCTGCCATGCCCGGCAGCCCGTACGCGGGCGGAGCTTCCCCGTGTGCGCGAGCAATGTCGAACGCGACGAAGTACGCCTCGGTCGTGTCGACGAGATGGCCCACGACGTCGCGAACCTGCCAGTGCCCGGCGCCCGTCGGCGCTTCCCAGGCCTCGTCACTGTCGACCAGTGCGAAGAACTGCTCGGCCTCTTTGCGGACGACGGTGAGGATCGTGTCCTTGCCTGCATAGGACATGGCGTTCCAGTTGCTCATGCCGACCTCCTAGGTCGGCGCCAACACTAGATCCGTTCGCCGTCCCGCGGCTCCGCCTCGCGTCAGACCTGGCAGCTTTCGCCGTCGCATGTGCGGCGAATCCGTCAGTCGGCGCTGAGCCGGCGCGCTCCTAGACTGGTCCGGTGACTGCGGTACTACCCGACGTGGCGCGCTCGGACGGCGCGCTGCGCCGATTCCTCTTCGGCTTGCCCGGCGTCGACCAGGTCGGAGCCGAGGCTCGAGCTGCCGGCCTCTTCACGCGGAGCATCAAGACCACCGCCAAGGCGTGGGCCATCGACACCGCGATCGGCATGGTCGACCTCACCACGCTGGAAGGCGCGGACACTCCCGGCAAGGTGCGCTCGCTCTGCGCCAAGGCACTGCGCCCGGACCCCGACGACGCGACCGCTCCTGCGGTGGCCGCCGTCTGCATCTACCCCGATCTGGTGGCGACGGCGGTCGACGCGCTGCGCGGGTCGAGCGTGGCGGTGGCCAGCGTCGCCACGGCGTTCCCGTCCGGGCGCGCGTCGCTTTCGACGAAGCTCTCGGACGTACGCGACGCGGTGGAGGCCGGGGCCACCGAGGTCGACATGGTGATCGACCGCGGCGCGTTCCTCGCCGGCCATTACCAGCGCGTGTTCGAGGAAATCGTCGCGACCAAGGAGGCCTGCGGGCCGGCGCATCTCAAGGTGATCCTCGAGACGGGTGAGCTCGTCACGCTGGACAATGCGCGCCGTGCCTCATGGCTGGCCCTGCTCGCCGGCGCTGACTTCATCAAGACCTCGACCGGGAAGGTCAGCCCGGCGGCGACTCCGCCCGTCGCGCTCACCATGCTGGAGGCGGTGCGCGACTTCGAGGCGGCCACGGGAGACGCTCGCGGGGTGAAGCTCGCCGGTGGCATTCGATCGAGCAAGGACGCGGTGCGTTACCTGGTGATGGTGAACGAGGTGGCGGGCGAGCGCTGGCTCGACCCGGCACTGTTCCGCTTCGGGGCGTCCAGCCTGCTCAACGACCTGCTGCTGCAGCGGCACAAGCTGGCGACCGGTGCCTACGACGGCGCCGACTACGTGACGGTGGACTAGCGATGAAATTCGAATACGCGCCTGCGCCTGAGTCGCGAGACATCGCCCGGCTCAAGGCGTCCTACGGCATCCTCGTTGACGGCGAGTTCCGGGCCGGCGCCGGCGAGGCAGTCAAAACGATCAACCCGGCTGACGAGGAGCCGCTCGCCGAAGTCGCCGAAGCGGCACCGTCCGATGTGGACGATGCAGTGCGCGCCGCCCGCCGGGCGTTCCCACCCTGGGCGAGCCTGCCCGGCCGCGAGCGGGCCAAGTACCTCTACCGGATCGCCCGCGCCATGCAGGAACGCTCCCGCGAGCTGGCGGTCCTCGAATCGCTGGACAACGGCAAGCCGATCAAGGAGTCCCGCGACGTCGACATTCCGCTTGCCGCGGCGCACTTCTTCTACTACGCGGGCTGGGCCGACAAGCTGGAGTACGCAGGCTTCGGCCCCGATCCGCGACCGGTCGGGGTCGCGGGGCAGGTCATCCCGTGGAACTTCCCGCTGCTCATGGCGGCGTGGAAGATCGCCCCGGCGCTGGCCTGTGGCAACACGGTGGTCCTCAAGCCGGCGGAGACCACGCCACTGAGTGCGCTGACGCTCGGCGAGATCATCGCCGAAGCCGACCTGCCCCCAGGTGTCGTCAACATCCTCGCGGGCGGCCCGTCGATCGGCGAGGCGATCGTCCGGCACGACGGCATCGACAAGATCGCGTTCACGGGCTCCACCGAGGTCGGCAAGATCATCCAGAAGACGGCGGTCGGCAAGCGGCTGTCGCTCGAGCTCGGCGGCAAGGCGGCCAACATCATCTTCGAGGACGCCCCGCTCGACCAGGCGATCGAGGGCATTGTCAACGGTATCTTCTTCAACCAGGGCCACGTGTGCTGTGCCGGATCGCGACTGCTCGTGCAGGAGTCTGTCGCCGACGAGGTGATCGCCGCGCTGCAACGGCGGCTGACCACGCTGCGCCTCGGCGACCCGTTGGACAAGAACACCGACATCGGCGCAATCAACTCTGCCGCGCAGCTCGCTCGCATCCGCGAGCTGACGGCATCCGGTGTGGAGGAGGGTGCGCATGCCTGGTCGCCCCCGTGCGACATCCCGGAGCGGGGCTACTGGTTCGCGCCGACCGTGTTCACCCAGGTGTCGCAGGCGAACCGCATAGCCCACGAGGAGATCTTCGGGCCGGTGCTCTCGGTTTTGACGTTCCGCACGCCCGCCGAGGCCGTCGAGAAGGCGAACAACACGCCGTACGGACTGTCGGCCGGCATCTGGACGGAGAAGGGCTCGCGCATCCTGTGGTTCGCGCAGCAGTTGCGGGCCGGCGTCGTGTGGGCAAACACGTTCAACCGGTTCGACCCGGGCTCGCCGTTCGGCGGGTACAAGGAGTCGGGCTTCGGCCGCGAAGGTGGCCGCCACGGCCTGGAGGCCTACCTTGACGTTTGAGCGGCTGCGCGTCCGAAAGACATACAAGCTGTATATCGGCGGGGCGTTCCCGCGATCCGAGTCGGGGCGCTCCTACCCGGTGACAGGCCGCGACGGAACCGTGCTGGCGCACGCCGCGCAGGCGTCCCGCAAGGACATCCGCGACGCGGTCGTGGCTGCCCGCAAAGGCTTCGCCGCGTGGTCGCGCGCGACGCCGTACAACCGCGGCCAGGTGCTCTACCGGGTCGCCGAGATGCTCGACGGGCGCCGTGAACAGTTCGCCACCGAGGTCGCCGCAGCCGGCGACGATCCGTCCACCGTGGACGCTGCCATCGATCGATGGGTGTGGTACGCCGGCTGGGCCGACAAGTACGCGCAGGTCGTCGGCGCCAGCAACCCCGTTGCCGGGCCGTACTTCAACTTCTCGCTGCCGGAGCCGACCGGCGTGGTGGGCGTGCTCGCCCCGCAGGAGTCGAGCTTGCTGGGGCTGGTCAGCGTGATCGCCCCGGTGATCGTCAGCGGCAACGCCGCCGTGGTGGTCGCCTCGCAGGAGCGGCCGCTCCCGGCGGTCTCGCTGGCCGAGGTGCTTGCCACGTCGGACCTGCCCGGTGGCGTGGTGAACATCCTGACCGGCCGCGTCGCCGAGCTCGCGCCGTGGCTGGCCAGTCACCGCGACGTGAACGCCCTCGACCTCACGGGCGTGCCGGCCGATGCGAGGCCGGCCCTCCAGCAGGCGGCCGCCGAGAACGTCAAGCGACTCTACGTGCCGCGCCACGACGACTGGACGGCCGACCCCGGCACCAGACGGCTGGCCGCCTTCGTCGAGACCAAGACGGTGTGGCACCCCATCGGGGTCTGAGCCACCCGATTGCGCAAGAATCGCTCGCCTCAGGCGAGGGATTCTTGCGCGATCCGAAAGACGCCGTCCGGGTCGAGGCGCTGCTTGACCAACTGCAGACGACGATAGGACTCGGGGGTGTACGCCGACGCGACACGGGACGGGTCACGCAGGAAGTTGAGGAACGAGCCGCCCGTCGTATGCGGGGCCAGCGCCTCGGCCGCCTCGGGCGGCCCCTCGATGATGATCGACAGCGGCACGTGCCGGTGCCCGATCGGCCCGGCGTCGGGAGCGGGACGCGCCATCGCGCCGCCCCAGTGCCGCACCTCGACCGCACCCACCCGGCTGCCCGGGACGCGCACCGCGTCCACGACGTGCTCGATCAGCGGGTCCGGCAACGACTCGACCATGTCGAAGTTCAACGGCGCGACGCCCGGTATCCGCGTCGCGGCGAAGCTGGCTTCCCGGAAGTCCTCCCACAGCGGCGTGCCCGCAACCCGGAACAGCGGACGCAGCGCGGCGGCGGCATCTTCCGGTGATCCGGACGACAGTGCCCGGATCGTGAAGGCAGGGCGCCCGGTCGACGGCCACGACGGCAGCAGCACGATCGCGGTGCTGAGCTCGTCCGGCGCGGTGGCGATCCACTCGCGGTAATAAGCGAGCGTCGCAGCCGCCCGTTCCAGCGGGAACGCGGCGCTGCCCGACCAGACGGTGGGCACCTGGTAGAGCCGGAATTCCAGCGACGTGACGACACCGAAGTTGCCACCACCGCCGCGCAGCGCCCAGAACAGCTCCGGCTGCTCGTCCCGGCTCGCGGTCACGATCCGGCCGTCGGCGAGTACCACTTGGGCGCGCAGCACGCTGTCCGCGGCGAAGCCGAAGCGGCGCGACAGCCAGCTCAGCCCGCCGCCGAGCGTGTAGCCGGCCACGCCGACGTCCGGGGAAGACCCAGACAGTGGTGCCAGCCCGAACGGTGCGGCCGCGGCGAACACGGCGCCCCACCGCGCGCCGCCGGCCACGCGGGCCACGCGCCGTTGGGGGTCGACGAGCACCCGGGTCAAGGCGGAAGTCTTCAGCAGCACGCCGCCGTCTGCCGCTACATGCGTGCCGTGCCCGGTCGCCTGCACGGTAACCGGCAGCTGCCGCTCGCGCGCCCAGGTGAGGGCGACGCTGACGTCCACGGCGCTTTCCGCCAGGGCGACGACCAGCGGCCGGGCGTCGACCCGGGGGTTCAGCGCAGCCCGCCCCTCGTCGTAGCCCGGCTCGCCGGGCACGTAAAGCTGCCCGGCGAAGCGGCGGCGCAGCTCGCCCCGGGCGGCGTGCGCGATGTCGGCAAGCGTCACGCTGTGTGCTGTCACGCCAATTCAGACGTCGCAGCGCGCGCGAACTCATCGATGAGTTCGGGTTTCCGCGGACGTCTTCATTACATGGCCACTGAGCGCATGGCCACGGTGGTGATCGTCCACGGCACGACCGAGCTCGCGAGCTGGCCGGTCGAAGGCGCCGGCCTCACCCTCGTGGAGGAGCTGGCCTGGCTGGCACTTGCCGCCCGCCGGGCGGGGTATGCCGTGCGCCTGCGCGACGTCGACGCAGACCTCGTCCGGTTGCTTGGCCTCGTCGGGCTATCAAAGGTGTTCGGGCAGCCCGAAGTACCGGAACAGAGTGGTGTCGAGGAAGTTGTGATGCCCGACGAGCCGATCGTCACGCACCTCGATGACCTGGATGGACCACGGTGAGTGCCCACCAGCCGGGTCGACGTGGTAGGAGCCGAACGCGGCACTCCCGTTGGCGGTAGTGGCCAGCAGCCTGGCTCCCCGGCAGACGCTGCCCTCGCCGAGGAACCACTTCCCCATCTCGACCGGCCCCTGCAGCCAGAACGGGTACGGCGGCATGGACATCACCGCGTCCTCGTGGAGGAGTGACACGAGGGAGTTGATGTCGTAGCGCTCGAAGGCGTCGACGTACTTCGCGAGCAGTGCCCGCTGCCCGGCATCGAGCGGCTCGCGAGCTGCGCCACCGTCACGGACGGCGAGCGTGGCGCGGGCCCGCTGGAGCGCGCTGTTGATCGAGGCGACGCTCGTCTCGAGCAGCTCGGCCACCTCCCCGGCCTGCCACCGCAGCACCTCGCAGAGGATCAG
>JBKOXO010000067.1:0-14042 GCA_046744105.1 Actinomycetota bacterium
CATCGTCGCCGACAGCGTGCCGGCGCTCGAGGACAAGGAGACGCGCAACAAGGCCCGTGCCGTGTTGCAGGCGATCGCCACCGCCGAGACGCTGCGCACCGTGGACACCCGATGAGCGCTTGCGCGAAGAGTCCCGCCGCCGCTGTGCCTCTCGGGCCGCGCCGCCGAGCGGCGCGGGGCGGCGGCGGGATGAGCCGGTGAACGCTCGCGCGCGACTGGGCGGCGCGCTGGGGCTCGTGCTGCTCGGTGGAGCTGGTGCCCTGCTCGTTTCCGGACGCACGTGGCAGACCGTCACGGCGCCTCGCCCGAGGCCGTTCACCGATGAGGTCGTCGACGTGAGCGGGCGGACCCTCGAGCCCGCGGTCGCGGCGCTCGGCGTGGTGGCGCTGGCCGGCGTGGTCGCGGTGCTGGCCACCCGCGGCGTCGCGCGCCGCGTCGTGGGAGGGGCGCTGGCGGGCGCCGGGATCGCGATGGTCTGGCCCGCGGTGTCCGGGCTGCGCACGGTGTCGGCGCAGCGGGCCCGGTCGCTGGTCAGCGACGCGCGCACGGCGGCGGGCCTCGACCCGGCACATCCGCCCCGGGTGGCTGTGCACACGGTGTGGCCGGTGCTCACGCTCCTCTGCGCGCTGGCGGTGCTCGCCGGCGGGATCGCGGTGGTGTGGTGGGGCGGCCATCGGTGGCTGGTGATGTCCGCGCGGTATGAGGCACCGGCCCCCCAGCGCAGCCATGCGACCCTGTGGAGCGATCTTGATCGGGGCCACGATCCGACGAGCGAACCCGGCTGACGTGGACCCGACCGATCGCGTGACGGTCGGGCTGGTTAGCATCGCGGCGTGGCATCTGGCTCTGACGTCCTCGACGAAATCGTCGTCGGAGTCCGCGAGGACGTCGCGGCCCGGCAGGCCCTCGTGTCCCTCGACGAGATCAAGACTCGCGCGGCCGCAGCCGCGGCGCCCAAGGATGCGCTGGCCGTGCTGCTCGCCCCCGAGGTCAGTGTGATCGCTGAGGTGAAGCGGCGCAGCCCGTCGGCCGGAGCCCTCGCCGACATCGGCGATCCGGCAGCGCTGGCCACCGAATACCAGGCCGGTGGAGCGGGCATCATCTCGGTCCTGACCGAACAGC
The DNA here is from genome assembly GCA_046744105.1 of Actinomycetota bacterium. Classification (GTDB taxonomy): domain Bacteria; phylum Actinomycetota; class Actinomycetes; order Mycobacteriales; family Jatrophihabitantaceae; genus DASXRA01. Next base: position 1,123 of record JBKOXO010000067.1, read on the forward strand.
GGCACTTCGGCGGCTCACTCGACGACCTCGACTCGGTGCGCGTCGCGGTGTCCGTGCCGGTGCTGCGCAAGGACTTCGTCGTCGGCTCGTACCAGGTGCACGAGGCGCGTGCACACGGCGCCGACATGGTGCTTCTGATCGTCGCCGCACTCGACCAGAACACCCTGACCGGGCTGCGCGAGCGCATCGAGTCGCTGGGCATGACCGCGCTCGTCGAGGTGCATACCGAGGACGAGGCCAGCCGGGCACTCGACGCGGGCGCCAGGGTGATCGGCATCAACGCCCGCAACCTGCGCACCCTCGACGTCGACCGCTCGACGTTCGAACGCATCGCCCCAGGGCTCCCCAGTGAGGTCGTCAAGATCGCCGAGTCGGGAGTGCGCGGCCCCCTCGACCTGATCGAGTACGCGGCGGCCGGCGCCGACGCGGTGCTGGTCGGGGAGGGCCTGGTGACCACGGTCAACCCGCGAACGGCCGTCGCCGAGCTGGTGACCGCAGGCGCCCATCCCGCGACTCCGCGCGCGTCGCGGTAGCGGCGTCGAGCGGCGCTGCGATGACGGACCAGAACGAGTCGGCCGACGCGGGGGTCGACGCCGAGGTAGCTCGGCCGGGCGGGGTGTCGTACCTGCGAATTCCCGCGCGCGACGTGCGGCAGTCCGCGGAGTTCTACCGCGCCGTGTTCGGCTGGCAGCTTCGTGGGGACCCGCAGGCGCCCAGCTTCAGCGACGGTACCGGGCACGTCATCGGGCACTGGCACACCGACCTGCGCGCCGTCGGCGAGGCGGGCGTCCTGCCGTACATCTATGTCGATCATCTCGACGACGTACTGCGCAGCGCGACCGAGCGGGGCGCTGAGGTTGTCAGGCCGCCGTATCCCGAGGGCGACCTTTGGGTGGCGACGATTCGTGACCCGGCCGGCAATGTCGTCGGCCTGTGGCAGCAGGGCCCACGCTGATCGCAGCTATCGGCTCGGTAGCGATCGCGGCAGCCCGAACCATGGGAGCACGCCGGCCTCGAAGCGGGTCATGGCACAAATCCTGTCGCCGCTGAGCGTCAGGACGAACAGGCCGGTTCCATGGCGGATGCCGGTCGCGGCACGCACGTAGGCGCCGAACGCCGGCTGGCCGTTCGCACGCGTCGGCACAAGGTCGAACCTGCGGCCCGTGCCGAACAGGCTGGCGCACAAGCGGGCCACGACGTCTCGGCCCTCGTATTCGAACGGCATCGGCGGCATCGAGACGAACACATCGTCGGTAAGGAGAGCGACCAGGGCGTCAAGATCGGCGGACTCCCACGCGGCGGCGAACTTCGCGGCGATCGCGTTCTCGGCGGGTGAATCGGTCGCCGGCGGTCGCTCGCGCTCGGCGCTCGGTGGCCTGCGCTGTAGGCTGGCGCGCGCTCGCTTGAGGGCGCTGTTGACGGACTCGACGGTCGCGTCGAGCATGTCGGCCACCTCGCTGGCGTGGAAGCCGAGGACATCCCGCAAGATCAGGACGGCGACCTGGCGAGGCGGCAGGACCTGAAGGGCGGTGACGAACGCCAGGGAGATGGATTCGGTCTGCTCGTAGCGGGCTTCCGGGCCGAGCGGCACGTCGATCGCTCCTTCGAGCGAGGCGTCGGGATAGGGCTCGAGCCACACGACTTCACCGAGCCGGGTCGGCTCGGGCGGTTGAACATTGGGCACGTCCCACTCCTTCGCGGCTCGTCGGCTGACGGAACGACGCGCGTTGAGACACCGGTTGGTGGCGATCCGATAGAGCCAGGTGCGCAGCGAGGCGCGGCCCTCGAACCCTGCGAAGCCCCGCCATGCGGAGAGCAGCGTCTCCTGGAGGGCGTCCTCGGCGTCCTGGAACGAGCCGAGCATCCGGTAGCAGTGCACCTGTAGCTCTCGGCGGTACGGCTCGGTCAGCTCTCGGAATGCATCGCCGTCCCCGGCCCGGGCGCGGGACATCACGTCGTTCGGTACCACCTTGCCTCACCCTCTTCCCGTATCTCTGCGCCCATTCGCCTCATGTGGACACCGGCCAAGGGCCGAACTGGGCGCTCGCTCGGCGCCCACTTTCCGATTGTCGCGGCATCTACATCGATGATCTGACACCGCAAACGAGGAGAACTGAGATGGGAAAGATCGTTGTCAGCGACAACATCACCCTCGACGGAGTCGTCCAGGACCCGACCGGTGAGGAGGGCTTCCGGTTCGGCGGCTGGTTCAACGAGATGTCGGACAAGGACCGGCAAGACTGGACGAAGGTCGAGTTCGAGGAGGCCCTGGGCGCCGACGCTCTGCTGCTGGGTGGACGAAGCTACCGATACTTCGCGACCAGGTGGGCGTCCCGCCCGGGTGCGTGGGCCGACCGGTTGCGCAGCATGCCCAAGTACGTAGTTTCCTCGACCCTCGACAATGCCGAGTGGAGCAACACCACGGTACTGAACGGCGACGTCGTGGATGAGGTCTCGACGCTGAAGCGAGAGCTGAGCAGGGAGATCGTCGTCTACGCCAGCTTCCAGCTCGTGCACACGTTGTGGGAGCACGATCTCGTCGACGAGCTGCGGCTGACCGTCCACCCGTTCGTGCTCGGGGCGGGCGAGCGCCTCTTCCGTGAGGCCAGCCACCGGAAACCCATGCGCTTAGTCGACAACCGCACCCTCGGTGACGGCATCGCCTTCCTCACGTACGCGGTCGTGCGCGCCGAAGGACGATGACATGGCCACGACATCGCAACGATCGAGTCAGGGCACGACCGTCCTGCTCACTGCTGTCGCGTACTTCATGGTGACGCTGGACGCCCTGGTGGTCGTAACCGCGCTGCCGTCGATCCACCGCAGCCTGGGTGGCGGCATCAGCACGCTCCAGTGGACGATCAGCGCCTACACCATCACGTTCGGGGCCGGGATCCTGACCGCCTCGGCAATCGGCGATCGGCTCGGCAGGCGCAGGGTCTACGTCGTCGGCCTGGCACTGTTCACCACGGCGTCGGCTGCGTGCGCGCTCGCGCCCACGGCCGCGCTGCTGATCGCCTTCCGTGCCGTGCAGGGCATCGGTGCAGCCATCGTCATGCCGTTGGGTCTCACGATCCTGACCGCCGCGTTCCCACGGGAGAAGCGGGGCGCCGTCGTGGGGATCTGGGGCGGTATCGCCGGCCTGGCCGTCGCGAGCGGCCCGCTCGTCGGCGGCGGCATCACGCAGGGTCTGAGCTGGCACTGGATCTTCTGGGTCAACGTCCCCATCGGCTTGATGGCGACCGTCGGCGCGGCGACGCGGCTGGCCGAGAGCCATGGTCCCCGCACCCGCCTCGACGTCCCTGCGCTCGCTTTCGTTTCGGCCGGAGTCGGCGCCCTGATCTGGGGCATGGTTCAGGGCGGCCAGGACGGGTGGGGCAGCGCGCAGAACGTGATCGGGCTGGTCGTGGGAGCACTGCTCCTCGGTGGATTCGTCTGGCGCGAAGCCCGGACCCCGGAGCCGATGATCCCGCTGCATCTATTCACGCGGATCTCGTTCAGCTCCGCGGTCAGCACGCAGTTCTTCATGTCTGCGGCCATCTTCTCCGCAGCGTTCCTCACCAGCCAGTTCTTCCAGTTCGCGCTGGGCGATTCGCCGCTGGTGACCGGCCTGCGGTTCCTGCCCTGGACGGCAACTCCACTCGTCGTCGCGCCGATCGCGGGAGCGTTGTCCGATCGGGTCGGGCCTCGGAACCTCATCGTGCCGGGTCTCATCATGCAGGCCGGCGGGTTCGCGTGGCTGGTGAGCCTCGCCGCAACCTCTGCCCATTACGCCAGCTTCGTGGCACCGTTCATCGTGGCCGGAGTGGGCATTTCCATGGCGCTGCCGTGCGTCACGGCCGGCGGGCTGAACGCCGTCCCGCCCGCGTTGCTGGGCAAGGCAGCCGGCACGCTCAACACCGTCCAGCAGTTCGGCGCGGTGTTCGGCGTCGCGTTGGTCACCGCGGTCTTCAACGCACACGGCAGCCTGGCCAGCGCCGCCGCAGTCACCAGCGGGTACCGCCCGGCCCTGGCGGTCGCGGCCGGTGCGTCGCTGATCGGCGCACTGGTGGCCACCGGCATCGGCCGGACGAAGGCCATCGCCACGCAATCCGCGCATGTGGCGATGCCGCAGGAGGAACGCGTCCTGGTGCCGGAAGGGAGCTGAGCGTGCTGCGTTCTCACCGCAGCGCCAGCGGCTGCGGCGAAGCCGGGCGGGCCGAGCGGCAGGATCACCACGTTCCACGTCCCGTTCGGCTACCTGCACGCCGTTCGCGATATCAACGACCGCGACCGGCTCACCCCGGACGGCGCCATCCCGCCGTACACGGTGCACGGCTTCCTGCTCGACAACGGCAGGTACCAGACCCTGGACGCCCCCGGATCGCTGCTGACCCAGGCGTACGGCATCAACGAGCGCGGCCAGATCGTCGGCGTTTACTACGACGCCACTGGTCGGCCGCACGGATTCGTGCACGACAAGGGTAGGTCGCCACGCTGGACGCGCCCGGCCAGCCGTACACAGTCGCGCAGGGCAGCAACGACCACGGCGACGTCCTCGTCCCGGAGCCCGGGGTCGGTTTCATACCGGTAGCCACTCCGTGACCCGGCGCGCAGTCCATGACAGGGAACGGTGCCGCCACCCGAGCCACCGCGCCGGTTCGGCGGAGCGCGGCACACGGTAGAGTCCTGGCCATGGCTCTCGCACCCGGCGGGCGATGGCGCCGCTGGCGCATGCGCCGCGGCTGAGCCGGCTCATCTAATCCGGTCCGGCGGCCGCGGTCACAACGACCGTTCACTCACCACACCGCCGCCATCGGAGATCTACATGACTACTGTACTTCCTGACCGCACCGGCCACTTCGGTCAATACGGTGGCCGCTTCGTGCCCGAAGCACTGGTTGCCGCCCTGGACGAGCTGACTGCCGCCTTCGAGGCGGCACAGGCCGACCCGTCGTTTCGCGCAGAGCTCAGTGGACTGCTGCGCGACTACACCGGCCGGCCCTCGCCGCTGACCGAGGCGCCGCGCTTTGCCGAGCACGCGGGCCGCGCGTGCATCCTGCTCAAGCGCGAAGACCTCAACCACACCGGTTCCCACAAGATCAACAACGTGCTGGGCCAGGCGCTGCTGACAAAGCGCATCGGCAAACCGCGGGTGATCGCCGAGACCGGCGCCGGCCAGCACGGCGTCGCCACCGCGACCGCGGCGGCACTGTTCGGCCTCGAATGCACCGTCTACATGGGCGAGGAGGACACCCGCCGCCAGGCACTGAATGTCGCGCGGATGCGCCTGCTCGGCGCCGAGGTCATCCCGGTCACCACGGGCTCGCGCACCCTGAAGGATGCGATCAACGAGGCGATGCGCGACTGGGTCACCAACGTCGCCACCACGAATTACGTGTTCGGCACGGTGGCCGGGCCGCACCCGTTCCCGGCGATGGTGCGCGAGCTGCAGCGAGTGATCGGCGACGAGGCACGCGCCCAAACGCTGGAGCGCGTGGGCCGGCTGCCTGACGCGGTTGCGGCCTGTGTGGGCGGGGGATCGAACGCCATCGGCATCTTCACCGCGTTCGTCGGCGATCCCGGCGTTCGGCTGATCGGCTACGAGGCAGGGGGCGACGGCGTGGACACCGGCCGGCATGCCGCGACGATCACCGGGGGAGCGCCGGGCGTGCTGCACGGCGCGCGCTCGTACCTGCTCCAGGACGCCAACGGCCAGACCATCGAGTCGCATTCGATATCGGCCGGGCTGGACTACCCCGGCGTCGGCCCCGAACACGCCTACCTGCACGATATCGGCCGGGCCGAGTACTACCCGATCACCGATGTCGAGGCGATGGACGCGTTCGCGCTGCTGTGCCGCACGGAGGGCATCATCCCGGCGATCGAGTCGGCGCACGCGCTGGCTGGAGTGCGCGCACTCGGCCAGGAGCTCGGGCCGGACGCCGTCATTCTGGTGAACCTCTCCGGGCGCGGCGACAAGGACGTCGAGACCGCATCGCGCTATTTCGGTCTGGTTCAGTCGTGACGGCGCTGGGCGACAAGCTGGCCAAGGCGCGTGCCGACGGGCGGGCGGCGCTGATCGGCTACCTGCCGGTGGGCTTCCCGGATCTCGACGTCTCGATCGAGGCCATGCGTGCACTCGTCGCCGGCGGCGCCGACGCCATCGAAGTGGGCGTGCCCTACAGCGATCCGGTGATGGACGGTCCGGTCATCCAGGCGGCGGCCGACGTCGCCGTACGCCGGGGTACGGGACTGGTCGATGCGCTGCGCGCGGTGGCTGCAGTGGCCGATGCCGGCGCCGCCGCGGTGGTCATGTCCTACTGGAATCCGATCGATCACTATGGCGTCGATCGGTTCGCCGCAGACCTCGCGGCCGCGGGTGGGTCGGGCGCGATCACCCCGGATCTGATCCCCGACGAGGCGGCGTCCTGGCTGGCCGCCACCGATCGGCACGCGCTCGACCGCGTCTTCCTCGTGGCGCCGTCGTCGACCGACGCCCGGATCGTGTCGACGGTCGCCGCGTGCCGTGGCTTCGTGTACGCCGCGTCCACCATGGGCGTGACCGGCACGCGCGATCAGGTCGGTGAGGCTGCGCAGCTGCTGGTCGCTCGGGTCCGTGCGCTGGCCCCGGACTTCCCGGTGTGCGTCGGGCTGGGCGTGTCGAACGGTGAGCAGGCGGCGCAGGTGGCGAGGTTCGCCGACGGGGTGATCGTCGGCTCGGCGTTCGTGCGCCGGCTGGTCGATCAACCTGACGTCACTGGGGTCGGCGCCGTCCGCGAGCTTGCTGCCGAGCTCGCGGACGGCGTGCGCCGCCGCTGATCGATCGAGAAGACTTGATCAGCCGTTCGCCAGCGCCTGCAGCCGGTCGTACGCACCGTTGAAGGTGTCCTGGTCGCCCGGGAACACACCCGAGCTGGCGTACTGCCAGAACGTGTAGTACGTCCAGGCGTACGGCAGCGTGCCGGGCGATGACGCGTAGCGGGCGACCCAGAGCGGGTTGGTCGACGTGAAGTCGCCGCGGTTGCCGGTGCATTGCGACCACCAGCTCGTCGCCGTGTAGATCACCGGCCAACGCCCGGTGCGGTAGTGGTACCTGTCGCTGAACGCCTTGATCCAGGCCACCATGCCCGTCTGGGAGACGCCGTAGCAGGTGCCGCCGCTGTACGGATTCCACTCGATGTCGAGAGCGCCGGGCAGCGTTTTGCCGTCGCGCGACCAGCCGCCGCCGTGATTGACGAAGTAGTCGGCCTGCGTCGCGCCGGAGGAGATGTTGGGACGGGCGAAGTGGTATGCGCCGCGGATCATGCCGACGTTGTAGGAGCCGTTGTACTGCTGGGCGAAGTACGGGTTGGTGTAGCTCGTGCCTTCAGTCGCCTTGACGTAAGCGAAGCGGGCGCCGTTGTTCCACGCGCCCTGCCAGTTGACGTTGCCCTGGTGGCTCGAAACGTCCATGCCCTTGACGCTGCTGGCGGCGGACGCCGGCATGGCGGCGACGACGACGCCGGCGGTGAGTGCAAGCACGCCGGTGACGGTGCCTGCCGCGATGAGCAGGCGCTTGCGTCGCGTACGGGTCACGTCCACGTGCAAACTCCTCTGCTAGTGCCCCGGCTCCGTCCACCGAGGACGCACGGACACAGTGGACCGCGGCATTTCGGACATGCAAGAGAGACGGCATGAACCTGCCGTTATTTCCTTTCCTCGGCGGTCACCCCGTTGGGTACGGAACGAGCGGCACCGTCTCGGTGCCACATGTCCAGCCGCTGATGCCTACGTCTACCGTTGCGGCGTGCACACGTTGGCTTCGATCCCCAGCCCGACGCGCGCGGTCTGGCACCTCGGACCGATCCCTATCCGGGCATACGCGCTGTGCATCGTGGCCGGCATCTTCGTGGCCGTCGCCGTGACGTCGCGCCGGTGGCAGGCCCGTGGTGGCGATCGGGAAGACATCTGGGACGTCGCGTTCTGGGCAATCGTCTTGGGAATCATCGGCGGGCGCCTGTACCACGTCATCACCGACTACGAGAAGTACTTCGGCAGCGGCAAGCGCCCGCTCGACGCGCTCAAGATCTGGGACGGCGGCCTCGGCATCTGGGGTGCCATCGCACTGGGCATGCTCGGTGCTTGGATCGGCTGCCGCCGCAAAGGGATGCGACTCACCGCGTTCGCCGACGCAGCCGCCCCGGGCATCGCTGCCGCGCAAGCGATCGGGCGGTGGGGCAACTGGTTCAACAACGAGCTGTACGGCCGGCCGACCGGCGTGCCGTGGCGGCTGGCTATCCATGACATCGACGTGACGACTGGGCGGGCGCGGCCGTGCGGGTTCGGCGACGTTGGCCAGACGGTTTGCGGCTACTACCACCCGACGTTCTTGTACGAGTCGTTGTGGGACCTCGCGCTGGCGTTCGCCCTGGTCTGGGCCGCACGCAAATGGCGGCTCGGCCGGGGCAATACGTTCGCGTTGTATGCAATGGGTTACACGCTAGGGCGGTCCTGGATCGAGGCGATGCGCAGCGACTACGCCCACCGTTTCTTGGGGCTGCGCGTCAACGACTGGGCGTCGATCATCGTGTTCGTCGGCGCGCTGATCTGGTTCCTGCGGCACCGCAACGTGTTCGACGAATCGCCGTACACGAGGGCGCGCGTGGCGGAGCCGGCCGACGAGCAGGCCGAGGATGTCGTGACGACCCCGGACGGCAGTGACTGACGGGGAGCGGGTCGAGGTCCACCACCAGCATCGGGATGTCGCTGGCGGGTGGTTGCGCCCGACCGTCTTCGGGATGATGGATGGCCTCGTCTCGAACTTCGCGTTGATCGCTGGCGTGGCCGGTGCCGGGTCGACCGTGAGCCGGCACGCGGTCACCCTGGCCGGCTTGGCAGGCCTGGTGGGCGGCGCCTTCTCGATGGCCACCGGCGAATACGTGTCGGTGCAGAGCCAGAACGAGTCGGCACGCGCCGAGATCGAGGTCGAGCGGCGAGAGCTGCGACGCAACTCAGCCGCGGAGCAGGCCGAGCTTGCGCAGATGTACGTCCAGCGAGGCGTCGAGGCCGACCTCGCCAGCCGGGTGGCGGCGCAGCTTTCCCGCGACCCGGACCAGGCCCTCGACATCCACGTGCGCGAGGAGCTCGGCGTGAGCCCGCACGCATTGCCGAGTCCGTGGGTTGCCGCAGGCTCGTCGTTGCTGTCGTTCTCCGTCGGTGCGCTGTTGCCGCTGCTGCCGTACGTCGCCGGGGTCACCGTGCTGTGGGTCTCCGCGGTCGTGTCCATCGCCGCCCTGTTCGGGGCTGGGGCGCTCACGGCCCAGTTCACATCGCGCAGTTGGCAGTTCTCGGCGATCCGGCAGGTGCTGCTCGGCGGGTTCGCGGCCGCGGTGACCTACGGAGTTGGGCAGGCGTTCGGCGCGGTGACCGGCTAGCCGACGTGGCGCTGCTGATACGGCTTGTCAGACCGACCGGTCGGTCCTACAGTCTTGGCCAGGAGGCGCGCGCCAGATGGATTTCACGCAGAGCGAGACGTCGCGCAACGTCCAGGCTGCGGTACAGCGGTTCATGGACGAGCATGTCTACCCGGCCGAGGCGGTCTTCGCGGCACAGACGGCAGGGCTGCGTGCGGCCGGCACGCCTTTCCGCACACCCGACGCGATCGTCAAGCTGCGTGAGGAAGCTCGGGCGCGCGATCTGTGGAATCTGTTCCTGCCCGACGGGCGGTTCGGCGCGGGACTGTCGGTGCTCGACTACGCGCCTATCGCCGAGCTCTCGGGGCGCTCGCCCGCGATCGCGCCCGAGGCGATGAACTGCTCGGCGCCGGACACCGGGAACATGGAGCTGCTCGCGATGTTCGGCACCGAGGAGCAGCACGAGCAGTGGCTGCGCCCGCTGCTCGACGCGCGCATCCGCTCCTGCTTTTCGATGTCCGAGCCGGACGTCGCCTCGTCGGACGCCACCAACATCGCGACGCGCATCGAACGCGACGGCAACCACTACGTGATCACCGGGCGCAAATGGTGGTCGACCGGCGCGCTGCGGCCAGAGTGCGAACTCGCGATCGTCATGGGAGTGATCCATCCGGACGCGCCGCGGCACGAGCGGCACTCGATGGTGCTTGTGCCGCTGGGCACCCCTGGCGTCACGGTGCGCCGCTCGACCTCCGTCTTCGGGTACGACGACGGCCCGCACGGCGGGCACGCTGAGACCGACTTCGACCATGTGCGGGTGCCGGCGGCGAACCTGCTCGGGCCGCCGGGCGGCGGCTTCATGATGGCGCAGGCGCGTCTCGGGCCGGGCCGCATCCACCACTGCATGCGCAGCCTCGGCATGGCCGAGCGGGCGCTGTCGCTGATGGTCGGCCGGGCGATGTCGCGGAGCACGTTCGGCGCGCCGCTGGCCCGGCAGGGCGTGATCCGCGAATGGATCGCCGAGTCACGGCTGGCCATTGACCAGGCGCGGCTGCTCGTGCTCAAGACCGCTTGGCTGATCGACACGGTCGGCGTCAAGGGTGCGCGCACGGAGATCGCGGCAATCAAGGTGGCCGCACCGCGGGCGGCGTCCTACGTTCTCGACCGGGCCATTCAGACGTTCGGCGCCGCCGGGGTGTCCGGTGACACGCCGCTGGCCGCCGCGTGGGCGCAGTTGCGCACCCTGCACCTCGCCGACGGCCCGGACGAGGTGCACCTGCGCTCGATCGCCCGCCAGGAGATCGCGGCGGCGCTGCAGTGACTGTGCTCCCAGCCCGCCCCCCCGCTCCGCTCCGGTCGTGTGCTCACTCGCAGGCCCACTCGTGACGGCTACGAACACCGCGGTGCGGCGGCGCATTCTCGCCGCTGCGGTCGACCTGTTCGCCGAACACGGCTACGACGCAACCAGCGTGTCGCAGGTGATCAATCGGGCAGGAGTCGCCAAGGGCGGCTTCTACCACCACTTCGCCAGCAAGGACGAGCTGCTGTACGCGGTGTACGGCGACCTGATCCAGCGCCAGCTCGAGGGGATGGAGCGCATCCTGGCGCAGCGCATGCCGCCGGCGCAGGCGCTGCGCGCGCTGATCATGGACCTCGTGGAGACGACGGCGGTGAGCGCCCGCGAGGCGCTCGTGTTCTCTCGGGAGCTCTCGCAGCTGGGCAACCGCCGGATCGTGCAGATGCGCAGTCAGCGGCGGCGCTACCAGAACGCGGTGATCAAGTTAGTGGACGACGCGCAGCAGCGCGGCCAGTTCAGCTCGGTGGCATCGCCCGAGACCATCGCGTTCACGATCTTCGGAGTGGTCAACGAGATGCCGCGGTGGTATCGCCCCGCCGGACGGATGCGGCCCGAGCAGATCGGCACCGAGATCGCCGACCTGGTGCTCGCGGGGCTGTCCACGGGGGAGGCCGGCGGCTGACGCTCAGCGGCTCGTCGGTCGCCGGCATCGCTCTGGATAGTGTTCCCGCATGCCAGGTGTTCAGGGCCGAGTCGCATTGGTGACGGGCGGCGCGCAGGGGATCGGTGCTGAGGTGGCCCGCCGGTTCGCGGCCGGCGGTGCCCAGGTCGCCGTCCTTGATCTCGACGAGGCGGGTGCCCGCGCGGTCGCGGGGGAGTTCGGTGGGCTCGGGCTGGGTACGGACGTGTCGCAGCGCGATCAAGTGCAGGTAGCCGTCGACCGCGTGGTGGCCGAGTTCGGTGGGCTACACATCCTGGTCAACAACGCCGGCGTCCTCCGCGACAACCTGCTGTTCAAGATGACCGACGACGACTGGACGACGGTCATGGACGTACATCTGCGGGGCGCGTTCCTGGCCAGCCAGATCGCGCAGCGGCACATGGTGCAGGCGCGGTACGGGCGGATCGTCTCGATGTCGTCGACGTCCGCGCTGGGCAACCGCGGGCAGGCGAACTACTCGACGGCCAAGGCAGGGCTGCAGGGATTCACCAAGACGTTGGCCATCGAGCTCGGACCGTTCGGCATCACCGTGAACGCCGTAGCCCCCGGATTCATCGAGACGGCGATGACTAGGGCCACCGCCGAGCGGATGGGCACGACGATCGAAGCGATGCGCGAGGCCGTGGCGCAAGCGGCACCGGTGCGTCGTGGCGGCGTGCCGGCCGACATTGCCAACGCCGTGGCGTTCTTCGCGGCCGAGGAGTCCAGCTACGTCACCGGGCAGGTGCTCTACGTCGACGGCGGCCGCGGGCTGCACTGATGGCGCGTGCCCTGCAGTGGCCGGAGCTCGACGCACTGATGTCGGCGTTCCTGGTGCGGTTGCCGGAACGTCCGCGCGTGCTCGACGCGGGCTGTGGACCCGGCAGTGACACGCGGCTGCTGCGCGGGCGCGGGGCGCGCGTCGTCGCGCTGGACCGGTCCTTCGGCGTGCTGCGCTCGACGAGCCTGTCCGGTGCCGTCCAGGCCGAGGTGCGCGCGCTCCCGGTCGCCGACGCTGCCGTGGACGGAGTGTGGTGCCAGGCGGCCCTGCTGCACGTGCCGCGCGCGGACGTGCCGCGCGTGCTGGGCGAGTTCGCCCGGGTGACGCGGCCCTCCGGCGCGCTGCACCTGTCCGTGTCCGAAGGCGACGGCGAGGGCTGGGAGAGTGGCCGGTACGACCCAGACACGCCGCGCTGGTCCGTTCACCACCGCGAGGGGCCGCTTCGCGACGTGCTCGCCGCCGCCGGGTGGCGGGTCATCGACACGCAGCGGTTGCGTACCGTTCGTGACTGGCTTTGCCTGCTCGCGCATCGGGCCTGACGCCGCGGCACGTACGCTGGGCGCCGTGTTCGATACGCTCTCCGACCGCCTCGCCCAGGTGTTCACCACCCTGCGCGGCAAGGGCCGGCTCTCCGACGCCGACATCGACGGCACAGCGCGCGAGATCCGCATCGCGCTGCTCGAGGCGGACGTCGCGCTGCCCGTGGTGCGCCAGTTCGTCGCAGCCCTGAAGGAACGGGCGCGCGGCGAGGATGTCTCTAGAGCGCTC
>JBKOXO010000010.1:0-15371 GCA_046744105.1 Actinomycetota bacterium
TGGTCGGTGCTCGCGGGCGAGGCCCGCACCTGGGGCGGACCGCCCGGCGTGGGCGTGCTCTGCGTTCGCACCGGCACCCGGTGGCGCTCCCCCTTCCCGGGCGACGACCGGGAGGCCGGCCGCGTGCCGGGCACGCCGAACGTCCCCGCGATCGTGGCAGCGGCCGTCGCGCTGCGGGCTGCGTGCGCCGAGCAGGCGGCTGAGGCGCACCGGCTGTCCAAGCTGATCGACCAGATTCGGGCAGGTGTCCCGGCAACTGTGCCGGACGTCGAAGTGCTGGGCGACCCGGTCGCGCGGCTGCCCCACATCGTGACGTTCTCGTGCCTGTACGTTGACGGTGAGGCGCTGCTCACCACGCTGGATCGTCGCGGGTTCGCGGTCTCGTCCGGGTCGTCGTGCACGTCGTCCACGCTGGAGCCGTCGCACGTCCTGGTCGCGATGGGTGCGCTGACGTCGGGCAACGTGCGGGTGTCGCTGCACCATGCGACGACACAAGCCGAGAACGACGAGTTCCTGCGCGTGCTGCCCGACGTGGTCGCCGAGGTCCGCGCCGAAATCGAGATGGCATGAGGCTGGATTGCCGGGGGCGACGCTGCCCGCTGCCGATCCTCGACCTGGCCCGGCACATCGGCGACGTGGCCGTCGGCGACACCGTCACGGTCGAGGCCGACGACCCCGCGGCGGGGCCGGACATCCGCGCCTGGTGCCGCATGCGCGGCCATGAGCACGCCGGCGAGTCACGCGCCGCCGACGGCACGCCGGCCCACACGGTGCGCCGCCTGCACTGACCCCGGCATCGGGGCCTCGCGCCTGCCGCAAGCCGAAGTTGTTCGACCCAGGAGGCTCTAATGCACGCCGACGGTCGAACAACTCGGGATGCCCTAGCCTGGTCGGCGTGTGTGGGCTGATCGGCTTCCTGTCGGCGAACGGCGACGCGGGCGGTGTCAAGGCGGACATCGAAGACTCGCTGGTGTGCATGCGGCACCGCGGCCCCGACGAAGGCGGGGTGTGGGCCGACGACGACGTGGTGATCGGGTTCCGCCGCCTTTCGATCATCGACATCGACCTGTCACATCAGCCGTTGCCCTACCTGAACGGGCGGTACCACCTGATCTTCAACGGCGAGATCTACAACTACCTCGAGCTGCGCGAGCGGCTTCAAAAGGAGTTCGGGGCCCAATTCCAAACAGACGGCGACGGCGAGGCTATCGTCGCCGGCTACCACTACCTGGGCGAGGACGTCGTCCGCGAACTGCGCGGCATGTTCGCGTTCCTGATCTGGGACGCCCAGGAGCGGGTTCTGTTCGGTGCGCGCGACTGGTTCGGCATCAAACCGCTGTACAGCTATGCTGACGAACGGGGCACGTTCTTCGCGAGCGAGAAGAAGTCGCTGCTGCGGGTCACGCGCAACGCCGACGTCGACAGCACTGCGCTGCAGCACTACCTGACGCTCCAGTACGTGCCGGAGCCGGCGTCGATGCACCGCCAGATCCGCCGTGTCGAGTCCGGCACCTGCTTCACGCTGCGCAGCGGCGAGGTGCCGGTCTTCCGCCGCTACTTCCACCCCGACTTCGCGATCCGGCGCGTCGACGAGCCGACCCGGCTCTACCGCGAGATCACCGAGGTGCTCGAGGACTCCGTCGAAAAGCACATGCGCGCCGATGTCACTGTCGGCTCCTTCCTCTCCGGCGGCATCGACTCGACCGCCATCGCGGCGCTGGCCAAGCGGCACAACCCGAAGCTGCTGACGTTCACAACGGGCTTCGAGCGCAAGGGGTACTCCGAGATCGACGTAGCCGCTGAGTCAGCCGCCGCAATCGGTGTCGAACACATCACCAAGGTCGTCACTCCGGCCGAGATGATGAACACGCTGCCGCTGATCGTGTGGTATCTGGATGATCCGGTCGCCGACCCGGCGCTGGTGCCGCTGTACTTCATCGCCCGGGAGGCGCGCAAGCATGTGAAGGTGGTGCTCTCCGGCGAGGGCGCGGACGAGTTGTTCGGCGGTTACACGATCTATCGCGAGCCGATCAGCCTGCGCCCCCTGGAGCGTTTGCCGCGTCCCGTACGCCGGGGTCTGGGCCGCCTGGGCGGCGCGCTGCCCGACGGCATGCGCGGCAAGGACCTGCTGCGCCGCGGGTCCATCGACATTGAGGAGCGCTACTACGGCAACGCCCGCATCTTCCGGCCGGACGAGATGGGGCTGTTCCGGGCGTTCGATCGCGAAGTGTCCTACATGAACGTGACCGCGCCGCACTACGCAGCCACCCGGCACCTCGACGACTCCACGCGCATGCAGTACATAGACCTGTTCACCTGGCTACGCGGCGACATCCTCGTCAAGGCCGACAAAATGACGATGGCCAACTCGCTCGAGCTGCGCGTGCCGTTCCTGGACATCGAGGTGTTCCGCGTCGCCTCGTCAATCCCGACCAGCGAGAAGCTCACCCGGCAGACCACGAAGTACGCGTTGCGCCGGGCGCTCGCCGACATCGTGCCGCCGCACGTGCTGGGCCGCCCCAAACTCGGCTTCCCGGTGCCGATCCGGCACTGGCTGCGCGCCGAGCTCTACGAGTGGGCGCGGGCGATCATCGTGGATTCGCAGGCCGAGGCCTTCATCGACCGCCAGTCCGCGCTCCGGTTGCTCGACGCACACCGCGACGGCAGCATCGACCACTCGCGCAAGATCTGGACGCTACTCGTCCTCATGATCTGGCACGGGATCTTCGTCGAGGAGCGGATCAGCCCCGACGTTCCCGAACCCGTGTACCCGGTGCGCGTCTAGCCCGCATCCCTAGTCGATGCGCGACAGGTGCGGCAGCACTTCGGCAGCCGCGTCGTCCCCGTAGGATTCGGCGAGCCGCGCGGCGAAACCGTCGCGGGTCAGGTCGTACTCCTGGGTGCCCACCGTCTCGAGAACCAGGGTGGCCAACAGGCTGCCCACCTGGGCGGCGCGTTCCCACGACAGCCCCCAGGCCCGGGCGGCGAGGAAGCCGGCGCGGAAACCGTCGCCGACGCCGGTCGGATCGACCTTCGCGCGCTCGCGCGCCGCGGGTACCTGGACGGTGGGCAGCTCGCGGCCGCGGATCTCGACGCCCTTCGCGCCCAGCGTGGTGACCTGGACATCGACGCGGGCCAGCACCTCCGCCTCGGAGTAGCCGGTCTTCGACTCGAGCAGGTTCTTCTCGTAGTCGTTGGTGAACAGTAGGCCGGCGCCCTCGATGAGCTCGCTCAGCTCGTCACCGGACATCCGGGCGATCTGCTGCGACGGGTCGGCCGCGAAGCGGTAGCCGCGGTCACGGCATTCGGCGCTGTGCCGGGTCATCGCGGGCGGGTCGTCGGCACTGATCAGCACGAGGTCGGCTTGGGTGCGCTGCACGGCTGGCGCGAGCTCGATGTTGCGGGCCTCGCTCATCGCGCCGGCGTAGAACGACGCGATTTGGCACATGTCCTCATCGGTGGTGCACACGAAGCGGGCAGTGTGGAACTCGGTTGAGATGTACACCGACGCACAGTCGACGCCGTTGCGCTCCAGCCAGGCTCGATACTCGGCGAAGTCGTGCCCCGCGGCCCCGATCAGCACCGGCGACTCCCCCAGCTTGGCCATCCCGAACGCGATGTTGGGCGCCACGCCGCCGCGCCGCACGACCAAGTCGTCGACGAGGAACGACAGCGAGACCCGGTCGAGGTGCTCGGCGAGCAGTTGGTCACCGAACTTGCCTGGGAAGTGCATGAGGTGGTCGGTCGCAATCGAACCGCTGACGAGTACGGGCACGGATCCTCCTGCTCTTCGCGCGGGCGCTCTTCGCGGCTCGCGCACCGCTGCACGGTACCGGGCGGTGCCCGGGAACGAGAACGGCCGACCCCGAAGGGCCGGCCGTGTCACACGTGGATCAGCCGCAGAAAGAGTTGCCGCAGGCGCACCCGCCCGTGGCGCTGGGGTTGTCGATCGTGAAGCCCTGCTGCTCGATCGTGTCGGTGAAATCGATCGTGGCGCCGCCGAGGTACGGGGCGCTCATGCGGTCGACAACGATCGGCACGCCGTGGGAGTCGATGTCGACGTCGCCGTCAAGGACGCGCTCGTCGAAGAACAACTGGTACTGCAGGCCCGAGCAACCGCCGGGCTGCACGGCTACGCGCAGCCGCAGGTCGTCGCGACCTTCCTGCTCGAGCAGGGCGCGTACCTTGACCGCCGCGGTGTCGGTCAGCGAGACCGTGCTGGACTGCTCGATCGTGGTGGTGTCGGTGCTCATCAGGCTCCCCGGTCGTGGACGGACATACGGGTACGGTACGGCAACCTGGCCGGGCCAGGACGCTATTCCCAATCGTACCCGCGCCGCTCAGGTGACCCGGACTTCGCCGCTCACCACCGTTACCGGCACCGGCGTGAGCCCTGCCGTCGCGGGCCCGCGGAGCAGCTTGCCCGTCGCGTCGAACCGGGAGCCGTGGCACGGGCAAGTGAATCCAGCGGCCGCAGAGTCGAAGTTCACCGTGCAGCCCTGGTGCGGGCACGTTGCGTCTAACGCCGTGAACTTCCCGGAGTGCAGTTGAAGCACCCAGTCGGTGTGCCCGGAATTCGGGTCGCGGACCTGTGTGGCCCCGCCGACGGGCACGTCGGCCGCCTTGGCCAGTGCGCGACTCGACGGAGCAGCGGTCGGCTTCGTGGACGGCGAGCGGCGAAACGCAGCCGCCACACCGGCAAGCGCAACACCGATGAGAGCCATGCCGCCGATCAGCAGCGCACGACGGGTCTGATCCTCGGCGCCGCGGGGATGCCGTTCCCGAGCGCGGGCCAGCCAGTCGTCCAGGGAGAACTCGCCGGCGCCGCCCAGCAGCAGGGGCGTGAGCGCGAACAGGTACACCACGTCCGCGCTGGTGAACCAAGGCTCGGCCTGCCAGCTGACCGTCAGCCACAGCGACAGCGCGATCAGCATGCCGCCGGCGGCAGCCACCCGGGTCAGCAGCCCGAGCAGCACGCCGAGGCCCACCGCGATCTCCGCGAACGCCATGAACAGTCCGAACGCGAAGCTGTGATCGACCACCGGGCCCAGCAGCCCGCCGATCGGGCTGGCGCGCTTGACCGCTAGCACCTGGGCATGGATCGAGGTCGGCGACGTCCCCTCCAGGAAGCGCCGGTCGGCGATCTTGGAGATGCCGGCGTAGAGAAAGACGATGCCCAGGAACACGCGCAGCGGCAGTACGGCCCTGCCACCTTTCGACAGAAACACGCGTTCTTCCTCTCACCGTGGGCGCGGCCACAATGGAGCACGTCCGCATGTGTGCAGTACGTAGATTGGGGGGGTGACGTTCACCGAACCGCAAGCTACGCCGTTGGCGCTGCTACTGCTGGGACGAGGCAGCGACCCGGACTCCGAGCGTGGCGTCGACTGCCCCGGTGACCTGCCGCCGGCCTCGGACCCGGATCTGGTCGCTCGGGCGCGGGCGGCGAAGGCGGCGCTGGGCGATCGGGTGTTCGTGCTGGGCCACCACTACCAGCGTGACGAGGTGATCCAGTTCGCCGACGTCACCGGCGACTCGTTCAAGCTGGCCCGCGACGCGGCCGCCCGCCCCCAGGCCGACTACATCGTGTTCTGCGGCGTGCATTTCATGGCGGAATCCGCCGACATCCTGACCTCGGCGGAGCAGAAGGTCGTCCTACCCGACCTGGCGGCCGGATGCTCGATGGCCGATATGGCGACCGGGCAGCAGTTGCTCGAGGCCTGGGACGTGCTGACCGACGCCGGTGTCGCGGATGTCACCGTCCCGATCACATACATGAACTCGTCCGCCGCGATCAAGGGATTCACCGGCGCGCACGGCGGCGCGGTGTGCACGTCGTCCAATGCCGAGCGGGCGCTGCGGTGGGCGTTCGAGCAAGGCGACAAGGTGCTGTTCCTGCCCGACCAGCACCTGGGCCGGAATACAGCTGTGCTGCAGCTGGGGATGTCGCTCGGCGACTGCGTGCTATTCGACCCGCACAAGCCCGGCGGCGGGCTGACACCGCAGCAGTTGCACGACGCGAAAATGATCCTGTGGCGCGGGCACTGCTCGGTGCACGGCCGGTTCACCGTCGACAACGTCGACGAGGTGCGTGCGCGCATCCCCGGCGTGAACGTGCTCGTACACCCGGAGTGCCAGCACGACGTCGTGCGCAACGCCGACTACGTCGGCTCCACGGAGTACATCATCAAGACGCTCGACGCGGCACCGCCCGGCTCGGCGTGGGCGGTCGGCACCGAGCTGAACCTGGTGCGGCGCCTCGCCAACCGCCATCCGGACAAGCAGATCGTCTTTCTCGAAAAGACGGTCTGCTACTGCTCGACGATGAACCGCATCGACCTGCCGCACCTCGTTCACTCGCTCGAGTCGCTGGCGCGCGGCAAGGTGATCAACCAGATCACCGTCGCGGACTCGGTCGCCGCGAACGCGCGCACCGCGCTCGATCGGATGCTGGCATTGCCCCAGACGACCACTACCCTCAACTGACGTGAAGCTGCTACGCCGTCGCTCGGTGTCCCCCGAGCCAGAGTCCGCGCCCGAGGAACCGACGTCCGACGTCGTCATGGGCAAGGGCCGTCCCACCCCGAAGCGGCGGGACACGACGCCGCAGCGTGGACCGGTCAACGCGCCGCGCACCCGCAAGGAGGCGGCGCAGTGGCAGAAGCAGCAGGCGTCGCGCAGCCGGACCACCGGACGTGGCGGCAAGCTCAGCGGGCAGGCCCATCGGGAGGCGCTGCGGCGGGGCGATCCTGATGCACTGCCCAGGCGGGATCGGGGACCGGTGCGCAAGCTTGCCCGAGACTGGGTCGACTCGCGGCGCATGGTCTCGAACTACATGCTGATCCTGTTCCCACTGCTGGTCGTCGGCTTCGCGGTGCCGGTCGTGAACATCGCGGTCTTCGCGTTGCTGCTCGTCGTCGTCGCCGAGTGGTACCTCGCCGGACGCCGCATCCGCGCGCTTGCCCTCTCGCGGCTCGACAGCGTGCCCGAGAAATCGTGGCAGCTCGGTTTCTACGCAGGCAGCCGCGCCTATATGCCGCGTCGCTACCGCATGCCCGGCCCTCAGAAGCGCATCGGCGAAAGTATCTAGGAAGTCTGCCGTTCGTTCCCTAGGGGGCCGTCCTGTCTAAGGCCAGGGCGGCGACCTTGGCCATGACAGCGCCGCGCCGAGACGGTGCCACCAGCTTCTCCACGACGCTCACCGCGACCGTGCGCTGGCCGGACGCCACGACGAGCAGCGGTACGTCGTAGCCGGCGCCGCCGCCGCCACTCAGCAGTGTCGCGTCCATTCCGGACACCGTGGCAGGTGACTGCGTCGCGCCGTGGCCGCGGTAATCGTCGATCGTGCCGGCCAGCCGCCGCCGCGCCTGCTCCGGCGTGTTGTACAGACTGATGCCGATCTCCACGTCGGGCGTCGCGCCAGCGCCCGCGGCGAGGCCGTAGCGGCAGTTCAGATAGGCGAGGCGGCCGATGTTCTTCTCCGCTACGCCCACCACGAACGCGGTCTTGCCGGCGAAGCGCACTCCCACGGTCTGCTCGATGTCGACCTGCGGCAGCAGCGAGTCGCACGTGCCGGAAAGCTTCTTCATCAGTTTGGGCGACGCGCTCGTCGATGCCGGCGTGCTCGCGGGCGAGCTGGCCGGGGTCGACGCTGTCCGCGTCGTTGTTTGCTTCGTGTTCGAGCCGCCGGAGCTGCAGGCGCTCACCGTGAGGACGACGGCGAGGGCACCCGCAGCGCAGACCACGCTTTTGCCGGTGCGCACCGTGTCACCGTAGCTGCGGGGCCTGCCCGGACCCGTTATCGACACGGTTCGCGTTCAGATCGGTGCCCTCCGTCCGTTCCTCGAGGAACCGCAGCAGCTCGACCGGGAACGGCAGCACCAGGGTGGAGTTCTTCTCCGCCGCCACCTGGACGACCGTTTCGAGCAACCTCAGCTGCAGCGCCGCCGGCGCCTGCGCCATCCTGGTCGCCGCCTCCGCCAGCTTGTGCGACGCCTGTAGTTCGCCATCCGCCGAGATCACCCGGGCGCGCCGCTCACGCTCGGCCTCGGCCTGCCGGGACATCGACCGCTTCATCGACTCGGGCAACGCGACGTCCTTGATCTCGACGCGGTCGATGTGGATGCCCCAGTCCAGTGCCGGGCTGTCGATCATCATCTCCAGGCCCTGGTTGAGCCGTTCCCGGTTGGACAGCAGGTCGTCGAGGTCGCTCTTGCCGATCATGGAGCGCAGCGACGTCTGCGCGACCTGCCCCACGGCGAAGCGGTAGTCCTGGACGTTGATGGTGGCCAGCATCGGGTCCACCACCTTGAAGTACACGACGGCGTCGACGCGAACCGTCACATTGTCGCGGGTGATGCCGTCCTGTGCCGGCACCGGCATCGTGACGATCTGCATGTTGATCTTGCGCAGCCGCTCGATGCCCGGCTTGACGAATGTCAGCCCCGGACCGCGCGGGTGCTCCAGCACCCGGCCCAGCCGGAAGACGAGCCCCTGCTCGTACTGCTTGACCGTGCGCGCGCCGAGTAGGAAGTAGATTCCGGCGCAGCCCAGCAGCACGAGAACGACGACGAGGACGGCCATCGCGACCTCCCGCATTTGCGGCGGTGCGGACCATCGTAGCTCCGCCGGATCAGCCGATCAGCTCTCCGAGAGGGGCATCGGTCCGTAGACGAGTTCGCCATCGTCGTAAAGGCTCACCTGCGCGACCCCCCGGGCGGCAAGATCACGCCAGGTCTCGCCGAGCCAGCTCTCCGCGTCGGACTGGCTGGCGTGCAGTGGGGAACTCGGCGTGCTCAGCGGGCTGCCGTCGCCCGTCTCCAGGCGCCACGTCCAGCTCATGACTCCCGAGCCTAATAGGGTGCGGCGCGTGCGCTCGCCCGCCTCCGGACTGCTCATCGGTACCGCGCTCGACGCGTTGGTGCCGGATCCGCGCCGCGGTCATCCGGTCGCGATCTTCGGTGCGGCAGCAGCCGCCCTGGAGCGCCGCTGCTACGCCGACAGCCGGATGCGCGGCGTGGCGTTCACCGCGGCATGCGTTGGCGCAGCAATCGCGCTCGGCGCCGTGCTGCCCGGCACAACGCTCACCACTGCCGTCGCGACCTGGAGCGTTCTGGGCAGCCGGTCGCTACGACGCGAAGCGGGCCACGTGCAGGAGCACCTCAGCCGCGGCGACCTCGCCGCGGCCCGGCAGCAGGTGACCCACCTGGTGGGCCGGGACCCGGAGAGCCTCGATGCGGACGGCATCGCCCGGGCCACCGTCGAGTCCGTCGCCGAGAACACCAGCGACGCGATCGTCGCGCCGCTGTTCTGGGGCGCGCTGGCGGGGCTGCCTGGGCTGCTCGGCTACCGGGCGGTCAACACGCTAGACGCGATGGTCGGGCACCGTACCCCGAGGTACGGGAGCTTCGGCTGGGCCGCCGCGCGGCTGGACGACATCGCCAACCTAGTCCCGGCGCGGTTAACCGCGGCGCTCGTCGCGCTGGTGAGCGGGCGCCCCGTGCCGGCGCTGCGGATCGCGGTCCGGGACGGCCACCGGCATCCGAGCCCGAATGCCGGCTACGCGGAGGCGGCCTTCGCCGGAGCGCTGGGGCTGCGTCTGGGCGGCCGCAACGTCTACCTGGGCCGGAGCGAGCACCGCCCGGAGCTCGGCGACGGGACGCTGCCAGGCCGCGACGACATCCCGCGGGCCACCCGGCTGTGCGCCGCCGTGACCATCGCCGCTGCGCTGACGGCGGCGGCAATCGCGCGGCGTTGCTAGGGTGACGGCGTCCCGGGAGCGTCCCGGGATGACGCAGGTGCAGCGAAGACCGGTGAGAGCCCGGCGCTGTCCCGCAACGGTACTGCTCCCTTCGAGGGGCGAGCCCGGACGCCTGCCCTGCGCCGCGAAACCAGTCCTCGGAGGAAGGGCGGTTCGTTCGACGCCTCCTGGTGTCGCAGCGGGCGCACTTCGTCCTCCGCGATACCGATGGAGGATGAGCATGCTCAGCAACTCGCGACGGGCCCTCGCGGGCCTGATCGCCGCCCTCGCGGCGCTGTCCGCAGCCGCGTGCAGCAGTTCCGGCGCTCCGGCGCCCAGTTCTGCGCCGGCTACCACAACATCCGGCGCCGCCGCCACGCAGTTCCCGGTGACGGTGCGGGCGGCGAACGGCAACGTCACCATCGCACGCAGGCCCACTGCGATCGTCTCGCTCTCGGCGACCGCGACCGAGATGCTCTTCGCGATCGGCGCCGGGGCGCAGGTGAAGGCGGTCGACAAGGACTCCGATTATCCGCCGAATGTGCCGCGGACCACCCTGAACTCCCTCGCACTCAACGTGGAGGCGCTCGCGGCCTACCAGCCGGACCTCGTCGTGGCGTCCGAACTGTCCAAGGCGCAGTCGCAGCAGCTCGCGACGTTGCACGTCCACGTGCTCGACGAGCCGGCCGCCACGGACATCTCGCAGAGCTACCAGCAGCTCACCCAGCTCGGGGACGCGACCGGCCACCGGGAAGCGGCGGCCGCGGTTGTTGCGCGCATGAAGCGGCAGATCGCCGCGATCGCACACACCACGCCGAAGCGGTCCGCGACGTACTACTACGAGCTGGACCAGACGTACTATTCGGTAACGTCGACGACGTTCATCGGACGGGTGCTGCAGCTGCTCGGGATGACCAGCATCGCCGACTCCGCGAAGGGAGCGGCCGCGAGCGGCGGCTACCCGCAGCTGTCCGGCGAGTTCATCCTGAGGGCCGACCCCGGATACGTGTTCCTCGCCGACACGCGCTGCTGCAAGCAGTCGCCGGCCACGGTGGCGAAGCGGCCAGGCTGGTCGGCGCTCTCGGCGGTTCGCGGCGGGCGCGTCGTCGCTCTCGACGACGACATCGCCTCCCGGTGGGGGCCGCGCATCGTGGACCTGCTGCGCGTGGTCGCCGACGCGATCCAGCAGCACCCGGTGCCATGACCAGCGAGCCGACCGCCCCCGGCGCTGCGGCAGCCGGGCGCCCGCAGGCGACCGCGCGCACCCACCCGGTGCGTCTTCCTCTGACGGTCTCGGCGCTCGTCCTGGTCGGCGCGATGCTGCTCGCGACCGTGGTCGGGCCGGTGGCGATCGGTGTGGGCGACGTGGTCGGCACGATCTTGACTCACCTGTCGTTCCTCGACGTCCACACCGCCACGTCCCCGGTTGACCAGGCCATCGTGTGGCAGCTGCGGTTGCCCCGGGTCATCCTCGCCGCGCTGGTCGGGGCGATGCTGGCCGCGGGAGGTACCGCCTACCAGGGCGTGCTGCGCAACTCGCTCGCCGACCCGTTCCTGCTGGGCGTGGCCGCCGGGGCCGGGCTCGGCGCCACCGTAGCCATCATTACCGGCCACAGCGGGCCGGTCGTGCTTCCCGTGGCGGCGTTCGCCGGTGCGGTGCTCGCGGTGGCGCTCACGTATCTGATCGCCACGGCTGGCGGCGGCCAGACGCGCGGGTACGCGATCCTGCTCGCCGGGGTGGCCATCGCGGCCATGCTCACCGCCGTCCAGACCTACCTGCAGCAGCAGCACACCGAGGAGATCCGGCAGATCTACAACTGGATCCTCGGCAGCTTCTCGGTCGCGTCGTGGTCGGATGTGCGGCTTCTGCTGCCTTACGCCGTCGTGAGCGCCGCCGTGCTGCTCGCCCACCGCCGCATCCTCGACGTGTTGCGCGTCGGTGGCGAGGAGGCCGGGGCACTCGGCATCCATCCGGAACGCAGCCGCCTGATCATCGTCGCGGCCGCCACCCTGGGCACGGCCGCGGCCGTGTCGGTCAGCGGGCTGATCGGCTTCGTCGGCATCATCGTCCCGCACGCGGTGCGGCTGGCCGCCAGCGCGAGCTACCGTGTCGTGCTTCCGGTGTCGATGGTGTGCGGGGCCGCGTTCCTGGTGCTCGCCGACCTCATCGCGCGCACCGTCCAGGCGCCGAGCGAGCTGCCGGTGGGCGTGGTGACCGCGGTGGCCGGCGCACCGTTCTTCCTGATCGTGCTGCGCTCGCGGCGCACCCGGCAGGGGGTGCTGTGATGCTGAGCCTGGAGCGAGTGACGGTGCGCTACGGCCCATCTGTCGCGGTCTCCGCCACGACGGAGTCAGCTGCCGAGGGCGAGTGGGTGGGGTTGATCGGCGCCAACGGGGCGGGCAAGTCCAGCCTGCTGCGGGCCGCGGCGCAGCTGCTGCCCTACGACGGCGTGGTCCGGGTCGGCGACGAGACGATGGGTCGGCTCTCCCCCCGCCGGCGGGCGAGGCTCGTCGCCTACGTGCCGCAGCAGCCGGAGCTGCCGGCCGGTATGGCGGCGATCGACTACACCCTGCTCGGGCGCACCCCACACATCGGGTACTTCGGTGTCGAGTCGGCTCAGGACCGCCGGCTCTGCGTTGAGGTGCTGGACCGGATCGGTATCGCGAGGCTTGCCGACCGGCAGCTGTCCACGCTTTCCGGAGGAGAGTTGCAGCGCGTGGTGCTGGCCCGGGCGCTGGCTCAGGAGGCGCCCGTGCTGCTCCTGGACGAGCCGACGAGCGCGCTCGACCTGGGCCGCCGGGTCGACGCGCTCGAGCTGGTCGACGACCTGCGCCGCGAGCGGGGGCTCACCGTGCTGAGCGCGATGCACGACCTGACGCTGGCCGCGCAGTTCGCCGACCGGCTTGTGCTCATGTCTGAGGGCCGGGTCGTGGCGACGGGCGCCCCGGCCGACGTCCTGGACGAGCAGCTGCTGTCGCTTTGTTTCGGCGGCCGGGTCCGGGTGATCACCGACGACGACGGACAGCTGCTCGTCGTACCGCAGCGCGCGCGCCGGAGGATCGGATGCTGATCGCGAGCCGAGTCGAGGCCGACCGGGAGCTGCCCATGCTGGTGTGGCGGTTCGCCGCCGCGATGACGGTCGCATCGACCGCCTCGTGCGGCGGCGGGCTGGGCGAACGGCACTGGCTGATCAACGCCCAGGTCCCCCACGACTACCGGCGCCGCGACCAGCCCCGGCACGGCGCCGAGCTCGCTGCGGCGGCCGGTCTGGACGGTGGCGGCGTGGTGATGTTCACCGCGGTCGACGTCCAGGATGTGCAGCGACGCACGGACGGCGGGGTGCACGTCGACGCCACCGTCGGGCTCACCCTGCCGGTCTGGGCCGCCGCCCCCGAGGCGGCAGTGGAGCCGGCACCCGGCACGATCAACATCGTGGCCCAGCTTCCCGTGCGGCTGAGCCATGCGGCGCTGCTCAACGCGCTGACCACCGCGACCGAGGCTAAGGCGCAGGCGCTGCTGGCCGCCGGCGTCCCCGGCACCGGGACTGCCTCGGACGCCGTCACCGTGGCCTGTCCTGCGAGCGGTCCGGCCGAGCCGTTCGGTGGCCCCCGCTCGACCTGGGGAGCGCGGCTGGCCCGCGCCGTGCACGATGCGGTGCGGGCCGGGACATGACGCTGGACCTTCACCACCACGGCGACCTGGACGCGCTGCCCGGGCTGGTCGATCTCGCGGTCAACGTCCGGCCCGGCATGCCGCCGGACTGGCTGCGGGAGCGGCTCGCCCGCGTCAACCTGGCCCGTTACCCCGACCAGGGCGACGCCCTCGCCGCGGTCGCCGCCCGGCACCAGCGCGACCCGCGCGAGGTGCTGCTGACCGCCGGGGCGGCCGAGGCGTTCGTGCTGCTCGCCCGGGCGCTGACACCTCGGCTAGCGGTCGTCGTGCATCCGCAGTTCACCGAGCCGGAACTGGCGTTGACCGCCGCCGGTCACCCGGTGTACCGGCTGGTGCTGCCGCCGCCGTTCGTGCTCACCACCCCTGCGCTGGTGCCGGATGACGCCGACCTCGTGATCGCGGGCAACCCGACGAACCCGACGTCGGTGCTGCACCCGGCGCCTGCGTTCCGTGCCTTGCGCCGCCCGGGCCGGATCGTTGTCGTGGACGAGGCGTTCGCCGACTGCGTTCCGGGCGAGTCCGGGTCACTGGCCGGCGATCCCGGCGTGGTCGTCATCCGCAGCCTGACCAAGACCTGGGGACTGGCAGGCCTGCGCGTGGGGTACGTTCTCGCGCCGGCACCGCTCGTCGAGCGCCTGCGCGCCGCGCAGCCGCACTGGCCGGTGAGCGCCCCGGCGCTGGCGGCGTGCGTCGCCTGCTCCACGCCCGAGGCGGTGGCCGAGGCGCGGGCCTGGGCCACCGAGCTGGCCGGGCGCCGCACGCACCTTGCGGAGCTGCTGCGTTCGGTGCCGGGCCTGTCCGTCATGGCCGGCGCGGCCTCGTTCCTGCTCGTCCATGCCGACCGCCCCGAGCTGTGGAAGCCCTTGCGCGGCAAGGGATTCGCGGTGCGGCGCGGCGACACGTTCCCCGGTCTCGACGCGCACTGGTTCCGGGTCGCGGTGCGCGACGAGCCGACGTCCACCGCCTTCGTGGAGGCCTTGCATGAGCTTGCTTGACGAGACGATCGCCGCCATTGGCCCGCTCGACGCCACCGCGGTCGCGGCCGCCCGGGCGCGGCAGGACAGCCTCACCAAACCACGGGGCTCGCTCGGCGCGCTGGAGGACCTGTCGGTGCAGCTGGCCGGATTGGCCGGCCGATGCCCGCCGCCCATGCCGGAGCCGGCGGTCGTCGCGGTGTTCGCCGGAGACCACGGGGTGCACGCGCAGGGCGTGACGCCGTGGCCGCAGGAGGTCACCGCGCAGATGGTCGCAAACTTCGTCGCCGGCGGTGCGGTGATCAACGCGCTGGCCGTGCAGTCCGGCGCCGAGGTGGTCGTCGTGGACGTCGGGGTCGCCGCCGACGTCGACGCCGTGCCGGGGCTGCTGGTCCGCAAGATCGGGCGTGGCACCCGGGACATGGCCCGCGAGCCGGCGATGACCCGCGCAGAAGCGCACGCCGCGATCGGCGTGGGCATCGGGGTCGCCCGGGACCTGGTGGCGCGGGGCACGCGGTGCCTGCTCACCGGCGACATGGGGATCGCCAACACCACGCCGGCGGCCGCGTTGATCGCCGCGTTCGCCGGTGCGGCGCCGGCAGATGTCACTGGGCGCGGCACCGGCATCGACGACGCGACGCTCGCCCGCAAGATCGGCGTTGTTACCCGGGCGCTCGCCCGTCACCGCCCCGACCCTGCCGACCCGCTCGGCGTGCTCGCCGCGGTCGGTGGCTTCGAGCACGCCGCGCTGGCCGGGTACGTGCTCGGCGCCGCCGCGGCCCGGGTGCCCGTCGTGCTGGACGGGGTGATCGCCTGCGCCGCGGCACTGGTGGCCCGTGCGCTCGCACCGGACAGCACCACCGCCATGATCGCCGGCCACCGGTCGGTGGAGCCCGGCGCGTCCGTCGCGCTCGACACGCTCGGCCTTGCCCCGCTGGTGGACCTGCGGATGCGGCTCGGTGAGGGGTCCGGCGCGGTGCTGGCG
>JBKOXO010000017.1:0-11012 GCA_046744105.1 Actinomycetota bacterium
GCGCCGAGTTCCGGCCTGAGCAGTAGCCGGCGCAGCGCTCCGACGTGGGCGACGCGCTCGTCGACGCGAGCGGTCGCGGCGGTCATCGGGTGCCTCCGGCGGCGAGCTGCGCGACGGCCGCGGCGTTCTCCTTCGTGATCAGGGTGGGGCCGGTCAGCACCGGCTGCCCGCCGCCGAGCACGTTCAGGTTCGACTTGTACAGCGTGAGCATGACGACCGCCAGGTAGCCCTGGAGGTAGGGCTGCTGGTCGACCGCGAAAGCGATCTTGCCCTGCTCGATCGCCTTGGCGACGTCACCGTTGAGGTCGAAGGTGGCGAGCTCGGCCTTGGAGTTCGCCTGTGAGATTGCGCCCTCGGCCACCTGTGCCACCTGCGCGCCGAGCGTCACGACGGCGTCGACCGACGTGTCGGACTGCAGCTTCGTCTTGATGAGCGTCTGCGCAGCCGGCAGGTTGTTGTTGTCGACCTGGATGTTCGTGACCGTGCCGCCCAGGGTGTCTTTGACGCCGCCGCAACGCTGCTCGAGCCCGACGTTACCCGCCTCTTGGATCACGCAGATCGCGTGGTGCACGCCGTCCGCCTTGAGCTGGGTGCCGACCGCGCGGCCGGCGACGACCTCGTCCTGGCCGATGTGCGAGAGCGCGCCGTACGACTTGGATTCTGCCTCGCCGGAGTTGATCGTGATCACCGGGATGCCGGCCTTCTCCGCCCGCTCGATCGCAGCCTTTAGCGCCGGCGGGTTGGCCATCGAGACGACCAGCCCGTCGGGCTTGGCGTTCGTCGCCGCGTCGATCAGGGCCGCTTGTTTCGTCGGGTCGCCGTCGCTCTCGTAGGTGACGTTGTCGCCCATGTCTTTGCCGGCCTGCTTGGCGCCGTTCTGGACGATGGTCCAGAACGAATCGCCGACACTGCCGTGCGTCACGACGGCGATCTTGTATCCGTATCCGCCCTTGCCGCCCCCTGTCTTGTTGTGCGGCTTGTTGACCGCGTTGCGACTGCTGCACGCGGACACGACGAGCATCGGTATGACCGCCGCGGCGACTAACCAGGTGCGTCTCATGTGCTGCCCCTTTCAGGTGGCGGTGGGGAAGTGGTAGCTCGCGGCCACCGCGTGCTCGACGTGGGGCCATCTCGCGGTGACGACTTTCGCGCGGGTGTAGAAGCGGACGCCCTCCGGGCCGTGGATGTGCGACTCGCCGAACAGCGAGTCCTTCCAGCCGCCGAACGAGTGATAGGCCATCGGCACCGGGATCGGCACATTGATACCGATCATGCCGACGGTGACCTCTCGCTGGAAGCGTCGCGCGGACTCGCCACTGGACGTGAAGATCGCCGTGCCGTTGCCGTACGGATTGGCGTTGACGAACGCGATCGCGTCGTCGACGGTGTCGACGCGGCTGACCGACAGCACCGGGCCGAAGATCTCGTTGCGGTAGGCGTCCATGTCCGCGGTGACGTGATCGAGCACGGTGGGCCCGACGAAGAAGCCGTTCTCGTGTCCCGGGACCTTTAGGGCGCGTCCGTCGGCGACGAGCGTCGCGCCCTGCTGCGCGCCGGAGTCGATGAGCCCGATGATGCGCTCGCGTGCCTCGGCGGTGACGACCGGGCCCATCTCGCTGGATTCGTACCGTCCGGGGCCGACCGTAACGGTAGCGGCCTTGTCCCTGAGCCGCTCCACCAGCGGGTCGCCCGCCGCACCCACGGCGACGGCCGCGGAGATTGCCATGCAGCGCTGGCCGGCCGATCCGAACGCGGCCGCAGTCAGGTGGTTCGCGGCGAAGTCCAGGTCGGCGTCCGGCAGCACGACCGCATGGTTCTTCGCCCCGCCCAAAGCCTGCACCCGCTTGCCGTTCATCGTCGCGCGTTCATGAATGTAGCGGGCGATTGGCGTCGACCCGACAAAGCTCACCGCGGCGACGTCGGGCGAGTCGAGCACCGCGTCGACGGCGACCTTGTCGCCGTTCACGACGTTGAACACGCCGTCGGGCAAGCCGGCCTGCTGCCACAGCTCCGCAACGTACAGCGAGACTGAGGGATCACGCTCGCTCGGCTTGAGCACGAACGTGTTGCCGCAGGCGATCGCAATCGGGTGCATCCACATCGGCACCATGATCGGGAAGTTGAACGGCGTGATTCCGGCGACGACGCCCAGCGGCTGCCGGAAGCTGTACGAGTCGACGCCGGAGGACACCTGCTCGGAGTACTCGCCCTTGAGTAGTTGCGGGATGCCGCACGCGAACTCGATGACCTCGAGGCCACGCTGCACTTCGCCGCGGGCGTCGGAAATCACCTTGCCGTGCTCGTCGGAAATGGTCGCCGCAAGCTCGTCCATGTACTCGAACACGAGCTGCCGGAACGCGAACAGCACGGCGGACCGCTTCGACAGCGATGAGTCGCGCCAGCTCTCGAAGGCTTGCGCCGCCGTCCTAATCGCGGCATCGACGTCGGCCTGCTCGGCCAGCAGCACCTCCGCCTGCTGCTCACCGGTGGCGGGATTCCACACCGGCGCGGTGCGGCCGGAAACTCCCATCGTGAGCTTCCCGCCGATCCAGTGCTGGATGGTCTTCACGTTGCTCCTCGGAGATAGGGCTGCTGCGCCTGTTTGTTCTGGTCGTACGCCGCGCGGGCGACTCGGGTGGTGTCGAGCGCAGACACCTCGGCGACCGGGACGTCCCACCATGCTTCGCTGCTCGGCGCGTCGACGAGCGGATCCGTTTCGATGTGGACGACGGTCGTGCGGTCCGACGCCTTCGCCTTGGCCAGCGCGGTGCGCAGCTCGTCGACGGTATGCGCACGCAGCACGTCCGCGCCGAGGCTTTCGGCGTTGGCGGCGAGGTCTGTGGGGAGCGTCTGGCCGGTGAGCCGGCCGTTGGCGTCGCGGTAGCGGTACGCGGTGCCGAAGCGCTGTGCGCCGACGGACTCCGACAAGCGGCCGATAGAGGCAAAGCCGTGGTTTTGTACCAGAACGATGATCAGCTTGATGCGTTCTTGCACCGCGGTGACCAGTTCCTGCGCCATCATCAGGTACGAGCCGTCGCCGACGAGGACGAACACGTCCCGGTCGGGGGCGGCCAGCTTGGCGCCCAGGCCGCCGGCGATCTCGTAGCCCATGCACGAATAGCCGTACTCGACGTGGTAGCCCTTGGGGTCGCGGGTGCGCCAGAGCTTGTGCAGGTCGCCGGGCATGGAGCCGGCGGCGCAGACGACGACGTCACGTGGGGCGCTTGCCTCGTTCACCGCGCCGAGTACCTCCGACTGCGCCGGCAGCGGCGTGTTGCCGAGGTGATAGGCGCGCTCGACGGTGGCGTCCCACTCGGTGGCCCGGCGCGCGGCGTCCTCACGGTAGGTGGCATCGGTCGTCCAGCCGTCGAGGGCGTCATGCAGCGCGTGTAGCGCTTCCCGGGCGTCGGCGGTGATCGCGATGCCCGCGTGCTTCGCGGAGTCGAAGGCCGCGACGTTCACGTTGACGAACCGCGCCTTGGGGAATGCAGTCCGCGACGCGGTGGTGAAGTCGCTGTACCGCGTGCCGATGCCGATGACAAGGTCGGCCTCGCGGGCGAGCGCATTGGCGGCGGTTGTGCCGGTTGCGCCCACCGCGCCGACGGCCTGTGCGTGGTCATACGGCAGGGAGCCCTTGCCGGCTTGGGTTTCCGCGACGGGGACGCCCGTCGCCTCGGCGAACGACCGCAGCGCATCGGTCGCCTCGGAGTAGATGACACCGCCACCTGCCACGATGAGCGGGCGTTGCGCGGCGCGGATAGCGGCGACGGCTCGGGTCAGCGCCGCCGGCTCGGGCACCGGCCGTGCGATGTGCCAAACGCGCGGCGCGAACAGTTCGTCCGGCCAGTCGTGGGCCTCGGCCTGGACATCCTGGGGCAGCGCCAGGGTGACGGCGCCCGTCTCGGCGGGATCGGTGAGCACCCGCATCGCGGAGAGCAGCGCGCTCGGCAGTTGCTCGGGACGCCAGATGCGGTCGAAGTAGCGCGACACGGGGCGCAGTGCGTCGTTGACGGAGACGTCGCCGGCGCGCGGATCCTCAAGTTCCTGCAGGACGGGGTTGGCGACTCGCGTGGCGAACACGTCGCCGGGCAGCAGAAGTACAGGCAGCCTGTTGATCGTGGCGAGCGCGGCGCCCGTGACCATATTCGTGGCGCCCGGTCCTATGGAGGATGTGCACGCCAGCATGGACAGGCGGTTGCGCATGCGGGTGAACGCCGCTGCTGCGTGCACCATGCCCTGCTCGTTACGCCCCTGGTAGTAGCGCAGCGTGGTCGCGTGGGACAGCTCGGCCTCGAGCAGGGCCTGGCCGATTCCCGCGACGTTGCCGTGCCCGAAGATGCCGAAACATCCCTCGAACAGCCAGTGCTCGACGCCGTCGCGTTCGCTGCGCTGCGCCGCCAGGAAGCGGACGATCGCCTGGCCCACCGTGAGCCTCACGCCGGCGCCCCCTTCCCGGATTGCGCAACATTTGGCAGCGTGGCGATGCCAAATGTTGCGCAATCGGTGAGTGGCAGTCGAGGGTCGACCGCCTGGTCCGGCCATGTGTCGCGTATCCAGGCATGCGCCGGGTCGTCGCAGATGAGCCAGCTGCGTTCGGCCGGGCCCGCCATCACGTTGAGGTAGTACAGGTCGTAGCCGGGCGTCGCCATGGACGGTCCGTGCCAGCCGTGCGGGATCAGCACCGCGTCGCCGCTGCGCACCTCGGTCAACACGTCGATGTCCGGCCCGTACACGCGCTGGTAAGCCATGCCGTCGCCGGCCACCTCGAAGTAGTAGATCTCCTCGAGCGGAGTCTCCACTCCGGGACGGTCCTCGTCGTGCTTGTGCGGCGGGTACGACGACCAGTTGCCGCTCGGAGTGAGCACCTCGCAGGCGATGAGCCGGTCGGCGTCCAGCACGCCGGGTGTCGCGAAGTTGTTCACCTGCCGCGAGCAGGCGCCGGCGCCGCGCAGCTCGATCGGCACCTCCTTCGCGGCGATGTACCGGAACGGCAGCGCCCGCTGCGCCCGCGCCGTGGCAAGCGCGAACCTCCCACCGGGTTCGGACGTGATCGCCAACCGCGTACTCCGAGGGACGTAGGCGAGGTCGCTGACGGCCTCGAACACGCTGTCCCGCCCGGTCAGCGCTGCGCCTTCGGAGCCGGCCTCGACGGTGCACGATCCCGCCAGCGGTAGCACCACGACCTCGTCCTCGCCGGTGTCAGCGCGGTATTGGCCGCCGGCGACCAGCGTGACGATCCGCAGCCCCGAGTAGCCCCAGCCTGCGTTCTCCGGGGTGATGGTCTCGACGGCGGGTCGGTGCAGGTTCACGGCATGCTCCGTACCAGTGAGACGGCGGCGTCCACCGCCGCGGCTACATCGCCGTCCGGCGGGTACAGCAACGCGCGTCCCACGACGAGGCCGCGGACGCCGGGGAGTTCGAGTGCGCGCTTCCACTGCGCGTACGTGTGCTCGGGATCCCCGGACGGGTCGCCGCCGAGCAGCAGGGTGGGTAGTGTCGTCCCGGCCATGACCACCTCCATGTCCTCGACGACGGGCAGCTTCAGCCACGTGTATGCGCTCGTCGCACCGAGTCCGCTGACCACGGCGACGGATTTGCGCACCGCCATCGCCGAGAGGTCGTTGACCACGCGGTCGCCCGCGCGCCGCGACAGGAACGGCTCGATCATCGCCATCAGACCCCGCGCGCCCAGTTCGGTGATCGCGCGCCCGCAGGCCTCGAGCGTGGCCACCGAGCCGGCATCACCGAGGTCGATGCGGGCCATCATCTTGCCGCCGTCGAAGCCCATCGCCGCGATGGCCGCCGCGTCGTAGCCGGTGAACCGGTCATCGAGCTCGAATGTCGCACCTTGCAGCCCACCGCGGTTCATCGAGCCGATGACGATCTTGCAGTCGAGGGCGCCGAGCAGCAGCAGGTCCTCGATGATGTCGGGGGAACCGAGCACGCCGTCGACGCCGGGCCGTTCCAGGGTGATCACGAGCCGGCGTAGCAGGTCGTACCGGTCGGCCATCGCGTCGGCCACACCGCGAACGCCGAGCGCGCCGCGCGCCGGATGGTCGGCGGCGACGATCATCAACCGGCCGTCTCGGCGCAGCAGCGCCCGGCGATCGCGCGCGGCGGCCGCCTCGGCGACGGCGGCCGGGTGATGAGCGCGCACTTCGCGGAGCCGCTCGAAGTCAAGCATTCAGCAACGCCTCCACCTCGGCCGGTGTGGGCATCGCCGTCGAGCACTCCAACCGGGACGCGACTATGGCACCCGCCGCGTTGGCGTAGCGCAGGGTGCGCTCGAGCTGCCAGCCGGCGAGCAGCCCATGGCATAGCGCACCGCCGAAGCCGTCGCCCGCGCCCAACCCGTTCAGGACGTCGACCGTCATCGGAGGCACCTCGACCAGCTCGTCGCGGGTCCGCGCCAGCACGCCCTTCGACCCCTGCTTGACGACGGCGAGCTCGACGCCGAGGTGGAGCAGTGCCTCCGCGGCTCGCAACGGTTCGCGTTCGCCCACTGCAGTCTCGCATTCGTCAACGTTGCCGACCGTGACCGTGACGTGCGGTAGCGCCGTCGCCACCTCGGCGCGCGCTGCCTCCCGCGAGGCCCAGAACATCGGCCGGTAGTCGAGATCGAGGATCGTCAGCGGACGTCGCCCGCGAGCGTTCCAGGCGGCGTGATGTGCTGACCGGCTCGGCTGCGCCGAAAGCCCGGTCACCGTCGCCCAGAAGACGCCCGCCTCCCTGATGGCATCCAGGTCCAGCTCGTCCGGGTTGATCACCAGGTCGGGTGCCTTCGGAAACCGGTAGAAGTACAGGGGAAAGTCGTCGGGCGGGAAGATCTCGCAGAAGGTCACGGGGGTTGGCAGGTCGGCGACGGTACCCACGTACCGGTTGTCCACGCCGAGGCGGTCCACCTCGCGCCGTACGAACCAGCCGAACGGGTCATTGCCGGTGCGCGTGATGACGGCACTGCGCCGTCCCTGCCGGGCCGCCGCCACCGCGACATTCGTCGCACTGCCGCCGAGGAACTTGCCGAACGACGTGACGTCCGCCAAGCCGAGGTTGACTTGCAATGGGTAGAGGTCGACGCCCACCCGGCCCATCGTGATCAGGTCAAAGGCTGTCATCGGACCTCCTTCCCGCCCCAAGGGCGGGTCGGAAGATCGGCGGGTCGTCGGCCCGAACGCGCCGCTGGCGCGTACCTGACTCGCTCCGCAGGCGTCGCTCGTTGGTCCGAACGCGCCTCTGGCGCGCGCAGCTGAGTCGCTCCGCAAGCGTCGCTCATTGGCGTACCTCGTCCACGCGCACCGGGCGGTGCTCTGCCCGGGACAGCTCGCATGCCTCGGCGACGAGGAACGCCTCCAGCGCATCGGACACCGTACAGCTCGGCTGTGCATTTCCGGCCACGATCACGGCGAAGTCGGCCAGCTCGGCGACGTATGCGGCATGGAACCGCTGCATGAACGTGGGGTACGGCGCACCGTTGGGGAAGCTCACCCCCGGCTCGGCGGAGCGCAGCGGCAGCCGATCGTCCAACCCGACCGAGATGCTCTGCTGCGAGCCCAGCACCTCGAGTCGCACGTCGTAGCCGGCCGCGTTGTAGCGCGTCGCCGCGACATGGGCGATGCTCCCGTCGGCCAGGGTCAGCAGCGCGGCCGCGGTGTCGACATCGCCCGCGTCGCGGAAGAACGCCGCGCCTCGGTTGGCACCGAGTGCGTACACCTCGACCACCTCCTGCCCGGTCACCCAGCGGATGGCGTCGAAGTCGTGGACGCTGCAGTCGCGGAACAGCCCGCCCGACGTGGCGATGTATTCCGGAGGCGGCGGCGCCGGATCGAGCGTTCCGGCGCGCAGTGTGTGCACCCAGCCCAGGTCGCCGCTCGCCACGGCGGTCCGCGCCGCGGTGAACCCGGCGTCGTAACGGCGCTGGAACCCGATCTGTACCGGCACAGGGGAGGACCGCACCTTGTCGAGCACGGTGCGGGTTCCGGCCGCGTCCGGCGCGACCGGCTTCTCGCAGAACACCGGGGTGCGGGCATCCACAGCGCCCAGGATCAGTGCCGCGTGCGCGTCGGTGGCCGCGGCGATCACGAGGCCGTCGATACCCGCGGTGAACAGGTCGGCCGGGGCGTCGACATGCTCGACGCCCATCGCCGCGGCGACGCCCGCAGCCCGTCCCGGGACCGCGTCCGCGAGCACGAGGCTGTCGACCATGCCCGACAGCGTCCGCGCGTGGAATGCCCCGATGCGGCCGACGCCGGCTATCCCGATACGCATGCGCACGCCCTTTCGCTAGCTACTACGACTTTCCCGTCCAGGAAATAGGCCTGTCAAGAGTTTGTTCTGACATCTTTACATCCTGCTGACGACTGTTCAGTATGTAGTGCGTGGCCGTGCCTGCGATCCGCATCGACCGGACCAGCCCGATCCCGCTGTACTTCCAAGTCACGGCGCAGCTCGAGGCGGCGATCGACGCGGGCGACCTCGCGCCCGGCGACCGGCTGCCGAACGAGATCGAGCTGGCCGACACACTCGGGTTGTCTCGTCCCACGATGCGCCGTGCGCTGGAAGAGCTTGTCGACAAAGGGCTGCTGGTGCGAAAGCGCGGATACGGCACCGAGGTAGCCAGCACCCAGGTGCACCGCCGAGTGGAGCTCACCAGCCTCTATGACGACCTGGACGCCGCCGGGAAGAAGCCCACGACCGAAGTGCTCAAGCTCGACCCGGCGCGGGTGAATGCCACGGCCGCGGCAGCCGTCGGTGTGGCCGGCTCGACTCCGCTCGTATACGTCGAGCGGCTGCGTTACGCGGACGGCCGGCCGCTCGCGCTGATGCACAACTGGCTGCCGCCGTCCTATGCCGACCTCTCCACGGACGAGCTCGGACGCGACGGGCTCTATCGGATCCTCCGTTCGCGGGGGGTGCAGCCGCAGGTGGCCAAGCAGCGCATCACCGCCCACGCGGCCAGCCAGCGGGAGGCGCGGCTGTTGCAGCTCCGGCGCGGCCAGCCGCTGATCGCCATGCAGCGAACCGCGTACGACGCCGACGGCCAGGTGATCGAGTTCGGCGACCACGCATATCGCGCCGACGGCTACGCCATCGAAGTCACCGTCTTCGACCGCTAGCGCGCCCTCTCACAAGTTGTTCGACCGTGGGCGCGCCTGGTTACGCCGTAGGTCGAACAACTTGGGGCGGGCGTGTCAGTGAACCTGGCGATCCTGGCCTTCCCAGAAGGGCTCGCGCATCTTGAACTTCTGGAGCTTGCCGGTCGCGGTGCGGGGCAGCGAATCCACGAACTCGATGCGTTTGGGGCACTTGAATCCGGCGAGCGCGCCGCGGCAGTGCGCGATGATCTCGTCCTCGGTGACCCCGTCGGCGACAACAAGGGCGGTGACGAGTTCGCCCCACCTCTGGTCGGGGATACCGATCACTGCCACCTCGCGCACCGCCGGGTGCGAGGTGATCACGTCCTCCACTTCGATGGAGGAGACGTTCTCGCCGCCAGAGATGATCACGTCCTTCTTGCGATCCGAGATGGTCAGATAGCCGTCGTCGTCGAGATGTCCGCCATCCCCGGTATGGAACCAACCGCCCGCCATCACCTCGGCGGTCACGTCGTGCTGCTGCCAGTACCCCTCCAGGTTGTGGTTGGACTGCGCAAGCACCTCGCCGTTGACGTCCACGTCGAGGCGCACCCCGAGCGCCGCAACGCCGGCCCGCACCAGCCGACGCGCCCGCTCGGCCGGCTCCAGCGCATCCCACTCGGCGCGCTGACGGTTGATCGTGAGCAGCGGGGCGGTCTCGGTGAGCCCGTAGATTTGGATGAACTCCCAGCCAAGCCGCGTGAGCACCCGTTCGATGGTGCGCGTCGGCGGTGGCGCGCCGGCGACGATGATGCGCACCCGGTCGCGTCCTGGGATCGGGCCGTCCCACACTGCCGCCGCGTCGAGGGCAGCGCTCACCACGGCTGGCGCCGCGCACATCATCGTCACGCCGTGCCGCTCGACGCGGCGCAGGATCTCGGTGCCGTCCACCTGGCGTAACACGACGTGTGTGCCGCCGACGCCGGTGACGCCGTAGGGCATGCCCCACCCGTTGCAATGGAACATCGGCAGCGTGTGCAGCAGCACGTCCCGGTCGCTGATCGTGGTGTGCAACCCGAACACCGTGGCGTTCAGCCACAGGTTGCGATGCGTCAGCTGCACGCCCTTGGGCCGTGCCGTCGTGCCGGACGTGTAATTGATCGTCGCCGTCGTGTTCTCGTCCGGCTCGGCCCATTCGCGCGGCTCCACGTCGTGCAGAAACAGCGCGTCGTCGTCGCCCAGAACGAACCGGTGCTCGACGTCGAGGACATCCAGCACGTCCTTGACCGACGGGTCGGCGTAGACCACCGAGGCGCCGCTGTGTTCGACGATGTAGCGCACCTCGCCCGCGGAAAGGCGGAAGTTGATCGGCACCAGGATGCGTCCCCATCCGGAGACGCCGAAGAACGACGTGAACAGCCGGGCTGAGTTCTGCGAGATGATCGCCACCCGCCCCCCGACCGGCACGCCCAATGCGTCGAAGCGGGCCGCCTGGGCGCGGGCCAGCGTGGCAAGCTCCCGGTAGGTCAGCTCACCGAGGCTGGGCGCCGGTTGATCGGGCTCGTCGACGATGGCGAGTCGCTCCGGGTAGACGTCTTCGGCGCGGTCGAGGAAGTCACGGACGGTCAGCGGGAAGAACACGGCGCACCTCCTGGGTCTGGTGCGACGTTGCCACAACTGGGCGCGCGTGGCGACACTGACGGTATGCAGTACGTCCGGATGCAGCAGAGCGGTGAGTTCGTCACGATCACGATGGACAATCCGGCGAAACGGAACGCCCTGTCCACGGTGCTCATGGGTGAGCTGATCGATGCGCTCACCGAGGTGCGACGCAGCGATGCGCTGGGCGTGGTGCTAGCCGCCACCGGGCCGGTGTTCTCCGCGGGGCACGACTTCACCGACGTCGTCGACCATGACCATGCCTCCGTGCGGGAGCTGCTG
>JBKOXO010000063.1:0-9287 GCA_046744105.1 Actinomycetota bacterium
GAGTTGGACACGCAGCGATGCGAGCGGCGAGCGCAGCTCGTGCGCGGCGTCGCCCACGAACGTCCGCTGCTGCTTGGTGGCGGCATCGATGCGATCGAGCATGGCGTTGAGCGTGACCGCCAGCCGCTGCACCTCGTCCTGGGCGTCCGGCACAGGCAGCCGCTGGTCGGCGAGCGCGGCCGCGGTGATCTCCTCTGCGCCCTGACGCAGGCCGGCAACCGGGCGCAGCGTCCGTCCGACGATCCAGTACGTGGCCAGCCCCATCACCAGGACGCCCAGCGGGGACAAGATCAGCGCGACGATGCGCAGCACGTGCACGCTCTGCTCGACGCGTCCGAGATTGGTACCCACGAGAACGGTCTCACTGCCGACGGGCACGGCAGTCACCCGCAACTGCGCGTCGATGCCCGCCCACTCGCCGCTGATCGTGCGATGTCCGCCGTCGTGCTGCTGCGCGAGCTGGTTCGGCGTGAGCATCGATCGTGTGGCGTCCGCGCCGGGGGAGTTGGCCACCACGGCGTCGTCGGCGTCGACGAGCTGGACGTAGTCGACGCCTCCACTGCCGGACAACAGCTGCTGCGGTGGGTTGCCCCGCTGGACAAGTGTGGCGATGTCGGCCGCTGTCTTGCCGGCCGAGGAGTCGATGCCGTTGATCAGGGCCATCCGCAAGACGCTGATCAGCACGATCGTGCCGGCCACGAGGCCGCACGCGAACAGCGTCGTCGCCACGATCGTGATGCGCGCCCGCAGCGACCGGGCACCCCACCACTCACCCAGCCAGCGAAACCGCGGCCAGATCACTGCACCTCCGGCACTTGCCACCGTATGAAATCGTGGCACAACGTCTCAGGGATCGCCGGTTCGCGCCGGCCGTCAGCGCGCAGCGTCGCTGGGCGCGCCACCCGCTCCTGGGCCGTCACGCCGCCCCGCGGTGCTCGCTCATTACGGGCAGGCTACCCGGCGTTGTTCGCCACCCCAGGACCTACCGTCGGCGCCCGGCGTTCGGCTCCGGCGGTGTCCGCCAGCTCGGCGGCGACGAGCCGGTAGCCGGCACCACGGACGGTCTGCAAGCTTTGCCGCCCGAAGGGCGTGTCGATCTTGCGACGAAGGTACCCGACATACACCTCGACGACGTTGGCGTCGCCCTCGTAGTGGGCGTCCCACACGTGGTGCAGGAGGTCCGCTTTCGAGACGGCCTCTCCGGATCGGCGCATCAGGAACTCGAGCAGCGCGAATTCCCGGGGGGTCAGCTCGATGTTGCGGCCGGCCCGGGTGACGGTGTGTGCCGCCGGGTCAAGCACGAGGTCACCGACCGTCAGCGCGGCCGGACGCGGCGTCACGCCGCGACGCAGCAGCGCGCGCAGCCGGGCGAGCAGCACCACGAAGGAGAACGGTTTGGTGAGGTAGTCGTCGGCTCCGAGATCGAGGGCATCGGCCTCGTCGTATTCGCCGTCTTTCGCGGTAAGCATGAGGATCGGAACCCAGTTCTGCGCGTCACGCAACCGCTCGATGATGCGATATCCCGACAATCCGGGCAACATGATGTCGAGGATGACTGCGTCGTAGCTACTCTCCTGCGCAGCGTGCAGGCCGTCCGGTCCGGTATGCGCGACATCGACGGTAAAACCCTCGCCGATGAGGCCCCGCTGCAGCGCCGACGCAAGGCGCACCTCATCCTCGACGATCAATAGCCGCACCGTATGGTCCTTCCTAGTTGCTAACACAATTCAGGGTGCCATCGGGCCGCGTTGCTGGTCTGCAACGCT
Organism: Actinomycetota bacterium; assembly: GCA_046744105.1. Lineage (GTDB taxonomy): Bacteria > Actinomycetota > Actinomycetes > Mycobacteriales > Jatrophihabitantaceae > DASXRA01. Next base: position 1,767 of record JBKOXO010000063.1, read on the forward strand.
CAGCCCCATCACAGTGCAGGGGGTGCATCGTCGTCTAGGTGAACGTCCGGTCCGTCTTCGTCCGCTACCACGCGCTGCGCTGGATCGTGCCGAGTGGTGTTGCCGGTCTGGTTGCCATCGCCGCGAGCGGCGTGCTGTCCGCGCAGGCGGCTCCCGACCTTCCGCGCCGCACCGCCGCCCAGTTGCTCGTCGACGTCGAGAACGCCCATGTCGATGGGCTGTCCGGAACGATCGTCGCCAAGGCGTCGCTCGGCATCCCGGCGCTGCCGAGCGGAGCGACCCCCAACCTGCTGAGCCTGCTGTCCGGTTCGCACACCGCCCGGGTCTGGTACGCCGGCACCGACAAGCAACGGTTTGCTCTGATCGACACGGTCGGCGAGGCTGACGTGTTCCACAACGGGCGCGACATCTGGACGTATGACAGCTCCACGCATGAGGCCACGCACACGCTGCTGCCGGCGACGTCGGGCAAGGACGAGCCGCCTGCCACGGCGCCGACGCTCACCCCCGAGCAGGCCGCCGAGCAGGCGCTGCGGGCCATCGACCCGACGACAATCGTCAGCACCGACGCGGCACGCCGGGTGGCCGGCCGTGCCGCATACGAGCTGGTGCTCGCGCCACGCGACACGAGCTCTCGCATCGCGTCGGTCCGCATTGCCATCGACGGCAAGACGAAGCTCCCCCTCGGCGTGCAGGTGTACGCGCGGGGTAGCAGTTCGCCCGCCGTAGATGTGGCGTACACGCGGATCCGCTACAGCGTGCCCGACCTGGGCAACTTCACGTTCACGCCGGCGAAGTCCGTGAAGATCAAGCAGATGCCGTCCACGGCCGTGGCGCGGCAGCACTACGAGGCCACCACAATCGGTACCGGCTGGACCACCGTCGTGCGGATACACGTGTCGGACCTCGGCGCGAGCGACGCCAACGTGGCCTATCTGCAGTCCCTGCCCCGGGTGAGCTGGGCGGGCGGCAGCGGTCGGCTGTTCGAGTCCAAGCTGGGAACTGTACTCGTCTGCGACGACGGCCGCCTCTACGCTGGGCCGGTGGACAAGAACGTCCTCATCGCTGACGCGGCTGCCCGCAAGTGACCCTGGTCGACGAGGCGGCACCACCGTCCACAGTGGACAGTGGGGCGGTAACGTTCGCGATCGAGAGCGATGAGCTGACCAAGCGATTCCGCGGCGGCCAAGTCGCGGTCGATCACGTGGACCTACGGGTGCCGGCCGGCTCGGTCTACGGCTTCCTGGGTCCGAACGGCTCGGGGAAGACCACCACGATCCGCATGCTGCTCGGGCTGATCTTTCCAACGGCCGGCACGCACCGGCTGCTCGGTGAGCAGTTCGTCGAGAACGCGGCGCGGGTGCTCCCCCGGGTTGGCTCGCTGGTCGAAGGCCCGGCGTTCCACCCGTACCTGTCGGGGTACGCCAACCTGTCCCGGCTCGACGCCGCCGATCGAAGTGTCTCGGCACGGACAGCGCGCCGCCGGATCGTCGACGCGCTCGACCGCGTCGGGCTTTCCGCGGCCGCGGGCAAGCGGTACCGCAACTACTCGCTCGGCATGCGGCAGCGCCTCGGCATTGCCGCGGCGCTGCTGCGCCCGCGCGATCTGCTCGTTCTGGACGAGCCGACGAACGGCCTCGACCCGCAGGGCACCCGCGAGGTACGCCACCTGATCCGGCAACTAGGTGACGAGGGCGTCACGGTCTTCGTCTCGTCGCATCTGCTCAGCGAGGTCGAGCAGATCTGCTCGCACGTCGGAGTGATGAGCGTCGGCCGGATGGTGTGGCAGGGCTCGCTCGCGTCGCTTGCCGCGGAGCAGCAGGCGCGGGTGCGCGTGCTCTCGGCTGCCCCGGCAGCAGCGGCCCGCGTGCTCACCGGCCTGGGCCTCGATGGAGTGTCCACAGTGGACGGTGGGGCGAATGCTGTCCTGGGATCGGTTGCGCCTGAGCATGTCGTCGAGGCGCTCGTTGCCGCAGGGGTCGGCGTGCGGGGGTTCACCGTCGACCGGCCCAACCTCGAGGACGTGTTCGTCGGCCTGACCGGGGAGGGCTTCGATGTCTCTGGCTGACGTTACGGATCGCGCAACCTTTCGCGGTCCGACACCGCCGAGCGTTGCGCGATCGGGGAGGTTTCTCCGGTCGGAGCTGAGCATGGTCTTCCGGCGCAGGCGCAACCAGGCGCTGCTCGTGGTGCTCGGCTGCATCCCGATCCTGATCGCCGTGGCGATCAAGATCAGCGGTGGAACGTCCGGCGGCGGCAACGGCGACGCCGCTGCACTGTTCGGCAGCATCACCGGCAACGGGGTGTTTGTAGCGTTCTCGGCTCTGTTCGTGATCATGCCGCTGTTCCTGCCGATGGCGGTGTCGGTCGTCGCCGGCGATTCCGTGTCGGGCGAAGCGAACACCGGCACGCTGCGCTACCTGCTCGCGGTGCCGGTCGGGCGCAGTCGGCTGCTTGCCGTCAAGTTCGCGGCGATCGTCGCCTGGTCCGTCGCGTGCAGCCTCGTAGTTGCCGTCGTCGGGGTGCTCGTCGGGCTGATGCTGTTCGGCGGCGGCGACGTGACGCTGCTGTCCGGCACCGCCGTGTCGTTCGCCGCGGGGCTGTGGCGGCTGACCCTCGTGGCCGGGTACGTCGCGGCAAGCATCGCCGCGGTGGGCGCGATCGGGCTGTTCGTGTCGACGCTGACCGAAGTGCCAATCGCCGCCATGGCGACCACGCTTGGGTTGACGATCACCAGCCAGGTACTGGACGCCGTGCCGCAGATCAGCGCCGTCCATCCGTGGCTGCCCAGCCACTACTGGCAGCAGTTCATCGACTTGCTGCGCGATCCGATGGCCCTGGACAAGGTCGGCCACGGGCTGCTGGCCGCGGCCACCTACACCGTGCTGTTCCTGTCGCTGGCCTGGGCGCGCTTCAACAACAAGGACGTCACGAGCTGAGTGCGGCCAGCGTCGCAGTCCGCTTCGGGACGTGGATCCAGCCCTCCGTTTCCGCCCGCCGGGCCTCCACGCCGGAACGTGCACACCGCGTCTGACGTCGCGTCACCGCCCGGGCGACGAGCGCGCAGATCAGGGCGTCGAACGCGTCGTGGCTGGTCCGGCACCGCTCGTGCGAGTCGCCGGCGAACTTGATCGGGACGGCGTCGGCGACCGCGGCGACCAGCGCATGCAGCGCCTCGTACTCGCCGCGGCGCTTGTAGCTGCCCCGGGCATCAGGCAGCCAACGGCGAAGCGCGGCCGCCGGATAGACCTCGGCGACGGTCCCCAGACCATCGCGGCGCACCGGCTTGCGGTTCGTGGCCCGGGCGTACTGGTCCAGCAGCAGTGCGGCGCGCAGCGCCACTACTCCGATCAGGTCGGTCGACACCGAGAGCGGTGACCGGCCATCCCGTTCGGCCACGACGAGATCCGTGAGCCGGTACTTCAGCTCGCGGCGGTGTGCGGTCGGGTCGGCATCTCGGCCCGGCCAGGGCCTCAGCTTGCGGTGCGCGGTCATGGCGTCCACGAACGGTTCCGGCCAGCCGAGCGGCGCGTCGATGCCGATCTTGTCCCAGCCGGCGGCCATCAGCGCGACGAGATTCGCGTCGTCGTGGGGGCCGGGCAACACCTCGGCGACAGCCGTGCCCACGCCCCACGTCACGGAGCAGACCGCAGTGCGCTCCGGCGCGGCTGCCAGGTCGATGCCGAGGGTGCGCGCGCCCTTCGCGCCGTGCCCGTCTTGCTGAGTAGCTTTGGTCGCCTTACTCATGGCGCCGAGGCTACGCGCGGCCGCCACGGCAGCTAGTGGAGCTACGCGCCCCGCCAGCTACTGCAGGTAACCCTCGACGTCGTTGATCGAACGCGCCTGGGCGGCGTCCGGGTCATCGCCGAACTCCTCGCGCGCGCGCCGCTGACGCAGCAAGTCCCAGCACTGGTCGAGTTGCCGCTCGATCAGCTCCAGGCGCTGCCGGTCGTCGCCGGCGAGGCCGCGCCCGCGATGTGCGGCGCGCAGCTCGCGCTCCTCGTCAACCAGGTCGTGAATGCGGGCCAGGACTGTCTCATCGTTCACATCAGTCATCCTTCCTCATGCAGCGCGGGGGCCGGGATACGCACGGTCACCGCGACCACGAGCGCTGCCACCACGAGCATCGCCGCGCTGCTGGTCGCCACGATTCGATACCCGCGCACCATCACCTCCGCGTGGCGGTAGGCGTCGCCGTGCAGCCCGGCCAACGCCGGCAACACCGCCACCGCGAGTAGCGACGCGGCCCGGGCGACGGCGTTGTTCACACCCGACGCGATGCCCACCTGATCCGGCGGAGCCGTGCCCATCACCGTGGCGGTGAGCGGGGCGACGAACACGGTGAGGCCCAGCCCGAAGACGACGACGCCGGGCAGGACGTCAGTGAGGTAGTTGCTGTGGTGGGTGTCGATGCGCAAGGTCAGCAGCAGCCCCGCGGCGCAGATGAGAGGGCCGGCCGTCATCTGGAGCCGTGGCCCGATCCGCGCGGCGAGGGCTCCGGATCGCGCGGACAGCAACATCATCAGGACCGTGATGGGCAGCGTCGCGGTGCCCGCCGCCAGGGCGCCGTAGCCGGCAGAAATCTGCAGGTGCAACACCAGCACGAACAGCAGCGCGCCGAGGGCACCGTAGGCCATGAACGTCATGACGTTCGCGCCGGTGAAGGCGCGGTCGGCGAACAGGCTGAGCGGCACCAGCGGCTGCTTCTCGTCCCGCTCGACGATCACGAATCCGCCCAGCAGCGCAAGCCCGATCGCTGTGATGATTCCCGCCTCAGCGTGCCAGCCGCTCGAGCCGGCGGTCGTGGTGCCGTACGTCAGCGCCGCCAGCCCGCCGGCGACGAGCAGCGTGCCGGGGATGTCCAGATGGGTGGCGCGGGTCTCGGCGCGCGTCTCCGGAACGTACTTCAGACCGAGCACGATGACGGCCGCCGCGAACGGCAGGTTGATGGCAAACGCCCACCGCCATGAGACGTCTTGCACCAGCCAACCGCCCAGGAACGGCCCGATCGCCGTCGCGACACCGCCGAGTCCGGACCAGGCGCCCACCGCCGCGGCTCGGTCGTCGGGCGCGAACGACGCCGAGATGATCGCGAGGCTGCCCGGCGTCAGCAGCGCGCCCCCGATGCCCTGCAGAGCACGCGCCGCTATCAGCGTCTCGACGTTCGGCGCGATGGCGCACAGCAGCGACGCGCCGGCGAACCACGCCACACCCACCAGGAACACCCGGCGCCGTCCCAGCCGGTCGCCGAGCGAGCCGCCAAGCAGGATCAGGCTTGCCAGCGGCAGCAGGTAGCCGTTTTGCACCCACTGCAACGCGCCGAAGGTCGCGTTGAACTCCTGGCCGATCTTCTTTGTGGCGACGTTCGCGATCGTGCTGTCGAGGAACGCCATGCCGCTGCCCAGGATCGTGGTGGCCAGCACGCCGCGACCCGCGGCGGTGCCCAGCTTGATCGGTTCGCTCACCCGGCACAGTCTCCGCTATTCATCCCGCCCGCGTGGATCCGCGCCCGCTGCCGCGCCCATCGCGCGCGTACCGGATTCGCTCCGCGCGCGTCGCTCAGGGCGCGAGCGCTCACGGTCAGTCGGCAAACGTCGCCAATGCCCGCATTGACAACCAGGTCAGCACCACCCCCGTCGCGGCGATCGTGAGCACGCAGGCGCCGAGCGAGCCCCAATGGATGTCGCGGAACAGCACGAGATCGCGCAGTCCGGTGATCACATACGTGACCGGGTTGACCCGGGCGATCGCTTGTAGCGGTCCGGCCAGCAGGTCCATCGGCACGAAGTTCGGCGTCAGGAACAGCAGTGGGAAGAAGATCAGGAACGAGGCGTTCGTCGTCTGGACGTTCTTGGTCTTCAGTGCGATCGCGATCGCGATGCCGGCGTACGCCACGCCCCAGAGCGCGGACAGCGCGATCAGCAGCACGATGCCTATGGCCCCAGACTTCACTCTCGCCCCGAATGCATAGCCCACCGCCAGCACGATGGCCGACACGGCAATGCCACGAACGAGGTCGGCACCGAGGCGTCCCCAGACGATCGCCGTGCGCCGGATCGGCGCCGCGAGCAGCTTGTCGAGGTAGCCGATGTCGATGTCGGTGACCATCGCCAGCCCTGACGTCGCCGAACTCACCGCGAACACCAATGACACCGGGATCTGGAACGCCACGTAGTGCTGCCCGTGCAGGAACGGTGTGTGCTCCGGATTGAAGATCCTGTTGACCTGGCCCAGGTTGACCACCAGGAAGAACACCGGGATGAACAACGCCGGGATCGTCGCGGCCGGGATGCGCCACACCTCGCGGACCGCTCGCCGGCCGAGCAGCAGCGTCTCGTTCACGGGCTCGCCGCCTCCGCCGGGACACCCTCGATGCGGCGCCCCGTCGCAGCCAGGAACACGTCGTCGAGGCTGGGCCGGGACAGCGTCATCGCTCCGGGCCGGATGCCCGCCTCGGCGAGCAGGTGCACGATGTCCGGTACTGCCGCGGCACCGTCGTCCACATACACCGCGAGACCCTCGGCGGCGTCTGTGATGTGGTCGAGGCTGGGCACCTTGGACAGGGCCAGCCGGGCCGCCTCGTGCTGCTCGACGGCCAGCCCGACGGTGACCACATCGCTGCCCAGCTCGGACTTCAGCGTGTCGGGAGTGCCCTCGGCGACGATCTTCCCGTCGTCGATGATCGCCACTCGCTCGCAGAGCTGGTCGGCCTCCTCGAGGTACTGCGTCGTCAGAAACACCGTCGTGCCCATCTCGTTGATGCGCCGAACTTCGTCCCAGATCGTGACCCGGCTGGCCGGGTCGAGGCCGGTGGTGGGCTCGTCGAGAAACAGCACCTCGGGCGCATGGACGAGCGCGGTGGCGAGGTCCAGCCGCCGCTTCATGCCGCCCGAGTACGCGCGCACCAGCCGGTCGGCGGCATCGCTCAGCCCGACCAGCCCGAGCAACTCGTCCGCGCGAGCCGGTGGGTCGTGCACCTTGTACAGGCCGCACTGCAGCTCGAGCAGTTCGTGGCCGGTCTGCGTGGGGTCGAGTCCGACCTCCTGGAGCGCCACGCCGATGCGCTCCCGCACCCGCCCCGGATCGCCCCGTACGTCAATGCCCGCCACGGTCGCCTCACCGGCGCTGATCGGCAGCAACGTGCACAGCATGCGGACCGTGGTGGTCTTGCCCGCGCCGTTCGGCCCCAAGAACCCGAACACCTCGCGGCGCGCCACTTGCAGGTCTATACCGCGGACCGCCTCGACGTCGGGTTGGCCACGCGCACCCCGGTATCGCTTCGACAGCCCCGTGACCTCGATCGCGTGCTGGTCGCCCACTTGCCCTCCTTCGCGGCTTGCGGTGCCACCCTAAGGGCGGCGCCCGACAAGTTCCGACCGGATTGTGACCGCGCGGGCAGGGCCGCATGACCCGCTACGCTCGACTCGTCCTGGAGGGCTCGCCTAGTGGCCGATGGCGGCGGTCTTGAAAACCGCTAGGGCGCGGAAGCGTCCTCGTGGGTTCGAATCCCACGCCCTCCGC
>JBKOXO010000187.1:0-8063 GCA_046744105.1 Actinomycetota bacterium
GAGTACAGCGCGACCGTCGGCGCAACCGACGGGAACATCATCGCGGCCATCATGACCACCCACACGCCGACGAACCAGCCGAACCCGCCCAGGTCGGTCCACGGCCCGTTGTCCATCCCACGCATCTCGCGAGCGGTCCACACCCAGCCCAGCGCTGCCGCCCCGAACAGCAGCGCGACGAGCGCGAGCCGCGCCCGCATCGCCGCGTAGAGCGGGGCCAGCCCGGCGCTAGTCGCTGTACGAGGCGGCTGCCCGAGAGCGGTCATCGGCCTAGGCGACCCAGGAGAAATCTGATTTCGACAACCCGGTCTTGCCCTCGTAGCTGATGCCGAAGGCGTTGATGCGGGTTCGTTTCGCTTCTGCCATCGTCAGATCCGATCCCACCGGATGGAACATGCCGTTGAAGCGGACCGGCTCGCCGGTCTCGACACCGAATGGGACGATGTCCTGGATCTCGAAGTCGATCGAGTCGCCGACCTTCACTCGGTGCGTCAACCCGTCATCGCCGATCTCGATCGTCGCGCGCTCCACGCCGCGGATCTCGCCGACCAGCGGCGCAAGGGCACCCATCGGTCCGCCGAGCTCGCCACTGAACACCTTGACCAGCTTGTCGAACTGGTCCTCGCTCGCGCCGTCATCGACGTAGACGCCGATCTTCCAGTTCCCCTCGGTCATCACCTTCGGCGTGTCGGCGATCATCACCACCCGCCGCGCGCTGATGTCGGTGCCTTCGACGTCACCTTCTTTGATGTTGAACGCCAGCGTTACCCGGCAGTAGTCGTAAGTCGCGCCATGGTCGAACGACAGGTTGCATGGGCACATAAGCTCGCACGAGCACGTCTCGACGAAACTGCCCTTCAGTCTCCACGACATGGTGGCCTCCCCCGGTCGCGCCCAAGTATCCGCCGACGCAACGAAACGGGTCAATGACGCCGCCTGGCGGTCCAGCCAGCGGAGCGCAGCCGCGCCGAGGAGATGATCGGACGATGACTCCGCCCGCAACATGGCAGATCTCTCCAATCCTGCCAGGCTGCAACCGCTACGCGGTGTGCCCGTGCGGCACTGCGAGCGGCTCACTGGCGTCTCCGGAAGAAATGCTGCGTCGATAAAGCGCAGTCGACAAGCTGCGCCAGATCGGCGGTTAAGGTCCATTGACTGCGGGCCGACGCGAGAAGCCATTCGGGTACCCGTCGCGAGTCTCATCGGCGGGCTACACCTCGTCACGAGCCCATGTGACGAGTTCCCTCAGTGCCTCCAAGGCTTCCTCGGCATCGGATGCCGGGATGAGCAGGTGGTCGTGGAAGTTGCCGACGATGACATTGCAACTAATGCCGTGGTCCGCGAGGCCTCCGGGCGGACAAGAATGCTATGTACCGGGCGAGGGATCGGCGCGCAATCCGCAATCAGCCCGGACGGACGACCAGCGCGCTGCCGCCGCCGCGGCGCACCGGCTCGGCGGCGGCCTGGAACCGCCCGCCCGGCAGGAACTGGATGCCGGTCGCGCTACCGATGTACTGATCGAGTGGCAGCACCGGGCCGGTGTTGAGGCTGAACTTCTCCCCGTATTGCGACGTCAACTGCTGGGCCAGCGCGGAGTTGTAGAAATCGGGCTCGGCCAAGGTGGTCGCCGTGTTGCGCTGGCTGGCCCGTGGCGCGGCGATCGCGTCCGGCAGCGACAGGCCGAAGTCGATGTGGTTGAGCATGATCTGCAGCACCGTAGTGATGATCGTCGAGCCGCCTGGCGAGCCAAGAGTGAAGTCGGGGACACCGTTCTTCAGGACGATGGTCGGATCCATGCTCGAGCGCGGCCGCTTGCCCGGCGCCGGGAGGTTGGGATCACCCGGTGCCGCCGGCGCGAAGTTGAAGTCCGTCATCTCGTTGTTGAGCAGGAACCCACGCCCTGGAACGGTCATGCCGCTGCCGGCGAACTGCTCGATCGTGTTGGTGTAGCTGACGACGTTTCCCCACTTGTCCGCGGTGACGATGTGGTTCGTCTGCATCCCCTCCTGCCCGGCAGCGCAGGACACTGCCGTTGCGCACGGGGCGTAGGGCGGGAACGGGTTGCCGGGCGCGACCGGCGAAGTCAGAGCCGTGTTGCCGATCAGGCAGCGGCGCGTCGCGGCAAAGGCTGGGTCGAGCAGGCCCGGCGGCACCGACACGTAGTCGGAGTCACCGATGTAGGCGTTTCGGTCGGCGAATGCGAGGCGGCTGGCCTCCAGGTACTGGAACAGCGCCTGCGCCCGGTCTTCCGAGGAGAGGTTCCACCCGGAGAGGATGTTCAGCGCCTCGCCCGTCGTGATGCCGCCGCTGGACGGCGGGGCCATACCGTAGACGTCCAGGCCGCGATACGTGACATGTGTCGGCGCGCGCTGTGGGGCTGTGTAGTTCGCTACGTCCGCGGCTGTCATGATGCCGGGGCGGACAGTCAGGGGCGTCCCTGGCCACACCGGCGGGTGCTGCACGGTGTCGGCGATCTCGGCGCCGAGCGGTCCGTGGTAGAGGTAGTCCGGACCAAAGCGAGCCAGGTCGTGGTATGTGCGGGCCAGGTCGGGGTTGCGTAGCGTCGAGCCGACCGGCAGCGGCTGGCCGTCCGGAGTAAGGAACAGGTCCCGGCTGGGTGTGAACGCCTGCAGATCCGGAAGTGCTTTCTCCTCGATCTGGACGAAGTCGGGTGAGATCGTGAAGCCGCGCTCCGCGACCGTGATCGCGGGCTGAAGATCGGCGGCAAAGCTGCGCAGGCCAAAGGAGCGCACCGCGTTCGCCCAAGTGGCAACCATCCCCGGCACACCGACCGAGAGACCCGAGTGCCTGGCCTCCTCGAACGCCAACGGCTGGCCTGTGGCCGGGTCGATGAACAGCTGTGTTGTACACGCCGCGGGGCACTTCTCGCGCCCGTCGATGGTTACCACCTGGTGTGTGCGTGCCAGGTAGATCACCATGAAGCCGCCACCGCCCGGTCCTGCCACAAACGGCTCGGTGACGCCGAGCGTGCTGGCGACGGCGACCGCGGCGTCGATCGCGTTGCCGCCGGCCTTAAGCGTGTCGATGCCGGCCTTGCTGGCGTTGAACTCTGTCGAGGCAACGGCACCGCCCGTGCCGGTGGCGACGGGCTCCTTGACATAGAGCGGCGCGGCATTGGCGACCGGCATGCCCAGCGCGCCGACGAGGATGGCAGCGACGAACGAGGAAGCACGCATGCCACCCGCCTTACTCGGCTTGGCGCATCGTGTCAATCACGACCACCCGGTCGGCAGCCCCGGCGCCCCAGCGCGAAAGTCGTGACCGTGCCGCCGCGAGCACAGACACTTCGTCGCGGCGCGCTGGTGTCCCAGGCAGTGAGGCTTCCGGCCTAGTCAGCAACGCTGTGTTGCAGTAGGCGATACCTCGTGCCGGACACTGGGAGCTGATCGCTTTGAGGTCCGGCTCGTCGCCTCCGACAAGGCGCTGAGCCCCGATGCCGCCAGAGGTGGAACGGCCCATGCCCGAACGCACACCCCACATCGACTTCGCTAACCTCCCCGTGCCGGCCGAGGGCTTTCTGGTGACCTTGTTCATCACCGTCCGCAAGGTCGCGCAGTCCCGCGACTTCTACTCGCGCGTTCTGGGCGGCAGCGTCGTCCTGGACGAGAACCCGTGCATCGTCAAGCTGTCCAATTCGTGGATCATCATGAATCCCGGCGGGCCGCCCACGCCCGACAAGCCAGGTATCTCGGTGGTCGACTACCAGCCAGGCAGCACTACCTCGAGCTTCCTGAACTTGCGGGTCGCTGACATCCAGGCCTGCTATGAGGAGTGGAAGGCGAAGGGCGCAGAGTTCGTCACACCGCCGATCGACCGGGGCGCGGAGATCCGCTGCTACATGCGGGACCCGGACGGATATCTCATCGAGGTCGGCCAGTCCACCGGTCTGCTACACGGACAGCTTGCCGCCAAGCGCCCCGAGGATCTTCCGGGCTGAGCTACACCCTGCACGGCGCGCCGCGCACCGGCTAGTCGGCAGTCGCCTCGCCGCCTCCCAGGCCCTGGGCGGCGAAGCGGTCAGGCCCATTGCCCTGGCGGGTGCTCGGGTCGCGCCAACTCGGCAAGCACGCCGAAGTGATCGCTGGCCCACAGACCATCGATCGCTTCGGTGAACACCAATCGGCAATCCGCGACATCGAGCAGCGCACCGTGTGGCCCACTCCGCGTCATGATGTAGTCGATGCGACGGCCGCGTTCAAGAGGCATTTGACCGGCCCCCACGAGCGGGTTCCGTGGGTCGAAGGTATGGCCGCGCTCATCGCCGTGCACAGCCTCCCACGCGTCCTCGTATCGAATACTCCACCCCTGCAGGCTCTGCCTTCCGGTGAGGAAGCGGATGCAGGCAGCATCTGGGGCGGCGTTGAAATCGCCGAGCAGCACCACGGGCAGATTCGCCCGGTCTCCGACGAGACTCTCGACGAACCGGGCAGTGGCTAGCGCCTGCTGTTCGCGGATGTGCTCAAGGTCCAGTTCATAGGTACTTTTGTGGTGCACCACAACGAGCGGGCCGACGCGTCCCGGCCCAATGATCTCAAGTGCAACGGCGCTCGAACGGTACGCAGGTCCGGAGGCGCCAACGCCGATCGCTTGATCGAGAACGTCAACTCGCGCAACCGGCAGGGAGGTGGCAAGGCAGTCCCCGCCGTATTCGGAACTGCTTCCAGGCACATCAACGATCGTGAAGTCCGCACCGAGCAGTTCCGCTGCCTGGTCGAACGCCGTGTGGCGTGTCACCTCCTGCAAAGCGACGACTTCGGCCTTTAGCCGCGGCAGGACGCGCTTGACGAGCTCCTGCCTAGCGGGCCCACCCGCGGACGCGCGGGTGAGCACGTTAAAGGTCAACAGCCGTAGTCGATCAGTCACCCTCTCACCCTGTCACAGCGACTACCGACGCCAGCCAGAGTTCCGTGGTGAAAGTCGAGTGCCCCAGGGGCGGCTCCCGGAGTGCGCCGGTGAAGCAGGCTCGCGTTTCACGACGGGCTGCGCGTCGATGCTTAGGCTGGCTTGGTGCCGGAGCGCGCTCGGATCGAGGACATTCACGAACTCGCGATCGGTATGCCTTACGTCACGGTGATCCATGGCCGGTCCGGCAACCCGATCTACCAGGTGGGCTCGAAGTCGTTCATCTTCTTCCGCACGCCACGGCCGGATGCGGTGGACCCGCAGACCGGGGAACGCTACCCCGACGTGATCATGTTCTGGGTCGCTTCTGAGGCTGACAAACTGGCGTTGATCCAGGACCCGGACACTCCGTTCTTCACGACTTCGCACTTTGACGGCCATCCATCCGTGCTCTTGCGAGCTGCCCACGTAGCGGAGCTCTCGCGCATCGAACTGAGCGAGCTCGTCCAGGACGCATGGCTGGCGCGGGCCTCGGCCCGCCGGCGCTCGGTGTGGCTGCGTGCCCACGGCCTGCAGTAAGCGGCCCGATGCCGAACCGTGCACTCAGCGACAGCACGAACCGCCGTCGTGGCTACTGCGGTCATCCGCACTCCACGCGACAAGCATGCGAATGGAACCTGTTCGTGTCTCACTGAGAACCGGATGCGCTTATTCCAGATCTACAGCGTATCTGCATAACCCGGCGGTGAGTTCCCGGCCGCCGCTTGCCAGTTCGGCGAGTCCTAGCGACACTGCGTGGGCGAGGAGCGAATCCCAGACGGCGATCGCGCCGGTCCGCGGACCCCGCGCCGACGTTCGAGACCTCCGATGGGCGACTAACGTTGCCGACGGTGACGCTCGCATTCGTGCATGGCTTTCCGGAGACCCCGGCTATTTGGCGACCGTTACAAGCAAGCCTCGATCGCGACTGCGTAGCCGTTTCGCTTCCTGGCCTAGGCGGCGCACGCCCCCGCGGGTTCACCGCGACGAAGGATGCCTATGCCGCTGCGCTCGCGGAGGTCCTCACACAGTTGGAAGGCCCGGTGGACGTGCTCGGACACGACATCGGTGCGTTGCTGACCCTACGCATCGCAACCGCCTTCGACCTACCGCTGCGCAGCTGGATAGTCGATGTCGCCAATGTTTTCCACCCCGAGCACGTATGGCCGGAACGTGTTCAGCTGCTGCAGACGAACGGCGTCGGTGAGCAGCTCATTCGCACCATGCGCGAGGCCGCCCCCGATGACCCGGCGAGCACGAACGCACGGCTGGTCACTGGCGGCGTGCCGGATCAGCTCGCCGGCGAAATCGCAGCCGCGCACGATGACACCATGAGCCAATGCATCCTTGACTTCTACCGATCGGCCGCCCCAAACGTCGCCGCCGACTGGTGGAGCCGAGCCTGCCCCACTTCCTCGCGAGGACTCGTCCTGCTGCTCCCGGACCCGCCGCTGGATGAGGCGATGAGCATTGACGTCGCCCGCCGACTCGGCGCTACGACCGCCCGCCTCGACGGGCTCAACCACTGCTGGATGGCCGAAGACCCACAACGCGTCGCAGACGCCCTGAACACGTTCTGGGCATCACTCGACGACTGAGGCTCCTGCCGCGCGGCGGAGCCTGCCGCGCGTGTCGGCGGCCACGAGGGACTGCCCGAAGGCGGCCACGTAGCTGCCCGCTGGCCGACATGGAACCTGCCCGCTGACGGTCATGGGATCTGCCGACACTTCGTCGTCTGCCCCGCCGCGTTGCGCGGTTGCGGCCCCTTCCCCGGGTGTGGTGGCGGTGCTGAAGCGGCAACGGCGCTGGCGGCTGGTGGGCGCTCATAATCTGGACCGAGCAGGTGGTGCCGCCCGGCGTCGATGCCGGCATCCACCGGCTGACGTGTGCAGCGTGGTGGGTGCACTGCTCCCGTGTCCGTCCGTCGAGCGACCCGCGTGACTACGCGCCGCCTCGCCGCATTCAACTCGGCGAGGACCGGATGGAATGGCCGCCGCCCGTGGGCCAACCGCGCGCAGTCTGGCCGAGCGACGGCTGGTTCATCGGGGTGCTCAACGGTGAAGTGCCGCGACTACAGGCCGGCTACCAGCGGGGCGGTGCTGGCTGGTCCGCCTACGGGTGAGGCCCTGCGAAGCGAGTGCACGCGGGTATGACGGTGCGAGCGACGGTTCCAGCCCGACCAGCCGGGCCGCCACCTGCCGCGGCGGCCACTTCCGCCGGCTGACCCGGCTGTCGCGGGACGCTCGCCCGGCAATGTCTGCGACGGCGTTCGCGGGTGTCCATGTCGGTTCCTTCGGTTTGTGGGCGGTAGCCCACCTCGCCTGTGTCAGGGTTGGGTGTCGAGCCACTGCTGGAAGGTGGGACCGGCGAGCTTGGCGTGTGCGCTGGGAAGGGCCCCGCCACTGGCCCAAGTCTCGGCATCGGGATCGTCGCTGTCGTCGACGGCGACGACCTTGATGCCCCGGCGAGCGCCAAGGAGCGTGGCTGCCTCGGCCATGTTCTCCCGGCGGGGCCCGGCGATCTCGGGGAACGGCGCCGCGGGCTGGGCGGGCGCGTCGGGGTCGGTGGCCAGCTCGACCAGCTCCTCGGCGACGGTGCGAGCGGCCACGAGCTGGGTGGCCCAGTTCGGGATATACGCGACCTCGCCTTGCTGCCAGTCCAGCAGCGCGCCGACGAAGTCGTGGAACTGCGCGGCACGCAAGATGCGGACCGGGAGGGGGGCGCGCAGGCTGGCCTCCTCGTGCACCCGCTTGGCGGCGAGGAAACCGGCGGTGAACATGTCGATGCCAATGATCGACACGACGACGATCTGGCCGACCCCGGCCTTTTGGCCGGCCTCATGCAAGTTCCGGGTCGATGTGACGAAGAACTCCGTCGCTGCCTGCTGGTCGTTGGTGGGCCACGACGCGGCGTCGATGATGACATCGACCCCCGCGAGAGCCTCGGCGAGGCCGCTCCCGGTGATGACGTCCACGCCGGTCGCTCGTGACATCGGCACGACCTCGTGCCCGCGTTCGGCGAGCACGTCCACGACGTGGCGTCCCACCCGTCCGGTTGCTCCTGCCACTGCGAACTTGCTGGTACTCATGCCCCGTGCCTTTCCTGTCTGCTGAATGGTGTCTCAACAGTCCGACGACACAGCCCCTCGAATTGTGAGGCCA
>JBKOXO010000152.1:0-9834 GCA_046744105.1 Actinomycetota bacterium
GTGTGGCAACGGCCTGCGGCTGACGAGAGATCTTCGACTGCAGCGACCGACACGACGACAGTCTGGTTGGCGTTCAGCCGGCCAGGGTGCGGATTGAGGTGACCGGGTCGCCCATGTCGAAGACGGCCGGGTCGAGGCTGACGAACCAGGGGTGGTGTTGTGCTTCGGGTCTTGCGGAGCGCAGGCGGTGTGCCGGTCGGCGACTAGCGTCGGGACTGTCCAGGAATTGGGTGCATCGGTGGTGTCCGGCGCGCGGCTGCTGCTTCGTCGTGCAGGTGAGAGTTCGCTGCCCTGGAGGTTGCGATGCCGTGCGCCCTGATGATCTACGAAGAGCGCGGCTCCGGCGAGGTGCTGCCAGATGCGGAACGTGAGGTGGTGCACGAATGTCACGCGTTGGCTGACGACCCCCGGCGCCTCGGCAGTGCGCGGCTGCAGCCGGCCGAGACGGCGACGTGCGTGCGCGTGGTCGGTGGCAACGACTCGACGCCGTGCTGGCCGTCGTCTACCTGATCTACAACGCGATCGCATCGCTGCAGAGGCCGAGCGGATCGACTGGCCCGCAGGTCGCTGAGCTGGACCGGCGGCTGGTCGAACTGACCGGCTCGCGGGTGGTCGAGCTCAACCGCGCCGCTACCTCCACGGCTACCTCTACTCCCAATCCACCCGCGGCGAGCTGTTACCCGGCGACTCGAACAACTCTGGCCCGGGCTGTCCCCCGGGCAGGTGCTCGTTCGTCGCCTAGGTATGAACGAGAACCTTTCCTGTGTTGCGCGCGAGCTGGACCACCGCGCCGGCGCCGGCATCCAGGTCAGCCTGTGGTGGTCGCCCGGTGACGGCCGGACCTGGGTCGCCGTGCGCGATGTGAGCACGGACGTCGGCTTCGTGCTGCCCGTCCTCCCCGGCGAGCGGGCACGCGACGTGTTCGACCACCCGTACGCCCACGCCGCCCGGCGCGGCGTCGCGGCATGAGATAGCAAGGAGAACGCTGATGTCGAAACGTGCCATACCGACGTGGGCAGTGCTGGCGGTGTGCTGCGTGGCCCAATTCATGGTCGTGCTGGACGTGTCGATCGTGAACGTGGCCCTGCCGAAGATGCGGGCCGACCTCGACCTTTCGGTCACCGGCCAGCAGTGGATCATCAACGCCTACACGCTCACATTCGCCGGGTTCCTGCTGCTCGGCGGGCGGGCCGCCGATCTGTTCGGACGCAGGCGCACGTTCGTGGTGGGCCTGGGCGTGTTCACCGTGTGCAGCCTGCTCGGCGGCCTCGCCCAGAACGGCGGACAGCTCATCGCGGCGCGCGCCGTGCAGGGCATCGGCGGCGCGATCCTGGCGCCGGCCACGTTGAGCCTGCTCACCACCACGTTCATCGAACCCGCCGCGCGCCGTCGCGCGCTCGGGGCCTGGTCGGCGACCGCCGCGAGCGGTGCCGCGGCTGGTGTGCTCGCGGGCGGCCTACTGACGGATCTGCTCGACTGGCGGTGGGTGCTGTTCGTCAACGTGCCTATCGGCGCCGCGTTGATCGCGGCCGCGATCGTGTCGCTGGCCGAGTCCCGAACTGACACGCGGCCCCGGCTCGACCTGGCCGGCGCCATCACGGTCACCAGTGGGCTGGGCCTGCTCGTCTACGGCATCGTCAGTACCGACACCCGGTCATGGGGTTCGTCGGCCACGGTCCTCACCTTGCTGGGCGGGGCCGCGTTGCTGGTCGCGTTCGTGGTCATCGAGTTGCGCCTCGCGGCGCATCCGCTGGTCCCGCTGGGCGTCTTCCGGTTGCGCTCCATCGCAGCCGCGAACGGCATTGCGGTGACGATCGGGGCCGCGCTGTTCGGCATGTTCTTCTTCCTGTCGCTCTATCTGCAGCAGGTCAACGGGTACAGCCCGCTCAAGGCGGGGCTGGCGTTCCTGCCCGCAGCGCTGGCGACGCTGACCGGCGCGCTGTCGGCCGCCCGGCTGGTCACGCGCCTCGGCGTCCGGCGGCAACTGATCATCGGGCCGGCGCTGGCGATGGCCGGGCTCGCGTGGCTGAGCCAGCTCTCCGCCGGCGACGGCTACTTTGCCCACGTCTTCGGAGCCCTCGTGCTCACCGGGCTAGGCATGGGCCTGTCGTTCGTGCCGATGACTATCGCAGCGACCGCCGACGTGCCGATACACCAGGCCGGACTGGCTTCCGGGCTGATCAACACCACCCGCCAGATCGGCGGCGCGGTCGGCCTGGCCGTCATGGCCACTGTCGCAGCCGGTGCGTCGTCACCGACCGCCGGTTACGACCGCGCGTTCTGGCTGACCGCGGCCGTCATGGTGGTCGCTGCGGCGCTGGCCCTGGCGCTGCCCGGCAAGGCCATGCCGGAACGGCATTCCGCCGGCGACGCGGAGATCGGCGAAGCCGCGGTACTGGTCGAGGCATAGCTACGTCGACCTGGCAACTCGGTGCAGGACGATCCTGCAGGCCGCTGCCGTCGAACTGAGGCGATGGCCTCGAGCCCTTCTGCTGGGGGGCTCGAGGCCACCGTGTTTATATATTGGGCGCACTGCAAGGGCCCGATACCGCCGTCGATCCTCCCCACTTACCTGGGCCCATCGCTATCAGGCCACGCGTCGCCACACCTTCCGGCTCCTCCGCGTTGACCGCAGCGTGCCCTGGCGGCAGACGATGACGGCAGCCACGGCACGTGAGAGGTACTCATGACCTTCGGAAGCCAGATCGTGCGCGGCCGGGAACGGGACAACACAGGTCGCCGCGCCCACGCTGGCGAGTTGTCTTTGCTGATCCTCCGCCGATGGAAGCGGCGCGAGCGGGTTGCCGCGCGCCTTCTCGAACTGGCCCACGACCTCCGCGATCAGTTACCCGCTGGGCTGGCTTGTCCAGGCGCGGAATCGTTGGCCTCCGTCCTGGCATGCATGGCATCCGTGGCCCCTGCTGGCAGCCGTTCTGGGGACATACTCATGGACGAGCCGTCCACTGTGGATAGTCCACAGTGGACAGTTATCTACGGCTCTCGGGGCCACCACGCTAGAACCGCCGATACGCGGGCAGGTCGGCTGCCGACAGCGTTGCACTACATCAGCACAGCTCGGGCGTTCTCGACGTGACCTAGGCCGTCGCGTGCGCTGTCGAGCGTTTGATTGGGCGGGCGACCGGATTCTGCAGCTGCCTTCATCGCGCGCAGGGTGGTGCTCACGTTGGATCGCAGCCGGTCCCGCCTGGCGACGATGATCGCGGCGGCCTGATTCGGCGTCTTCGCTGCGGCTGTCCGCAGGTAGCTGGCGCCCGGGCCGTGGGCGAAGCGGTGCTGGACCCTGCTGCCGCCGCCGGAGAGCGGGTCGATCTGGTACCGCCACCGCGAGGACGGGCGGAGAGGGTCACCGCTGTCATCCAGGACCACCCCCGCGAACGCGCGGGGGCGGTCCGCCTCGGTAAGCACGCATGTCACCTCATACTCGAAGCCGTTTGGCAGCCGGTTGTGGCCGGTGAACCTGGCGCCGCGGCGCGGCGGACCCGGGTGGTCGAGCTGCTCGGGCCGCGCGGCGATGATCTCCTCGGCGGCCGCGGTCAGCCCGGTCACCTCGTAGCCGATCTGGCTATCGTCGCTGTCCACGAACTCGGTCATGTCGTCCTCCAAATATTGCTAACAGACCTGGTATGGCGTCGCCCCGCCTGCTACCCCGCGTCGTGCGGGCACCAAAATGTCAGCGGCGGCATGCCGTAGTCGTCGAGGCCGGTGTCGTGGTTCTCAGGTGACCGCGGGGTCGCCAGGCCTCGGCGGCGGAGGCTAGGTCTGATCATGGTGTCTCATGTCAGCCGTGCCGGTGTCCAGCCGCCGCACAGAAATCAGACAGAGCCCGAGGTCGCGGATTCTGATCAACAGCCCGTGCAGCGCCGGCTGGTCAACGAGCGGGCCGCTGATCACCGTCTCCTCGCCCTGGCCGTTGAGCTGGAGGCCGTTGAACCAGGCGGCCCACCGGCTGTCCAGGACACCCGCCACGCGGATCTCATACTGGGCAGGCGCGCCGGAGGCGCTCACTGCAGCTGCCACCAGCGCCCGGCCGAGGCATCAGAGCACGCCAGGTCGGGCGATGCGGGTTGCAGCCGCGGCCAAGACCCGCGGCGTCCTGGCCGCACAGGGGCCGGCGTCAGGGCAGCCATCCCTGTCCTTCCTGCCGATTGCGTTTTGCTCACCTGTGGACGCTAGGAGTGGACGAAGGGGCTGGGCGTCACCCGAAGGTGGCGTGGGAGTGGAATCTGCGGTGACGGGCGCGGCGTGCAGCGGCCCGTCGTGGTGACGGCGTGGTCGACAATGACGATCGAGCGGGTGAACAGCTCGGCGGCGATGCTGGCAGGACGACTGGCGGGTGGTGCGGGTGGGGTCCGCTGATCGTTGGCGCAGCGATGTGCAGCCACTTGGGCGGCCCGCCCGAGGTGCCTGTGGGGGTTACCTTCCTGAGGTGGAGTTGCGTCGGGCCGAAGCGTTCGGGGCCGTAGCCACCGAAGTGCTGCCGGCCGGTCAGACGAAGCGTGCTCGATGAGCCGCAGTGGTGGGCATTTGCGCGGTGAGCCGACGGTCCCGAGCGGTGAGTCATCGGTGGCTGACGAGTCTGTGGCGGCCCCGCCCGGGGTTGTCATGTCCGGGCCGGGTGTCCTGCTCGCGACCAAGTTGCATGTGCCCCGGCTGCAGCCGAGTTTTGTGCCGCGCGGGCGCTTGGTAGAGGCGCTGGGCGAGGGGCTCGCGCGGGGACTGGTGCTGGTCTGCGCTCCTGCGGGATTTGGCAAGACGGCGCTGTTGGCCGATTGGGCCCGCGGCGACGCGCGGCCGGTGGCATGGCTCGGGCTGGATGGCGGCGACAGCGACCCGGCCCGGTTCTGGCGCTACGTGGTGGCCGCGCTGGACCGGGCCCGGCCGGGGCTGGTCACGCGGGTGGGCCCGCTGCTTGGCCCGCCGCCCCCGGGCTCGTTTGAGGGGCTGGTGACGGCCCTCATCAACGAGCTGGCCGCCGATCCCGGCCCGGATGATGTGCTGCTGGTCCTGGATGACTATCACCTGGTCGATTCCGGGCTGGTGCACGAATCAGTGGGGGTCTTGCTGGAAAATCTGCCGCCGGGCCTGCGGGTGGTGGTTTCTGGCCGGGCTGACCCGCCGCTGCCGCTGGCGCGGCTACGGGCCCGCGGCCAGCTGGCGGAGTTGCGCGCCGCCGAGCTGCGCTTCACGCCTGAGGAGGCGGCGGCGCTCCTGCGTGAGACGACGGCGCCGGACCTGCCCGGCACGGCGGTGGCCGCGTTGGTGGCCCGCACCGAGGGGTGGGCGGCGGGGCTGCAGCTGGCCGGACTGTCGCTGCGGGGACGCGCGGATCCGGCCGGGTTTGCGGCGGCGTTCAGCGGCAGCCATCGCTTCGTGCTGGATTACCTGACTGATGAGGTCCTGGACGGCCAGCCCGAGCGGGTGCGCGCGTTCCTGCTAGAGACCTCGGTGCTGGAGCGTTTGTCGGGAGAGTTCTGTGATGCGGTCACCGGCCGGGCTGACAGCCAGATGATGCTGCAGGACATCGAGCGAGCGGGCCTGTTCTTGGTGCCGCTGGATGAGGTGCGCGGCTGGTGGCGTTACCACCACCTGTTCGCCGATCTGCTGCGCGCCCGGCTCTTGGCTGAGCAGCCCGGCCGGGTGCAAGCGCTGCACCGGGCCGCGACCGCCTGGTGCGACGAGCATGACCTGGCTGATGACGCGGTGCGGCACGCGCTGGCGGCCGGGGACACGGCCTGGGCGGCGCGGCTGGTTGAGCGGCACGTCGAGGCGCTGCTCGGCCGCAGCGAGGGTGTGACCCTGCGGCGCTGGCTTTCGGCGCTGCCGGCGCAGTCCGTGCGAGAGCGTCCGCGCCTGTGCCTGGCCCAGGCGTACGGCGCCGCCCAGGGCTTCCAGGTGGAAGCACTCGAGGCCCTGCTCGATGACGCCGAGCACGCTTTTGCGGTTAGCGGCGGTGAGCCGTATGAGGCGTCCATCGGGCGGTCGGACAGTGTCCTGGCCAATGTCCCTGCGGGGATCGCGTTCCTGCGCGGCTCGCTCGCACGGCTTCGCGGTGATGCCGGCGCCGCGGCCGGCTACAACCGGCAGGCCCAGGCCCAACTGGGCGAGGACGAGTCGTTGATGCGCTCGTTCGTGCGCTGGAACCAGGCGGCGGCGGACTGGTTGGGCGGGCGGCTCGGGCCGGCCGAGCGCGGCCTGGCGGCGGTGCTCGCCGAGCGACGGGCGGCCGGCGAGCAGCCCAGCGAGGACTTTCTCGCCATGCGCGCCTGCTACGACCTGGGCGAGGTCCAGCGCGCCAGAGGCGATTTGGATGCGGCACTGGCGACGTACCGGCAAGCGCTGGACGTGGCCGGCGAGAGCAGCCAGACAGCACTCCTGGGTCTGGCGCATGTGGGCTTGGCCCAGATCCTGTATGAGCGGAACGAGCTGACCACCGCCCTTGACCACGCCACCACGGGCGTCACGCTGTGCCGGCAGCTTGCCGTCACCTGGCCACTGGCCATCGGCCTGGCTGTCGTGGCCCGCATCCGGCACGCGCACGGTGACGCGGCCGGAGCCCGGCAGGCGATGGGCGAGGCCGGGCAGGTCGAACTGAGCCCGCAGGTGACCGCGCTGCTCAACCCCGTGCCATCGCAGCGGGCGCGGCTGCTGCTGGCGCGGGGCGACATCGACACGGCCGCCCAATGGACAACCGATGCGGGTCTCAGCCCGGACGACGAGCCAGATTACCCATGGGAGCCGGCCTATTTGGCGCTGGCCCGGGTGCTGCTCGCCCACGACGACCCGGGCCACGCACTCACGCTGCTGCAGCGGCTATTGGACGCCGCGGCTAGCCAGGGCCGAACCGGCAGCATCATCGAGGTCCAGGCGCTGCGCGCGCTGACGTTAGCTGCCTGCGGCGATCAGGCCACTGCCCTGGACGCGCTGACGGAGGCACTGATGCTCGCCGGCCGCCACGGCTACGTTCGGGTCTTTGCCGACGAGGGCGCGCCGATGCACGCCCTGCTCACCCACCTGCCTATTGCCCGACCGGGCCGGCCGCACCCTACTGGCCCCATCAACCCCAGCTACCTGGCCACACTCCTGAGCGCGTGCGGGCAGGCAGACGCCGCGCCGCCGCAGAGGCGAGCCGCCGCAGCACCGCCGGGCCTCGCCGAGCCGCTGACCGAGCGCGAACTGGAAGTGCTGCGGCTGCTCGCCACGGGCAAGTCAAACCAGCGCATCGCCCACGACCTGGTGGTGGCCCTCGACACCGTCAAAAAGCACGTGACCCACGTCCTGGGCAAGCTCGACGCCGCCAACCGCACCGAGGCCGTCGCCCGGGCCCGGGCGTTGGGCCTGATCCCCTGACCGCAACACCCAAACCTGCGGGGTAGCACGTTCGGGTTACGGATCGCGGCGCGGCGAGTTTCCACCCGGCAGGCACCTTTGGGTGACGCCGCACGGCGGCCTGGATTCGTACCGTTCCCGACGAGCCGGGTCAAGAGGGCCGGGCTAGGCGCCCGACCACCTGGGGCCAGCAGCCAAGGGAGCGGTACATGACCACAACAAGCAGCCCGCGCCCGGCCCTGCAGGGCCAGGGGCTGACGCCCAGGATCCCTGGGTCGATAGGAAGCTTTCTGGTCCGTCGCGCCCGCCTGGTGCTCGCTGTCTCAATGCTGGCCGTCGTCGCGTTCGGCGTGCTCGGGCTCGGCGCCTTCGGCAAGCTGAAGACCGGCGGCTTCCAGGACCCTCGCGCCGAATCCACGACCGCGCAGAAGCTGACCGACCAGCACTTCGGCGGCGCAGCCGACGTCGTGCTTCTCGTCCACGCCAAAGAAGGAACGGTCGACAGCGCGCTGGCGCGGGCAGCAGGCGTCGCGGCCGCACGCCGTCTTACTGCGGCGCCAGGCGTATCGAACGTGGTGTCGTACTGGTCGACGCACAACCCCGGCCTGAGGTCGAAGGACGGCGAGTACGCGCTCGTGCTGGGCAACACCAACAGTAACCACGATCTCAGCGCGTCCGAATTGGCGAGCCTGCGATCGCACAACGCACAAGTTGACGTCATGGTCGGCGGCGATATGGCCATCGACAACGACATCACCAAGCAGGTCGCCAAGAGCCTCGGCATCGCCGAAGGGATCGCCGTGCCGATCATCCTGGCGCTGCTCGTCTTCGCGTTCGGCAGTGTCGTGGCCGCGCTGCTGCCCCTGGCGATCGGGAGCATCGCGATCCTCGGCACATTCGCCGAATTGTTCGTGCTCGGCTCGCTGACCAACGTGGCCATCTACGCGATCAACCTCACCACCGCGCTCGGCCTAGCACTAGGCATCGACTACGCGCTGCTGATTGTCAGCCGGTATCGCGAGGAACTCGCGGCCGGGCGCGAGCCGGCGGAGGCGGTCGTGCGCAGCGTGCAGACGGCAGGGCGCACGATCGTGTTCAGCGGCGCAACGGTGGTGGCCGCGCTCGCCGTGCTGCTGATCTTCCCGCTCTACTTCCTCCGCTCGTTCGCCTACGCCGGAATCGGCGTGGTGCTCATCTCGATGGCCGCCGCGGTCGTCGTGCTGCCGGCGCTGCTCGCCGTGCTGGGCCGGCGCGTGAACGCCGGTCGACTGCCGTGGGCGCGCGGCCGCGAGCCGTCCACGGCCGCACCGTTGTGGGGACGGCTCGCTGGGCAGGTCATGCGCCGTCCCGCGCTCATCGCCGTGCCGGTCGTTGCAGTGCTGCTGCTGGTCGCGTTGCCACTGCGGCACGTTCAGTTCGGCACGCCGGATGACCGCGTGCTTCAGACGAATACGCAGAGCCGGGCGGTGGGCGATGTGCTGCGCGACGACTTCACCGGCGACAGCGCCACCGCGCTGAACGTCATCGCCGACGGCTTGCTCGACCGCACAGCGCTCTCCGGGTACGCGACTCGCCTGTCCAACCTGGCCGGGGTCGCGCGTGTCGAGACCAGCGCTGCGACCTTCGTCCACGGCAGCGCTGTTCCCCACTCAGCGAACGCGACACTCGCCCGCCCAACCGCACAACGGCTCTCGGTGGTGAGCGCGGCCGATCCCCGCTCCGATTCCGCGAAAGACCTGGTGCGGACCGTGCGCGATATCCCCGGCCCAGACGGCGTCCGTGTCTATGTGGGCGGCCAGACCGCCGAACTGATCGACACCACACACGCCATCGGCAGCCGGCTCCCGCTGGCCGCGCTGCTCATCCTCCTCACCACCTTCGTCGTGCTGTTCCTGTTCACCGGGTCCGTGGTCCAGCCGATCCGCTCGCTTGTGCTCAACGCGATCACCCTCGCCGCCACTGCCGGGTTGACGGTGTGGCTCTTCCAGGAGGGCCACCTGTCCGGCGCGTTGCACTTCACCGCGCTGCCGCTGGACACCAGCATGCTGGTGCTGCTCTTCTGCGTCGCCTTCGGCCTGTCGATGGACTACGAGGTCATCGTGCTCAGCCGGATCAAGGAACTCCACGACCGCGGCCGCGACAACCGGACCGCCGTCACCGAGGGGCTCACCCGCAGTGGGCGCATCGTCACCACCGCCGCGGCGCTGGTCGCCGTGCAGTTCTTCGCCATCGGCACCGCGAGCGTGAGCTTCCTGCAGCTATTCGGCATCGGTGCAGGATTCGCCGTCATCATTGACGCCACCCTGGTGCGCGCCGTGCTCGTCCCCGCTGCGATGCGCGTGCTCGACCGCGCCGCCTGGTACGCCCCTGCGCGGCTGCGTCGCCTACAGACCCGCATCGGCCTGGCCGAAGCCCGCGGCTGACCCATGTTCACCCAGCTCCTCAGCACTGTAGCGACCGTCTACGGCGTGCTCGGCGCCCTTAAAA
>JBKOXO010000003.1:0-28202 GCA_046744105.1 Actinomycetota bacterium
ACATGGGACAAGGTCATGAGCCTCGATCGGTTCGTCCTACGCTGATCCCGACGTCAGGTCGACCTTCGTCAGCCGACCTGAACGCCCTCGGTCTGGTGATCGGCTTCCTTCCATCCAGTCACCGAACGAACCTGCGCGCACCTTGCGAGCTCGTGTTCATCGGGGCTCGGAAAGTGGCTCGAACGGTCTCGCCGTTGTACCACCGAAAGGCCCCCCTACGACGCGGACTCCTACGGAGACCGACCAGCGACCAGTGCACTACCCTACCTTCGAGGGTGCCGCGTGTAGGCGGAGGATTAGCTCACCCGACGTGCCCTGGCACAGTCGCTATGGATCAGTGCGCGCCATCCGCCAGGCGCCAGCGAGCAGCGTCGCTGCTACGTAAGCGGCGAGCACGGCCAGGCCCGTCCAGGGCGAGAACGAGTGCGTGCTCGGGTACGACGAAATCGCCTGCTGGCCGATCTGCGAGGGCAGCCAGCGGCCGACCAGGTCGACCACAGGCTCCGGCATGATCTGCACGATGACGGGGACGACGACCAGCAGTGACGCGAGCCAGGTGATCGCGGACGAGGACGAGCGCAGCAATGCGCCGAGCGCCACGCCCCATATGCACACCAACATGAGGTAGACGACGCCGCCGCCCAATGCAGCTGGCACGTGTGGGTTCCCCCAGCCCACCGAGAGCCCCGCGGTGTCGAGCAGCGCCTGGCCGACGGCATATGCCGCGAGGCACGCACCGGCGGCGGCCACGCCCGCTACCGCTGCGTGGGTGCCCAGCTTCGCCGCGAAGACTCGCAGCCGCGACGGCTGGGCGAGGAACGTCATCCGGATCATCCCGGTCCCGTATTCCCGGGTCACGCACAGCACGCCGAAGACCGCGACCGCGAGCACGGCCGCGTTGATTCCTTGCAGCGATGTGGCGACCGAGTCGAATCCGCGCCGATCCGCGACGCTCATGTGGCTCGCGTTCGAGGTCATCGCTGCCGCAACGAGTGCGCTCACCGCAACCGCGACACCGATGGCGAGCGCGACCGTGCGCGAGGTCTTGTGCAGCGGACGCAGCTTCTGCCACTCCATCGCCAGCGAGTCGATCACGCCGCTCGTTCCGCCACGTACTCACACGCGTCGGCTGTCAACCGCATGAAGGCCTCCTCCAGCGAGGCACGCTGCGGAGACAGCTCGTACAACAGCGCGCCGAGCCGCGAGGCAATCGCCCCGACCTGCTCGATGCTTATCCCGACGACCTCGATGGCGTCGTCGTCGCGCCACAGGGAAGCGCCCTCGCCGGCCAACGCGTCCGCGAGCTCGTCGAGCTGCGGGCTGCGCACGCGAACCGAGCTGGCCGCCCGTTCGGTGAACGCGGCGACGCTCTCCGCGGCGATCAGCCGGCCCTGTCCGACAACGACCAGCTCGGTGGCGGTCAGCGCCATCTCGCTCATCAGGTGACTGGAGATGAACACGGTCCTGCCTTCGGCGGCGAGGCCTTGAGTGAGTCTGCGGATCCAGCAGACCCCTTCGGGATCCAGTCCGTTGATCGGCTCGTCCAGCAGCAGCACCGGCGGGTCGCCAATCAGCGCCGCCGCGATACCCAGCCGCTGGCGCATGCCGAGGGAGAAGCCGCCGACCTTGCGCCCCGCCGCCGCGTCCAAGCCGACCAGACCGAGCACCTCCTCGGCACGCCGGAAGAGCAGCCGGTTCGCCGCCGCCAACCAGCGCAAGTGCTCCACGGCGGTACGACTGGGGTTCACGCCGCTCGGATCGATCAACGCTCCGATCTCTCGCAACGGATGGCTGAGATCGCGGTAGCGCCGCCCGCCGATCGTGGCCGTACCGGTATTCGGCTCGGTCAGCCCGAGGATCACCCGCGCGGTGGTTGTCTTCCCGCTGCCGTTCGGGCCGAGGAACCCGGTGACGGCCCCCGGCTTGACCTGGAACGTCAGGTCGTTGACCACATTGCGGTCGCCGTAGCGCTTCGTCAGGCCACGTACTTCGATCATGTTCTGAGGCTCACTTCCTGAGGGCTGTCCCTACTGCCAGAGTGGGCCAACTAGAAAAGGGTCAAACGGCTGGGCTGGCAGTGCATGGATAATCCGCCGACCGGCGCTTCATAGCATGCAAGCGAAGCACCGGTCGGCGGAAATACTCAGAATCCGGGCTCGATACCGTACAGCTCGGCTTCTCGAGAGTTGTTCGAAGATGCCCTACCGGTCTTCGTCGTAATGATCTCGACTGCCAGACTTCGCCAGGCCGCGACTGCCCAGGTACCCGATGGTCAGGATTACGATGTACAGCCACGCCTGGTCGGCGCGAAAGTAGTCGCGGTGGCCGTCGCTACTGTCGACCAAGTACGAGGCGAGAAGCACCCCCCCTACAGCGAGCAGGTACATCCACAATTCGGTGGTCTTGAATGATGCCTTTGTCTCGGTCGACAACCGGCGTGACATCGCGTTGCTGCCGGTACGTCTGGTCAGGACTTCCGATGACGACGATGGCGTGTCGGACCTTGCTCTAGGTGTGGTCATGGTTGTTCCTTCCGGAACGAAAAAAAAGGCTGCTGGTTTGCGCCTTGGGTTGGGTGACGGGCCCCCCGTCGACCACCGTCATACCCATATTCGCGAACCGTCACACGACACCACGGCCAGCAATGATCGATGGGCGCTTACACGCGGGCAGAATGAACCAAGATCAGGTGATCGCAAGTCGGCATGAACGGTCCAGACGCCCGTCCTCGGCTGATTACTATCCGATCAGTCGTCGCCATTCGTGGCGCCGCTTCGCCGTGGCGGACTATATGTCTCGAAACGGGCCTGTTTGACTGGGTCTCCGGAAAGGCTAGGTAGATCGCCTCGGGACAGGAGCAGGCCTGCCGCGCCCTGGCGCGTGCCGAGGCGAAGGTCCCTTCAAGCAGTTCAAGCATGACGACGTGACCGACCGTGCGGCTGCGTTGACTTATTACGGTCTGCTCGCGCTCTTCCCGGCCGTATTGATGTTGATCTCCCTGCTCAGGCTCGCGGGAAGGCCGACCATCCAAAAGTTCCTGAACAACATCGAGCAGCTGGCCCCCAGCACCATCAACAGGTTTCCTGCGGACGGTCATCGAACAGGTCCAAGGCCCCAGCGGGGCTGCCAGCATCGCAGCGATCGTCGGGCTTGCGCTGGCCGTGTGGACTGCTTCCGGCTGTGTCGCCGGTTCATGCGGGCGTCTAATGCCGTCTACTACGTCGACGAAGTCCGCCCGATATGGCTCACGGCCCCCTGCGTCTGCTCGTGACGGTGGCGCTTGTCGTCATGCGTGTAATCAGCGCGGTCATGGTGACCGTTACCGGCCCATCGCTAGCCAGGTCGGCAAAGTATTCGGCATCGGTAACAGCATCGTCATTGCCTGGCATATAGCAAAATGGCCGATCCTGCTCGTCAGCTCAGCCTGACGTTTTTGCTGCTCTACTGGGCCTGCCCCAATGTCAAGCAGCCTGGCTTCAAATGGATCACGCCCGCCGGCGTCATCGCCGTCATCAGCTGGCTCATAGCGTTCGGATCGTTCGCGCTTTACGTTTCACGCGACGAAGGGCTGAATCTGCTCAGTGGACAGGCCGTTGCCGTCGAGCACGACGGCCACCGGGTTGCCGAGGTACGGCACGTCGGCGAAGACATCCACCTGGCAGAACCGGCGCACGGCCTACCATCTTAGGCGGGCACTCGATCAAGCACGTGTTCGCGCAGGAAGCTCAGCTCGGCGTCGACGGCACGCTCGTACCCACTGAGGAACGGCTCGTAGTGGCCACCTGGCAGGCGCACGACTTCAACGCGTGGAGCGCGCCTGACTGCGCTGAGGGTGAGCTCGGCCGGTGTGGTCGCGTCGTCGTCACACACGAGGACGAGCAACGGGGCGCGCACGCGGAAGGCGTGCCGACCCGGTCGGTAGAACCCGAGGCGCAATGCCGAACGCGCAGCCACCGCCTGTTGCCAGTCCGGGTAGCTGCCGGCGTCCAGCGCTAGCGCACCGTCCTGGGCGTCCGGCGTCGTGAGCATGGCGACACTGCCCGGCTCGCCGATAAGGGGCACCAGTCGCGGCGGGCGCCCGACGAGGCTGCCGAGAGCGTCGAGCATCCCCCGACCGGTGAAGCGCAGCATGGCCAACGGCTTCTGATACCGCGCGACGCTTCGCGTGCTGGCCAGTCCGCCGACCGTCGGCGTCTGGGCGATGACCGCGGCGAGGTCAGGGTTGCGGGCCGCTATCGGGAACAGGTGACCCCCGGACGCCGAGAAGCCCCAGATCGCGACTCGGGCCGGGTCGACGTCCGGCAGGGTTCGCGCGAACTTGATCGCAGCCTGCCAGTCGGCGAGCTGGTGCTTGATCGAAAGTACGAGGCGCGGTTCGCCACCGCTCTCGCCGAGGCGGCGGTAGTCGAACGCCAGCACGGCGTACCCCACCTCGTGGAAACGGGCCGCGAACAGGTCCGTTGCCGGCTCCTTGGGCACGGCGAACCCGCCGGCCATGACGACGCAGGCGCCGTTCGTTCCCGGGTAGTGCCACGCCACGCACTCGGCACCGCCGCTGACGAATCGAACCTTCTCCCGGTCCACGGCTACCCCCACCCGAACTCCGCGCTCGCATCTTGTGCGGACAAGTGAACCATATGGTTCACACGGCGTCCATCGCGAGTCAGGTCGTGGCGGTCTGGGCGACGAAGCTGAGGTGCCAGTCGACCGAGATCGTGATGGGCCGGCAGCCGAGCCGGTGCAGCCAGCGCAGCAATCGTCCCGGGTCGACGGGATTGTAGGTGTCGCCGCAGTGGAACTCGCGCAGCTCGTCGCTGGCCAGGCTGTCCGCACCGACGAGTAGCCCGCCCGGGCGCAGTACCCGAACCAGCTCCTCGAGCAGGCGCTGCTGCCCGACGACGGTCGGCACGTGGTGCAACATCGTGAACGTCGCGGCAGCGTCGAACGTCCCGTCAGGGAAGGGTAGATCGGTCGCGTCAGTGGCGACGGCCTCGACATTCGTGCCGGCATAACGCTCGGCCAGCGCGGCGACGGCCTGTGTATCGGCGTCGACCGCGACGAGCCGCCCGACACGATGCCGCAGCCATTCGGTGGACGCGCCCGGGCCGGGCCCGACCTCGATCATGTCCGCGCCGAGATCGACCCCGTCCAGCAACGGTGCAAGCACGTAGGTACGCAGGTCATCGGCCCATTCGGCGCTGGCGCACAACGCAGCATGGTTGTCGTTCATGCGTGTCACGCTAGAAACCGCCAGCGCTGTCGTCGACAACGTACGCTGCCAACTTATGTCGCCAACTGGACAGGCAGCCCGCGCCGTGGAACGGGTCGGGTCGCTAGCGGTTCTCGTCGAGACGTTCGCGATGCCCACCGCGAGTCGCTACACCCGGCACGTCCACGATGCACATCAGCTCGCCTGGGCATCCCGCGGCGTCCTCATCGTCGCCACCGACGCCGGCACCTGGGTGTTGCCTCCGGCGCGGGCGCTGTGGATCCCGGCCGGCGTCGCGCACGAAACGATCGCCAGCGCTACCACGACGATGCGAAGCCTCTACCTCAGCACGCAGATGTGCCCTATCACCTGGGCGGAACCTCAGCCGGTCGCGGCCAACGCGCTGTTCGCCGAACTGATCGACTACCTTGCCAGGCCCGACCTGGACCAGGAGCGTCGCGAGCGTGCCGAGGCGGTGCTGCTCGATCTGCTCGAGCCTGTCGCGGTTGCCACCGTGCACGCGCCGATCCCGGAGGACGAACGCGCCGCCCGTGTTGCCCGTGCGCTGCTCGACAACCCCGCCGACCCGCGCAGCCTTGAGGACTGGGGCCGGCAGGTGTGCGTGAGCGCCCGCACCCTGGCCCGCGCGTTCCGCAGCCAGACCGGCCTCGGTTTCGACCGCTGGCGGACGCTGGCCCGCATCCAGGCGGCGCTGCCGCAACTCGCAGCGGGCGAGCCGGTGAGCCATGTCGCCCGGCACGTCGGCTTCCAGACGACCAGCGCGTTCGTGGCCGCGTTCCGCCGCGAGACCGACACCACTCCGGCCGCGTACTTCCAGGCCAAGCCCACCTGACACGAGTCCTGCGCTGCATGTCGATTTCGCGGTGCCCCGTTCGAAGGGTCGACGAGGTACCCGACTCGAAGGAGCAGCCATGAACCTACGAACGTCCCCTAAGCGACTGCTGATCGCTGCCACTGCCGCTGTGCTGGCGCTACTCGCGGTGGCGCCTGGCAGGGCGTCTGCCGTGCCCGGTCAGTCGGCGACCGTCCAGCCGGGCCGGCACAGCTACAGCGGCACCATCGACGGCGCCGACTACCGGGTGGAGACACCTGCCCACTGGAACGGCACGCTGCTCCTCTACAGCCACGGCTATTACCCCGCGGGCTTCCGGCCGAAGGGAATAGCTTTGACGAACAGCCCCCAGGCCACGACTTGGTTCCTGGAGCACGGCTACGCGCTGGCCGCGTCGGACTTCCAGACGCCGATCGGCTACTTCGACACCGCCTACGACGACCAACTGCGGTTGCTGGACTGGTTCGATACGCACGTCGGCCAGCCCCGCAGGGTCATCTCGACCGGCCAGTCACTCGGCGACTCAGTCACCGTGCGCCTGGGTGAGCGCCGGCCCGACCTCATCGACGGTGTGGCCACGTTCTGTGCGGCGCTCGATCCGGAGGCCAGCTTCAACGCCGCGCTGGACATCGGCTTCGTCGTCCGGACGCTGCTCGCGCCGGGCGAGGACATCGACCTTGTCCATGCGCGCGACCCCCAGGGCAGCACTGCCGCGCTGCAACAGGCGATCGACCGCGCGGTCGCGACACCGCAGGGCCGGGCCCGGCTCGCGCTGGCAGCCGCGATGAACAATGTCGCCGGATGGTGGTCAGCCCTGCAGCCGAGGCCGACCGACCCCGACGAGGTGATCCGGCAACAGGCGCTGTGGCTGCGCAACGCGTACATCGGCGGCTTCGGCGGCCCCGCGGCCCACGCCGACCTCGAGCGGAAGGTGGGCGGCAACCCGGCGTTCAACGTCGGCGTCGACTACCGTCACCAGCTTGCCCGTTCGAGCCAGTCGCAGGCGGTGAGGGACGCCTACCGGCGGGCCGGCCTCGACCTGAACGCCGACCTGGCGACGCTCGCCGCGGCGCCGCGCATCGCGCCCGACGCGGCCGCGCTGGCCCACATGTACGCCACGGCGGTGCCCACCGGCCGCACGCAGGTTCCTGTCATCACATTGCACTCCGTGGGCGACGGCGGCGCAGTGCCGGACCAGGACGGCTGGTACAACGGCGAGGTGCGCCACCACAGCGGTCCGGACATGGTGCGCAGCCTGTTCGTCGACCGGGGCCAGCACTGCTCGTACAGCGCGGCCGACGAAGTCGTCACGGTGCAGAGCCTGGAGCACCGGCTCGACACCGGTCACTGGCCGGACCTCACCCCGCAGGCACTGAATGCCCGTGTCGCTGCGTTCGACCCGACCTACCAGCAGGTCGGCGACCTTTCGACGATGCAGTCGCAAGTCATGCCGCCGGCGTTCACTGCGTTCCGGCCACCGGTCCTGCTCCGCCCTTCGCGGTAGCCCGACGACCTGGGAAGGAAGACACCATGCGGTTTCTGATGACGACGAACGCCGGGGCTACGCCGCCCGACGATGTGATGTACGAGGAGATGGGAAAGCTCGTCGCGGAACTGTCCAGCGCCGGCGTGTTGCTGGCGACCGGCGGCCTCGGTGAGCCCACGCATATCAAGTCCTCCGGCAACAAGATCACCGTTACGGATGGTCCCTACACCGAAGCGAAAGAGATGATCGTCAGCTTCGCCCTCATCGAGGCGAGGTCGAAGGAGGAAGCTGTCGAGCTGTCGAAGCGGTTCTGGAAGATCGCCCGCGAGGGCGAGGGCGACATCTGGCCGGTCTACGGCCCGGATCTGTAACGGGTTGCCGCCGGCGCAGCGTCTGCTGCCGGCCGAACCGTGCGTACGCACGGTTCGGCCGGCGTCGGGCGCAGCATGCAACACATCGAGGTCACGAAGTCCGGCTGTAGGCCTAACCCGGTCCGACGGTGTCTTGCCGCGAGCCACTGCGCCTGCTCTGATCGAGTCGTGGTCGATCGTGACGTGCGCCGCACCGTCGAGGCGGTTTGGCGGATCGAGTCCGCGGCGATCATCGCAGGCCTCACACGCATGCTGGGTGATCTCGGCCTTGCGGAGGAATTCGCACAGGATGCGCTGGTCGCCGCGCTCGAGCAGTGGCCCGACGAGGGCGTGCCGGCGAACCCGGCCGCGTGGCTGACCGTGGTCGCCAAGCGGCGGGCTGTCGACCGGGTCCGGCGCATCGAGCGGCTCGAACGCAAACATGACGAGATCGGTCGTGAGCTGGGAATGCAGCACGCCGGCCCCGAAGAAGAGATCGAAGCGGCGCTGCAGGACGACGTCGGTGACGACCTGCTGCGGCTGATCTTCATGGCGTGCCATCCGGTGCTCTCGCGCGAGGCGCAGGTGGCGCTCACCTTGCGGACGCTCGGCGGGCTCACGACCGAAGAGACCGCCCGAGCGTTCCTGGTGTCCGAGTCGACGATCGCCCAGCGCATCGTTCGGGCCAAGCGCACCCTCGCGCAGCGCAAAGTCCCGTTCGAACTGCCGGCGCAAGCCGACCGCGCCTCCCGGCTCTCCGCGGTACTGGAGGTCATCTACCTGATCTTCAACGAGGGATACGCGGCCTCCAGTGGCGACGACTGGCTGCGCCCCGCGCTGTGCCAGGAGGCACTGCGCCTGGGCCGCATCGTCGCCGAACTCGCCCCCGATGAAGCCGAGGTGCACGGCTTGGTCGCGCTGATGGAAATCCAGGCCTCCCGCCTAGCCACGCGAACCGGGCCGTCCGGTGAACCGGTCGCGCTACCCGATCAGAACCGTGCCTTGTGGGACCAGCTACTGATCCGCCGCGGCTTCGCTGCCCTGCTACGGGCGCAGAGACTGGGCGGCACACGAGGCCCGTACCTGCTGCAGGCTGCCATCGCGGCCTGTCACGCCCGAGCGCGCAAAGCAGGCGACACCGACTGGGAGACGATCGCGAAGCTCTACGACGCTCTCGCACGACTGCTGCCCTCGCCGGTGGTGAAGCTCAACCAGGCGGTCGCGGTCGCGATGGCGCGGGGCCCGGCAGCTGGGCTCGACTGCGTCGACGCTCTGATCGACGAAGCGGCCCTGCGCGGCAATCACCTTCTGCCCAGCGTGCGCGGCGATCTGCTGGCCCGACTGGGCCGCCATGACGAGGCGCGCCGGGAGTTCGCGCGCGCCGCCTCCCTCGCGCGTAACTCCCGAGCCCGCGCCGTGCTGCTGGGCCGGGCGACACCCGGCGAGGCGCTCGGTTACTGAGAATGTTGGCCGGTTTCGCCGCGCGCACGTAGTGTCCGGCGAGGCATCAGATCGACCAGAGCGCCTGGGTGGGCGACATGCGGGCGGCTCGCAGGGCCGGAAGGAGCCCCGCGACTGCGCCGATGAGCAGGGAGGCTGCGAAGCCTCCGGCCCACGCGAGCGTCGGGACGACGGTGGCCCAGTGCTTGCTGTGCGCGTAGATCGTGGTGGCCAGGACGCCGGCGGCGATGCCGACCAGTCCACCTGCGATCCCAAGAAGGATCGCTTCGGCGAGGAACTGGATGCGGATGTGACCCTTGGTGGCTCCGAGCGCTCGGCGGAGCCCGATCTCGGAGCGGCGCTCCAGTACTGAGATGATCATGATGTTGGCGACGCCTACGGCGCCGACGAGCAAGCTGACCGCGCCGAGCCCGAGGAACAGCCCGTTCAGGGCACTCTTGGCCTTCGCCCGGGCGACGAGAGCATCGGATGGCTGGCTGACATCGACATCGCCCGGAGCTTCCGGATCCGCGGTAGCGGCGAGCAGGGGTTGCACCGCGGTCACGTCGTCGGTCTCGGTACGCACGTAGATCGTGGACGGATGACCGTCGAAGCCGAGATACGTCGCTGCGGCGCGGAATCCGACGAGCACGGACGTGTCAATCGTGGGGGCGAGTACGGCCGGGTCGAGAATCCCGGCCAGGTAGAACCACTGGTTGCCGAGCCAGATCCGTTCGCCGGGCCAGACGCGGTCGATGCCGAGGCGTTGTGCGGCGACGGCACCGAGCACAGCAACCGGTTGACCGGCGGTGGCCGCGTCTAGGTAGTTCCCGTGCGCGACGGTGGCCTTCAGCGCACCGAGCAATCCGAGGCTCGCGGCCTGTACGAGCAGGGAGTTCGTGTTGATCTTGGGTACTAGCGGGCTGCGATAGGCGTTGACCTCGTTGACCAGCCCGGTCTGCTCGACGCCGGTAACCGACTCAAGTCGGTTGATCATCGCCGGGGCCGTCGTGGGCAGTTCGGCGGGTTGGCCGAATACGGTCTGGCCGTTCGTGACGGTGAGCAGGTTGGTGCCGAGCCGGTCGATCTCGGCGAGCAGACCGGCTTGCGACGACGACGACAGACCGAGGACGGCGACGATCGCGGCGACACCGATCGCGATGCCGAGCGCGGACAAGCCCGCGCGCAGCTTGCGGGTGCGGATACCGATGCCGGAGATGCGGACCAGGTCTGCCGGGCGCATCACGGCGGGCCGCGTGCGGGTCATGGCTGCCATCCGGTTGAGTCGTCGAGGTAGCCGGACGGCGCCGCGCTGGTGTCGGCGACGATGCGGCCGTCGAGAATGTGGATCTGGCGGGGCATTCCCGCGGCGATGTCGCGGTCGTGGGTGATCACGACGATCGTGGTCCCGGCGCGGTGCAACGCATGGAGCAGGTCGAGGATGGACTGGCCGGTGGCATGGTCCAGATTGCCGGTGGGCTCGTCGGCGAGCACGAGATCCGGCTGCCCTACGAGCGCGCGGGCGATGGCCACGCGCTGACGTTGCCCACCGGAGAGCCGTGTGGGGTGGGTGCGCAGCCGATCGCCCAGGTGGACCGCGGCAAGCGCCTCGGCCGCGCGTGCCTGCCGCTCCCGGTGTGCAACGCCGGCGTAGAGCAACCCGTCGGCGACGTTGTCGAGCAGCGTGGCATGTTCTGCGAGAAAGAACTGCTGGAAGACGAAGCCGATGCGGCTCGCCCGCAGGCCGGCAAGTTCCCGGTCGGTCAGCATCGACGCATCCATCCCACTGATCCGCACCGTGCCCGCCGTGGGTCGATCCAACGTCCCCATGACCTGCAGCAGTGTCGTCTTGCCGGATCCGGACGGGCCGACGATCGCGACAAGCTCGCCCTCGCAAACGGTCAGGCTCACGCCGTGCAGCGCGGCCACCGGCGGGTGCCCGGGGTAGGTCTTGCGCACCCCGTCGAGCTGAACAATCGGCCGCGCGGAATCCCTGGCGGACAACGGGGACATGGAGGCGAACGCGTGGCTGGTCATAGCTTCGGCACCACGACGCGCTGCCCCACAGTGAGCCCCGTGCCGGTGACCTGGACGAGCCCGTGCGCGTCGTCGAACAGTCCCAGCGACACAGGTACGAGATGGCGCGTGCCGTCCCCGTCGACCACCTCGACCGCGTAGCCGCCGCCGGCCTGGGCGAGTAGTGCCACGACGGGCACGACGAGCACGTCCCGGACAGTATCCGTGGTGATCGTGACCTGGACCGGAGCCTGATCCCAGACCTGCGCTGTGCTCGGGTGGATCAGGCGAACGTCGACCTCGACGGTGGAATCCGATGAGCTTCCTGAACCGGATGACGAGCTACCTCCTGAGCCCGATGACGAGCCACCTCCGGAACCGGTGTCCGCTGAGCCGTTCGGCTGGGTGCCGCCCGCAGACCCGGACGCGCTCGAGGCGATGGTGCCCATGCCTTCCACCACGCCGGGCGTGGTCTGGTTGTTCGGGAGTGTGACGGTCACCTGGTCGCCGACCTTGACCTCCGACTGCTCGCCGGTGTCCACGTCGACGGTGACCTGGCGCGACGTCGAGGTGCCGCTCAGCACCGGGTTACCTGCGCTGAGCGAGCCGGCGAGCGTGGCCGACACGGTGCTCACCCGTATCGCGGTGGGCAGGAACACCACGTCGCCGAAGTCCAGCTCGCCGGTTTGGTCGACGCCAAGGTGGTCCTGCAACTTCTCGACCGCATCTGTCGTGGCCGCCCCGAATTCGTCCGAGGACGGATCCAGCTCCGACCTGCTCGCATAGCCGAGAGCCACCAGGTCGGCGTTGAGCTGCCGCACGTTGTCGCTGTTCGTCACACCTTCGGACAGGGAGCCGAACGCGGGCGTAGATCCGTAGAGCAACACGACCGGTTCGCCGTCGACGCGGTAGAGCACCTGGCCCTGCCGGATGACCTGTCCCGGCTTGGGCAGCTCGGTCACCACGTCGCGACGACCCGACTGGCCGCCGCCCGTACCCGCCCCGCCCGCCGGAGCCGATCCCTGACCGGTGCCGGCCGAACCACTTCCGGCACCGCCGAGCTGGTTGATCACCGTATAGCTGTCGGCGTAACCCAGGGTCGCGTCATCGGTGACCTGTGACAAGAGGGTCCGCCGAGTCACGGTCCACGTGGACGTCCCGTCGCTGGCATCGCTCCCGGAGGTGTTGGCCGGGTGCGGGTGCCCGAACGGATGGCCGGGGCTGCTACCGAGCGGGTGCGCCAGATCGAGCACCGCGGCGGCGGCGAGCACGGCAACCAGCGCCGCAGCGAGACCTGCGCGTCGCCGCCGCGGTTGCCGCGTCTCCAGGTCGGTGACCGGTTCGGTCATGGTCACTGACCGCCCAGCTGCAGCCCGGTCTTCGCCGTGCACATCTGCAGCGCCTGCTGGAACTGCGGGCTGCTCGAGTCGACACCGCCCATGTTCAGCGCGCCGTTCGGGTCAGGGTCTGGGAACTGCGGTACCCCATTGGCACGCATGCACTGCGCGAACGCCAGCAGCTGCTGTTGGCTGACGCCGCCGGACGAACCTCCGCCGCTGCCCTGCAGCGGCCGCAGCGACTCACAGGCCGAGCTCGCGGCCTGGAAATGCGGGTTGTTCTGCACGGCCGCAGAAATCAGGAACTGGTTCTGGTTCGGGCCCCGTGGATCGGGGAAATTCGTCACCCCGTGCTGGCGCATGCACTGCGCATAGGCCGGTCCGGACCGTGCACCCGGGCTCGCCGACGGCGATGCCGAGCTCGATGACGAGCCGCCGGCGGCATTGCCCGAGGCGCCGCTGCTGCACGCAGCGAGCGCCAGCACGACCCCGCCCGCCGCTACCGCAAGCCGCGCGACTCCACTGATGCGGTATGTCATTTGCATGATCGAATTCCTCTCGGCCGGATGTCGTCCGAAGCCGTTGTATGACGCGTGCGGTGCCAGGCCGGTCTCGTTGACACCGCGCTGTAACCGGCCACCAGGCAAGCTCGTCACATCGGCCTCCTTGCCGTTTCTCAGCTGGCAGGCCGAGAGTTGCCCGGAGTGTCGAGCAGGAGGACACGGATGAGGGTGCTGTTAGCCGAAGACCACGCCAAGCTCGCCACCACCGTGGCGACCGGGCTGCGTCGTGAGGGCATCGCGGTCGATGTCGCCTTCGACGGCGCGGACGCGTTGGAGTGCGTCACCGTCACCGATTACGACGTCGTCGTGCTCGACCGCGACCTGCCCCGCGTCCACGGCGACGAGGTGTGCAGTCGGCTCGTCGCCGAGGGGCACCGGGCACGGGTGCTCATGCTGACCGCCGCCAGTTCCGTCACCGACCGTGTGGAAGGCCTCGGCCTCGGCGCGGACGACTATCTATCCAAGCCGTTCGCCTTCGCCGAGTTGGTCGCCCGCATTCGTGCCCTGGCCAGGCGTGCGACCCCGCCCGTACCGCCGGTTCTCGTTCACGGCGACCTCTGCCTCGATCCCGGACGCCGTACTGCCACGCGCTCCGGCCGGCAGCTGGCACTGAGCCCGAAGGAGTTCGCCGTACTCGAACATCTCCTCACCGCGCAGGGCCGTGTCGTCACAGCCGAAGAACTGCTCACCGCGGTGTGGGACGAGATGGCCGACCCATTCACGACCACCGTCAAGACCACCATCAGCCGGTTGCGCGGCAAGCTCGGCGACCCCGCCGTCATCGAGACTGTGCCACCTGGCGGCTACCGCATCTGACGAGAGGCACCTGATCCCAATGCGGATGTCGACGCGGCTCGCCCGACGCCTGCTGGCCCGCCTGCCGCGGCGCACGGTCCGGTTCCGGCTGACGCTCCTCTACGGCGGGCTGTTCCTCGTGGCAGGCGCTGCCGTGCTTGCCCTCACCTACGTGCTGGTCGCGCACGCCACCGGGCCAACGACGCTCGTCGAGAACATCGGCGGGACACCTCGGATCACCACCGGCGACGGCGGAGTGACGACGCTCGTCCCGAGCAGCATCAGCGGCCAAGTGCACCAGCTACGGCAGCAGGCGGCACACCAGCACGCCGCCGATCTGCACCAACTGCTCGTGCAGTCCGGCATCGCGCTGGGCGCCGCCACGCTGCTCGCCTTCGCG
Source organism: Actinomycetota bacterium (assembly GCA_046744105.1). GTDB lineage: Bacteria > Actinomycetota > Actinomycetes > Mycobacteriales > Jatrophihabitantaceae > DASXRA01. The sequence goes on from JBKOXO010000003.1 coordinate 14,450, forward strand.
GTCGGCTGGTTCGTCGCCGGCCGGGTGTTGCGCTCGTTGCGCGCGATGACCTCCACCGCCAAGCACATCTCCCAGCACAATCTCCACCAGCGGCTGGCAATCACCGGTCCGGACGACGAGGTAAAGGAACTCGCCGACACCATCGACGGCCTGCTCGCCCGCCTGGAGACCGCCTTCGACGCTCAGCGCCGGTTCATCGCGAATGTCTCCCACGAGCTGCGCACCCCACTGACCTGGGAGCGTGCCCTGGCCGAGGTTTCGTTGGCGGACCCGGACGCGACGCCCGAGACGCTGCGCGGCACTATCGAAGAACTCGTCGTCTCCAGCCAGGACCAGGAACGGCTCCTCGAAGCCCTCTTGACCCTCGCCACCAGTGAACGCGGCCTCGATCGGCGCGACCCGGTGGAAGTCGCCGCACTCACCAGGGCGGTCCTTCGGCAACGGCAAGCTCAAGCGCTCGGCGATGCTGAGCTACGCGTCGACCTCGCCGAGGCATGGACCACCGGCAACCCGGAGCTTCTCAAGCGGCTGATCGCCAACCTCGTGGACAACGCCGCGCGCTACAACTGCTATGGCGGATACCTCGCCGTCGCGACCTCGACCGGCGAGGGTCACGTCCGGCTCACCATCGCCAATACCGGCCCCGTCATCGAGGCCGGCGAAATCGACCGCCTGCTGCGACCTTTCGAACGACTCACCGGCGAACGCACCAGCCACCCCGATGGGCACGGCCTGGGCCTTTCGATCGTCGCCGCCATCGCCGGCGCCCACGACGCCCACCTCAGCGTCACACCGCGACCAACCGGAGGCCTGGAAGTCGCCGTTGCGCTCCCCCGTCATCGGCCGCAGCGTGCGCCCGTGATCGCCGCTCAACCAGCAGCGATCATCGGCGCTGGTACGTGACGCGGCGAGGCCGTCAGCACCCACTGCCGGCTTGGACTGGCCTTCAGGGAGAAAGCACCTGCAGCGAAGTACCTACCGTTGCCGAATGTTCAGTACCGTCCATAGTTAACGGTGGAGATGGTGGCTCGATTTCCTGGTGCACGGTTAGTATCGTTGGACTGTTCTTCAGCACGCTAGTGCAATCATCTCGCGCGGAGCTGCTGATGTGAGCCCAAAGAGCATGTTCGAGTGGCGTTCAAGCCAACGCGTAATGGCAATTGGTAATACGATTATTGCAATTGCTGGTATATGGCTTCTAATTACTGGAATAATAGTGACCCGGAACGTCTGGAATGTCGTCACCGACGCTCGTACCCAGCACCACGTCGGGACGGATGCCGTCTTCGAACAACGCCCGCAGCATGCCGACGTGCGACGCGCCGAGCAGGCCGCCGCCGAGGACGAACGCCGTGCTGGGCGGCGCGGTCATAGGGTCGGGTATTTACGGGAAGGCTCGTGCCGGCAGAAGGGAGACCGCTCATGGCGAGCACGCTTCACGTCCAGGTACGGCGGGTCTACGACGAGCCGCAGGCCGGCGATGGCCAGCGGGTGCTCGTCGACCGGGTCTGGCCGCGCGGGCTCGGCAAGGACCACGCGCATCTCGACGAGTGGTGCAAGCAGGTCGCTCCGTCAACTGGCTTGCGTACGTGGTACGGCCACGATCCGGAGCGGTACGCCGAGTTCGCCCGCCGGTACCGTGCCGAACTTGATGAGCCCGAGCGCGCCACGGCCGTGGTTCACCTGCGCGAGCTCGCGACCGCCGGCCCGCTCACGCTCCTGACCGCCACGAAACGCAGCGATATCAGTCAGGCCGCGGTCCTCGCCGAGGTGCTGAGCCGGCCGGCCGCCGGACGAGTCATGACGCGGTCCCGACGCGGCGGATCGTGACGCAGCAGCGCTCCGGCCGCGGGTCGAGCCGGGCGTGCGCCGCGCGGTCTCCCGTGCCGGCGACGATGCCCCGCACCAGGCGAAGGTTCAGGGCGCAGACGACCTCACGGTGGTCCTGAGCAACCCGGTGGAACGGACAGTTGCGCAACTCGATCTCCCCGCCCGGGCCTCGGGCCGGTTCGTAGCCACAGCGGCGCAGCGCCCCGAGCAGCGTGCCGGCCTCCTGGCCCGCCGCGTGGCCGGCGCCCCGCGCGGCCCTCGCGAGTGCTGCCTGCACTGTGCCATCGGCGTCCCGCTCGACCGCTGCGACCAGCACCCTGGCCAACAACTCGTAGGCGCGCGGCGGCACGCTGAGCGTGAACTCCTGGCTCGCGCGCGCATACCGCTTCGCGGGTCGTCCGGCCCCGGGGCCACCACGTCCTGGCTGGCGGCGGTAGCTGCTCACGAGCAGCCCGGCCTCGGTGAGCTTGTCCAGGTGGTAGGCGGCCAGGGTGCGCCCGATGCCCGCCGCGGCGGCGGCCTCGTCCCGGGACACCGGCGCCGGCTGGTCGCTGATGAACAGATACAGCCGCCGACGGACCGGGTCGTCAAGCGAGGTCAGCCGGTCCAGCGACTCCAGCCCTGGCGTCGTCTCCGGGTTCATACACCAACTCTAACGCCAAGACCCATTGACAAATACTGTCCACCCGTGGTTACTGTAAAAGTAGTAGCCATTGATTTTACAAGGAGGTTGCCGTGACTGCCACCGTCATGCACACGCCTCATGCTCGTGCTCATGGCCTCCGCGATGCGCTGAGTCGTGCCCGCACCGAGCCCGCCTACGGCGCGTTCCTCCTGCTTCGAGCCGGATTCGCAGTGCTGCCGGTCTGGATGGGCATAGACAAGTTCGCCAACGGGATGACCTATTGGCCGCAGTACCTCGCGCCGTGGATTGTCAGGCAGTTGCCGTTCTCTGCGCAGACCGCGATGTACGTGGTCGGCGTAATAGAGACCGTTGCTGGGCTCGCCGTGGCGCTCAAGCCCCGATACGCCAGCTACGTGGTGGCTCTCTGGTTGGCCGGCATTATCGTCAACCTGCTTAGCTATCCGGGGTTTTATGACGTAGCGCTGCGCGACTTCGGCTTGCTGGTGGGCGCACTCAGCCTCGGCCAGCTGGCTCGCGAGTCCGACCCCGCATGGCACCACCGCGACCGGCACAACACCCGCTCGGCGAAGCGTTTTACCCAATAGGTCGGGTCAACGCGGACGAGCTGAGCGTCGCCAAGCGCTGCCCGGAAGCAACTCGCTTAGCTACCCGCCCGAGCCGGGTCGGAGTGCCACCCGGCTGAGGGCGTCGGGTCAGGCGCGCGATGCACAGGTTCGGTTCGACGAAAGGATCCAACCGGTCCGTGTCGATGGGAGCGTCGAGTTCGGCGAGCATGCCCTGCATCAGTCCGAGGTGGACGGAGCAGACCACCTCCTGGTGTTTGCTTGCCGACTCTCGGAACGGGCAGTGGTGCAGCAGGATCTGTCGCTTGGTGCCCGCACTCTTGGCCTCGGGGGCGAAGCCGAGGCTGTCGAGTGCGTCGACAAGGTGACGGGTCGCGGTAGCGGCGGTGACCCGCTCGAATGGGCCTGGTCGTTCGGTCAAGTACCGCCCCCACTCCCGGCCGGCCTTCTGCGCGGCACGCGCTGGTTGCGGAATCTGCGCCGCGACGAAGCTGGTGAGAATCTCGGCTAGGAGTTGGTAGCTGCGAACGCCGGCACGCTCCGCATCCGGTCGCGCCGCATACAGCGTGCGGGGGCGGCCTGGCCGCTCACGCTGCTCGGTCTGACGGCCCGCGACACCGGCGTCGACCAGCGCGTCGAGATGGAAGCGGGCCGTGTTCACGTGCAAGCCGACCAACTTCGCTACTTCGGTGACGTCAACGGGACGACCGGCGTCCTGTAGTGCTGCGAGCACCCGCGTCCGGCTCTCCCCAAACGGAGCCGGCCCCTCGGGATCGGTGCGACGAGGCACGGTGCTGGCCACCAGACCATTGTTCCATGCCGATTAGGTAGAACCCCAATCTTCGCGAGGCCGTTGGCAGTTATCGACGGCCTGGCTAGGGTCGGAGCAGACCAACGTCGTATCACCAACTGCGGCGGATCGGGGTGATCGGATGGTCGAGCCGTCACCGGGTCGCGAGTTGCTGGCGCCACTGTTGCCGGCGGGCGAGCCGGTGGAGTCGTTGTTACGGCGCGCGCAATTCTTCACGCCGGGAGAGCCTTCCCCGGACTATCGGGAGGTGCACCGCACGGGCGGACGCGGCGCGGAGGCGTTCTATCGGGAGCGGTGGCGGCACGACAAGGTGGTCCGCTCGACGCACGGGGTCAACTGCACCGGGTCGTGCTCGTGGAAGGTGTACGTCAAGGACGGCATCATCACCTGGGAGACGCAGCAGACCGACTATCCGTCGGTGGGCCCGGACTCGCCGGAATATGAGCCGCGCGGCTGCCCGCGCGGTGCGTCGTTCTCGTGGTACACGTACTCGCCGTCGCGGGTGCGCTTCCCGTATGTGCGTGGGCCGTTGCTCGAGATGTGGCGCGAGGCCCGCAACCGGCTGGGTGATCCAGTAGCGGCCTGGGCGGAGATTACCGGCGACCCCGAGCGATCGACACGGTACAAGAGCGCCCGCGGCATGGGCGGGTTCGTGCGCTCGTCGTGGCCGGAGGTGAGCGAGCTGATCGCGGCGGCGCATGTGCACACCGTCAAGCGATACGGCCCGGATCGGGTGGTCGGCTTCTCCCCGATCCCGGCGATGTCGCAGGTGTCCTACTCGGCGGGCACCCGGTTTCTGTCGATGATCGGCGGGACGATCCTGTCGTTCTACGACTGGTACGCCGACATGCCCATCGCATCGCCGCAGGTATTCGGCGATCAGACCGACGTGCCGGAGTCCGGCGATTGGTGGAATGCGTCCTACCTGATGATCTGGGGCACGAACCTGCCGATCACGCGTACCCCGGACGCGCACTTCATGACGGAAGCGCGCTACCGCGGGCAGAAGGTCGTGGTGGTCAGCCCCGACTTCTCCGACCACACCAAGTTTGCCGACGACTGGCTGCCTGCAGCGCCCGGCACCGACGGTGCTCTGGCGATGGCGATGGGCCACGTGATCCTCTCGGAGTTCTACCGCGACCGGCAGGTGCCGTACTTCACGGACTACGTCAAGACCTACACCGACCTGCCATTCCTGGTGACGCTGCGCGAGCGCGGTGACGCGTACGTCCCGGACCGCTTCCTCACCGCCGCCGACATCGGCGAGACGGGCGAGGGAGCTGCGCACAAAACCGTGCTGCTCGACGCCACGGGAGAGCCGCGGGTCCCGAACGGCTCGCTGGGTTTCCGCTACGGCGAGGCCGGTGCGGGCCGGTGGAACCTCGACCTGGGCGAGATCGACCCGCTGCTCACGCTTTCCGAACACCAGTCCGAAGCGGTGGCCCTGGACCTGCCGCGCTTCGACGTCGGGGAAACGGAGGGCGGCGCGACCATACGCCGAGGTGTGCCGGCGCTCCGGGTGGGCGGGCGCCTGGTTACCACGGTGCTCGACCTGCTGCTGGCGCAGTACGCGGTGCCCCGCCCCGGGCTGCCCGGTGAGTGGCCGTCGGGATACGACGATGATCACCCGTACACCCCGGTATGGCAGGAGCGGATCACATCTGTGCCCGCCACGGCAGCGATCCGGGTGGCTCGCGAGTTCGCGCAAAACGCCGAGCTGTCACACGGCCGGTCGATGATCTGCATGGGCGCCGGCACCAACCACTGGTACCACTCGGACCAGATCTACAGAACGTTCTTCACGCTGCTCATGCTGTGTGGCTGCCAGGGGGTGAACGGCGGAGGCTGGGCGCACTACGTCGGGCAGGAGAAGGTGCGCCCGCTGACCGGGTTCCAGCAGATGGCGTTCGCTCTTGACTGGCAGCGCCCGACACGGCACATGACCGGGACGTCGTTCTTCTACCTGCACACCGACCAGTGGCGCTACGAGAGCTTCGCCGCGGACGAGTTGGCCAGCCCGCTGGGTACCGGCCGGCTCGCCGGCCGCACGTTCGCGGACTGCCTGGCGCAGGCGTCACGGATGGGCTGGACGCCGTCGCATCCGGCGTTCAACCGCAACCCGCTCGACCTTGCCGACGACGCCGCGCGGGCGGGCATGCTGGTGCCCGACTACGTGGTCGACGAGTTGCGCGCGGGTCGGCTGCGCTTCGCGGGCGATGACCCGGACGACCCGGCGAACTGGCCGCGCGTGATGACGGTGTGGCGGGCGAACCTGCTCGGCTCGTCCGGCAAAGGCATGGAGTACTTCATGCGGCACCTGCTGGGTGTCGAGGATGCGGTGCGTGCCCAGGAGTCGCCGCCGCGGCTGCGCCCGGCAGAAGTGGCGTGGCGCGACGAGGCGCCGCGCGCCAAGCTCGACCTGGCCACCGCGATCGACTTCCGGATGACCAGCACCTGCACGTACGCCGACGTGGTACTGCCCGCGGCGACCTGGTACGAGAAGCACGACATCTCCACCACGGACATGCACCCGTTCGTGCACTCGTTCAATCCGGCGATCGCGCCGCCGTGGGAGACCCGCACAGACTTCGACGCATTCCGGCTGATCGCCGAGCAGTTCTCCCGGCTGGCGGCGACCCACCTGGGCAAGCGCACCGACGTCGTCGCCGTGCCACTCATGCACGACACCGCCGACGAGTTGGCCCAGCCGGGTGGGCGGGTCCTCGACTGGAAGGCCGGCGAGTGCGAGCCGGTGCCAGGGGTGACTATGCCCCGGCTGGTCACCATCGAGCGCGACTACGCCGCGGTCGCGGAGAAGATGGCCGCGCTCGGGCCGCTCGTCGACACGCTCGGCACCTCGACGAAGGGCGTGACGTGGAAGCCCACCGCGGCGGTGGACTACCTGCGTCGGGCCAACGGCACCGTCCACGGCGGCGTCGGGGCCGGACGGCCGTCGCTGGCCCGCGACGTGCAGCTGGCCGAGGCGATCCTGGCGCTGTCCGGGACGACGAACGGGGGCGTGGCGGTGCAGGGCTGGCGTGACCTGGAGCGGCGCACCGGCGTGCACCTGGCCGACCTCGCCGAGGAACGCGCCGGCGAACGGATCTCGTTCAGCGACACTCAGGTGCAGCCCCGGGCCGTGATCACCTCGCCGGAGTGGTCCGGCAGCGAGACCGGCGGCCGGCGCTACTCGCCGTTCGTGGTGAACGTCGAGCGCCGGAAACCTTGGCACACGCTGACCGGGCGGATGCACTTCCTCCTCGACCACGACTGGATCGCCGAGTACGGCGAGTGGCTGCCGACGTTCCGTCCGCCGCTGGACTACGTGCGGCACTTCGGCGAGCAGGGCGTGCGCGAGGCCGGCCATCCGGAGATCACGGTGCGGTATCTGACGCCCCATTCGAAGTGGTCGATCCACTCGGAGTACCAGGACAACCTGCACATGCTGCGGCTGTTCCGGGGCGGGCCGGTGATCTGGATGAGCCCGGCCGACGCCGCGACGATCAGCGTCAAGGACAACGAGTGGATCGAGGCCTACAACCGCAACGGCGTCGTCGTCTGCCGCGCGGTCGTCACGCACCGGATGCCCCAGGGCACGGTGTTCATGTACCACGCCAAGGACCGCCATCTGATGACCCCGCGCTCGGAGATCTCCGGCTGGCACGGCGGCGGCGACAACTCGCTCACCCGGCTGGTGATCAAGCCGACGCACATGATCGGCGGCTACGGCCAGTTCTCCTACGCGTTCAACTACTACGGCCCGACCGGCAATCAGCGCGACGAGATCTGCGTGATTCGCCGCCGCGCCCAGGAGGTGGCCTGGCAGTGACACCGACACCGACAGCGACCCGCCGCCCCGCCCCACCCGTGATGATCTTGGAGTTGTGGCTGAATAGCGACCACAACTCCAAGATCATCTCTGTCTCGATCGGTCGGGGGGACCGGCAGTGAGAGTGATGGCACAGGTCGCGATGGTGATGAACCTCGACAAGTGCATCGGCTGCCACACCTGCTCGGTTACCTGCAAGCAGACGTGGACGAACCGTCCCGGTACCGAGTACGTCTACTTCAACAACGTCGAGACCAAGCCCGGCCTCGGCTACCCGAAGCGGTATGAAGACCAGGAGCAGTGGCACGGCGGGTGGACGCTCGACCGCAAGGGGCGCCTGCAGCTCAAGGCCGGCGGACGGCTGCGCAAGCTGCTGTCGATCTTCTACAACCCGGACCTGCCGACGGTCGACGACTACGGCGACCCGTGGACCTACGACTACGGCACACTGATCGACGCGCCGCTGGGCACGCGTAATCCGAGCGCGCACTCGATCTCCGCGCTGACCGGTCGGGACCTGACGGTCAGCTGGGGCAGCAACTTCGACGACGATCTCGCCGGCGCACCGGAGCATGCCGTCGATGACCCGAACCTGGCCGGGCTCGAGGAGCGCGTGAAGATGGAGTTCGAGCAGGTGTTCATGTTCTACCTGCCGCGCATCTGCGAGCACTGCCTCAACCCGTCCTGTGTCGCGTCGTGCCCGTCCGGCGCGCTGTACAAGCGGGCCGAGGACGGCATCGTGCTCGTCGATCAGGATCGTTGCCGCGGCTGGCGATTCTGCGTGTCGGGCTGCCCCTACAAGAAGGTGTACTTCAACCACCGGACCGGCAAGGCGGAGAAGTGCACGTTCTGCTACCCGCGCATCGAGTCCGCGCAGCCGACGATCTGCTCGGAGACGTGCGTGGGCCGATTGCGCTACCTGGGCCTGTTCCTGTACGACGCCGACCGGGTGCTGCCCGCCGCCGCGACGCCCGACGTGACGGACCTCTACGAGGCGCAGCTGTCGGTGTTCCTCGACCCGGACGACCCCGACGTGCAGGCGGAGGCGGCGCGTGCCGGCATCCCGCCCGACTGGATCGACGCGGCGCGCCGCTCGCCGGTGTACGCCCTGGCGTGCCGCCACAAAGTGGCCCTGCCGCTGCATCCGGAATACCGCACCCTGCCGATGGTCTGGTACATCCCGCCGCTGTCGCCGGTCGCCGACATCACCGCCGGCCACGACGGGCAGATCTTCGCCGCGATCGAGGAGCTGCGCATACCGATCGAGTACCTCGCGAACCTGTTCACCGCCGGGGATACCGCGCCGGTCCGCGCCGTGCTGCGCAAGCTCGCGGCCATGCGGGCGATCCAGCGCGCCGGACAGCTGGGCCTTTCCGTCGACGAGTCGCTGCCTGTGTCGGTCGAGGCCGGCCTCGACGAGCTGGACGAGCTGTACCGCCTTCTTGCGATCGCCAAGTACGACGACCGCTATGTCATCCCTGCGGCCCATACCGAGGACGCGGGCCGGCTGATGGCGCAGCACGAGCAGCTGTTCTGCAGCCTCGACACAGAGGGCGGCCCAGGCATGGGCGGGCACGGACCACCCGGTCCGCACGGGGTGCAGAGCTACCGCCCGGCACACCAGCGGGGCGACGACGGCCGGTTGCACCTGAACGTCCTCGGCGAGGCGCCTTCATGACCAGTGCGTACAAGCTCGCGTCCGTGCTGCTCCAGTACCCCACCGCAGCGCTGTTCGCCGGTCTCGCCGAACTCGACCGCGCCGCCGCATCGACCACACCGAAGGCGACCCGGCGCGCGTTCGAGGATTTCCTAGCCTGGCTGCGGGTCACCGACCCGCGCGCCGTCGCCGAGCACTACGTGGCGACCTTCGATCTGCGCCGCCGCTGCGCTCTCTACCTCACCTACCACCGCTACGGCGACACACGCAAGCGCGGCATGTCGATGCTCGCGTTCAAGAATGCCTACCGTACCGCAGGGTACGCTCCGACCGACGACGAGTTGCCCGACTACCTGCCCATGGTGCTGGACTTTGCCGCACTCAGCAGCAAGGGCACCGCGCTGCTGCACGCGCACCGCGCCGACCTGGAACTGCTGCGTCGCGCACTGCACGACGCCGAGACACCGTACGCTGGCGTACTGGACGCCGTCTGCGCTCAGCTACCCGGGCTGGGCCGCCGTGAACTCGCCGTGGTGCGCCGAGCGTGGGAGGACGGGCCACCGCACGAGGACGTCGGGCTCGAGCCGTTCGCGCCGCCGGAATACCTGACCGGAGGCGCCCGGTGACCAACGCATCCAGTGGCGAGATCCTCCTGTGGGTGGCGCTGCCCTACCTCGCACTCGGCATCTTCGTCGTCGGGCACATCTGGCGCTGGCGCTACGACCAGTTCGGCTGGACCAGCCGATCCACCCAGCTCCAGGAACGGCGCCTGCTCAAGTGGGGCAGCCCGATCTTCCACTACGGCACGTTCGCCGCCATCGCCGGGCACGTGATCGGCGTGCTCATCCCGGAACGGTGGACACACGCCATCGGCATCCCCGAGGACGCGTACCGGTGGTTCTCCGCCGCGGCCGGCACGCTCGCCGCAGTGCTCGTAATCGGTGGCGTGATCGTGCTGGCCGGCCGACGGCTGTTCGTCCCCCGGGTGCGCGCCACCACCACACCCGTCGACTATGTCGCGCTCATCTTGCTGCTTGCCATCATCGTCACCGGCATCATCCCTACCATAGGAATCAACCTGTTCGGCCACGGCTACGACTACCGCACCACCGTCGCCCCCTGGTTCCGCGGACTGTTCAGCGGCAACCCCCAGGTGCACACGATCGCCAACGCGCCGGTCGTGTACCAGGTCCACGCCGCCAGTGCCTGGCTGATCTGGGGGCTGTGGCCGTTCACCCGGCTCGTCCACGCCTGGAGCTACCCGCTGTGGTACCTGTGGCGGCCCTACATCGTGTACCGCAGCCGCCGCGCCGTCCCGCCGACCGAGCCAGGGACGGGCGGGCGCAAGTGGCGCCGGATCAGTGCTCCGTACTGACCGGTACGGACCGCCATCAGCGGTGCTCACACGCCTCGGGACACCGCAGGCTTGCGTACCACGGTGGCGGTGAGCACCAGCACGCCCGCGGCCACCGCGCTCAGCGCCAGCAGCCCCACGGCGTAGCTACCGAGCCCTCCGTACACGCCCCCCATCACGAGCGGCGGCACGAACCCACCGAGCCCACCGGCCGCGCCGACCACGCCGGTGACCGCGCCGACCTGGTTCGCCGGGGCACGCCTCGCGACCAGCGCAAACACGGCTCCAGCCCCGGCACCGAGAGCGGCGGCCATGGTCAGGAACGCGATGGTGCCGGTCGGGGTGAGCGACGGCGTCGACGACTGCACGAGTGCCGCCACCGTGATGACGGCGAACGCGCCCAGGAGCACCGGGCTGGGCGCGAACCGATCTGACAGCCAGCCACCGACCGGGCGCATCACGACCGCCAGCAGCACAAAGCCAGCCATCTTGTTCGACGCGTCGGACTGAGTTAGCCCGTAGGCGTTCTTCAGATAGGTCGGCAGGTACACGCTGAACGCGACGTACCCGCCGAAGGCCACCGCGTACAGCACGGACGCCTGCCAGGTGATCGGCACCCGCAGCGTCGCCGCGAGCCGAACCCCGAGCGGCTGCGTCGGCACGACACGTCCCGGGGCGTCACGCAGCAGAAGGGCGGCGAGCACGCCGTAGCAAGCCAGCACGATCGCCGTGAGCACGAAGGGGAACGCGATGCCGTGCGCATCGGCCAGCTTGACCGTGGTCAGCGCACTGATCGCAGTGCCACCCATGCCGGCGCCGAAGATCCCGATGGCCAGCCCGCGCCGCTGTGGCGGGAACCAGGCATTCACGAACGGCACGCCGACCGCGAACGCCGTCCCGGCTATGCCGAGGAAGAAGCCGCCCACAAGCAATCCGGCGAGGCTGGAGTGGCCGGCCAGGCCGAGGTAGAGCACCGGCGCGATCCCCACGAAGGACACGACCGGGAACATCACCCGCCCGCCGAACCGGTCGGTCAGCCCACCCACCGGGATGCGGCCCACCGAGCCGACGATGACCGGCACCGCGACGACCAGCGCCTCCGGGAACGCCGACAGGTGCAGGGAATCCTTGAACCTCGGTCCGAGCGGCGAGAGCAGCGCCCATGCCCAAAAGTTGACGGCGAACCCGACGGTCGCGAGGGCCAGCATCAGTACCGGGCGGCGACCCACAGACTCGCCGACGGGTGCCGGCTGCCGCGCCTCTATCGTCATGATCCCGAGCTTTCTGGCGGCTGGCGATCCGGCCACAGACTATGGTCCCGCCAGCGACCGGTCAATCGCGTCGGACCGGCCTGTGCACGTCCTCGCCCGCACCAATCATTGGTTTTTACCGAATTCATTCATGTAAACTTGCAGGCGGAGATTGGAGGCCTGATGACCGCAGTGACGAGCGCTCAGGAATGGTCGGCGGCCACCACGCCCGAGGTCGACCGCCACGCCCTCGCTGGAGAACACGCGCTGCTGCTGCGCGATCTGCGCCGGCGCGCCGACCCGGTGCTGGCGCTGATCGCGGCCACCCTCGACGACGTGCCGGCGGCCGCCGACCTGCGCTCAGGTGCCCAGGCCTGGCTTTCCCCGACCGACACGCCGGTGGTGATCCGGCTGGATGCGCTGCCTCGCGAGCGAGCCGTACAGCTATGCATCGAACGACTACTGCGGCTGCGGGCCGGCCAGTCCGCCGACGTGCACTCCAGCCGAGGCGCCGACCTACAGCACGTCTGCAGGTGGATGCGCGACTTCGACGCGACCGGCTACGGATTTGCGCGGCAGCCGTCGGCCGACGGTTGGTCCGGGCTGCGGGTCACCCGCCGGCACGCACCCTGAGGACACCTCATGTCTGCTACTAGCCAGGCGATCCTGCTCGGGGTCTTCACGCTGGCCAGCTGCGTCTGGGTCGGCGGTTACGTCGCCGTTGCCGTCGTAGCCCGCGTCGCGAGCCGCACCCTCGAGCCTCGCCAGCGGGTCGCGTTCTTCCGTGCCCTCGGCCGCTCGTACCTCCTCGTCGGTGTCCCGGCACTGGTCGTGGCGCTTGGCGCCGGTGCCGGCCTGCTGAGCGAACACTCTTGGGACGGCATCGTCACCGCGGCGCCCGTCACGGCGGCTGCACTGATGGCCTCGCTGGGTGTCCGCATCGCACAGGCAAATAGGCGCCTCCGTGCCGCGGCCGGGAAACCCGGATCGCAGTGCCGCCCAGACCCTAGACCTCGCCCCGCGTAAGGCGGCTTTCGTCGAATTCGTGGCGCCCGCTCCGGGGCGCTCTCCCTTCATCGGCCATGCGATGGTCGACGCCGAACACGGCGCGCACGGGATCTTTCTCGCGCGCAAGAAGGGCTGGTTTCGTCTCTTCTCTCGACGGTGCCGAGTCGCGCTGTCACGGCAGAAAGGAATCGGTGGCTACGGCGTGGCCCGTGATGCGACGGCTCATCGACCCGGCGATGCGCTCGGCCGAAAGCTTCGCCAATTGCGCTTTCGGGCCGCGGAACCGGTCGTCCACCGCCGCCCGCCACAGCGTCAACCACCGTGCGAAATGCGCCGGCGTGAGTTGCGCCCGCTCGTGCAATCGCTGATGCGGGTGAAGTGCATTGCTGCGATAGCTCCCGCTACGGAACAGAACCTGGTCGTGTACGCCGACTTCAGCTCGCCGGCGAAGCCAAACCGGTGACTGCGGGGGCAGCACCGGCAGAAGGCAGGACTTCATGACCCTCCTCCGGCCTCATCCTAAGCTGTTTTAACTAGCTTAGTCATCTTTAATGTAGCCGCAAGGTGAGCGGAGGTGACCTGGCTCGTCCGACACTCGGCTAGCCTGCGGGGCATGTTCGACGCGCTGCAGGCCGCGATTGACGGCACCGTCATCCAGCCTGGTGACCCCGACTACGACGACGCCCGCAAACCCGCGCTTGAACGCTTCCACGACGTCAAGCCGCAAGCGGTCGTGCGGCCCACCAGCGCCGGCGACGTCGCCGAGACGATCGCGTTCGCGCGCCGCTCGGCGCTGCACCTTGCT
>JBKOXO010000088.1:0-9086 GCA_046744105.1 Actinomycetota bacterium
GCACTACGACGCCGCCAACCTCCGCTTCGGTGGGCTGGTGACCTGCGACGAGCACCTGCTCGCGCCGGGCGCCGGCTTTGCCGCACATGTTCATCGCGGACTGGAGATCGTCACCTGGGTGCTGGCCGGTACGCTCGAGCACACCGATTCGCTCGTCGGACGGGCAACCGTACGCCCCGGTACGGTTGCGCACCTGTCGTCCGGCTCGGGAGTCGAGCATGTGGAGCGCAACGGCGGCGCCGACGAACTGCGGTTCGTCCAGATGTGGCTGCTCGGCGATGCCCGCCCGCCCACGTACCGGACCGGCGGCGGCGTGCAACTGCCTGGTGCCCGGTTCGACGCGGTGCGCGTCGACGGCGAGGCGACCGTTCGAGCGGCGCCGCTCGGGTACGTCTTCGTCGCGAGCGGCCGGATCAGGCTCGGCGACGTCGAGCTCGGCCCGAGCGACGAGGCACGGATCACGGACGAGACGGCGGCAGTGCGTGGCCAGAGCGAGCTGCTCGTCTGGCAACTCGCTTGCGTTGGAGCGCACTCGAACACATAACTTCTCCGCATGCGAAGCGTTCCCCTCGGCGGCCAGGGCCTGGTCGTCTCCGCGCAGGGCCTCGGCTGCATGGGGATGAGCCAGTCGTACGGCCTCCCCGATGACACTGCCTCGGCGAACACGCTGCACCGCGCCCTCGATCTCGGCGTCACGTTCCTCGACACAGCCGACGTGTACGGCACCACCGGAGTCGCCGGTTTCGGGGCGAACGAGCGGCTGCTCGGCAGCGCGCTCGCCTCCCGCCGCGACGAGTTCGTGCTCGCCACCAAGTGCGGGATCCGCGACATCGTCGCCGCCCCGGCGCGGTTCGAACTCGATACCAGCCCCGAGTATGTCCGCGCGGCCTGCGACGCGTCGCTGCGTCGCCTGCGCACCGACCGCATCGACCTCTACTACCTGCACCGTGTCGACCCGCGTACGCCGATCGAGGACAGCATCGCCGCGATGGCCGAGCTGGTGGCGGCCGGCAAGGTCCGCTACCTGGGCGTGTCGGAGGTCGACGCGGACCAGCTGGAGGCCGCGCACCGCACCCACCCGATCACCGCCGTGCAAAGCGAGTACTCGCTGTGGACGCGAGGCATCGAGGACGCGGTGCTCCCCGTGGCACGGCGCCTCGGCATCGGCATTGTGCCGTTCTCCCCGCTGGGCCGGGGCTTCCTCACCGCGACGATCAGCTCCACCGACGGCCTCGCCGACAACGACGCGCGGCGCCGCCTGCCCAGGTTCACGCCGGACGCGCTGCGCGGCAACCAGCGCATCGTCGACATCGTCCGCGAGATCGCGGCCCAGCGAGGCTGCCTGCCCGGGCAGGTGGCACTGGCGTGGGTGCATTCGCGGGGCCCCGACATCGTGCCGATTCCCGGCACGAAGCGGGTCGAGTACCTGGAACAGAACGTCGCCGCGCTGGACGTCGAACTCAGCGCGGACGACCTGGCCCGCCTCGATGGCTTGGCCGCAGAAACGGTCGGCACCCGCTACTAACGGCGCGCCGGCCCGACGACGGACCAGAGGCCGGCCAGGGCCACAACGTTCGCCCCGACGATCACCCACACGGCGAGCGCGACGCTGTGGTCGTAGGCGACGCCGAGCACGGCGCCTGCCACGAGCAGGCCGAGGCCACGCACCAACGCGAGCCACCCGAACGCCGCGGCGCGGGCGTCCCGTGGCACCAGCTCGGTCACGACCGCCTTGACCGTCGAATCCAGGACGCCGTTCACCACGCCCCAGATCGCGACACCGAGCCACACCAGCAGCGCGCTGCCGCCGAACGCCACCGCGGCGCCGGATGCCGCGACCGGCACCGCGAGCAGCACGACCGCCCCGCGCCGGTCGTACACGCGTCCCATGACCAAGCCGCTCAGGCCGTCGACCGCCATCGCGAGCGCGAACAGCAGCGGCACCTGGGCGTCCGAGACGTACCCGCGCGCGTGGTAAGCCAGCAGCGGAAACGACGCCACGCCGCAGGACAGCACCGCGATCGCCGCGACGTAGCGCCACAACGTAGGCGGTAGCCGCGTCGTGCGCGGAGCGTCAGCCGCCGAGGTCGCGTCCTCCTCGTACGCGGCCGGGTCCGGCACCCGCCGCCAGAGCCACACCAGCACCACCAGTACGAGCGCGCCGGGTACGGCCAGCACCGCGAACGCGAGCCGGTAGTCGCCGTTGTGCCAGGCGAGCACAGCAGCGAGCAGCAGCGGTCCGAGTACGGCCCCGAGCTGGTCCAACGCTTGGTGCACGCCGAACGCCGCGCCCCGACCGGTGCGCGTCGAGGCGTGCGACAACAGCGTGTCCTTCGCCGGTGAGCGCACCGCCTTGCCGAGACGCTCCGTGCCGTACAGCACGAGCGCGGGTGCCAGCACGTGCGTCGTGCCGATCAGCGGCACGCTGAGCACCGTGAGCGCGTACCCGCTGATCGTCCACGCCCAGTAGTGCCGGCTGCGCTGCACGAGGTAGCCGGACACGACCCGCAGGCCGTACCCGATGAACTCGCCGGCTCCAGCGGCCACCCCGACCACAGTCGCCGACGCGCCGAGCGTCGCCAGGTACGGCCCGATGATGCTGCGGGCACCCTCGTACACCATGTCGGCGAGCAGGCTGACGAGCCCGAACATCAGCACGAAGTGCCACGGCCGGAGTCGGATCTCGGCGCGCGTCGCTGTCACACGAGCCATAGAACCACGTGTCCGTTTCCCGCCAGCACGTGAACGGCCGCGTCGGGATCGTGGGTCCCATGAGCGATTTGCACATCATCCCCATCGACCCGTCCCGTCTCGAAGCCATCCGCCACGCCGGCAAGGACGAGCACGGCAATCCGTTCGCCGCTTACCTCGCCGCCGGTTGGGAGCCGCTGCGGTGCTGCCTGCGGATCGCCCGTGAGGGCGAGCGCATCGCGCTGATCTCGTACTCGCCGTTCACTCAGCTCTCGCCGTGGGCCGAAGTCGGGCCGGTGTACGTGCACGCCGACGCGTGCGAGGGATATGTGGGAGACGAACTGCCGCCCGAGCTGCGCACCGGGCCGCGCATCCTGCGCAGTTACCACGCGGACGGCTCGCTCGACTACGACGACATCGAGTACGTGCCCAAGGGTGAGGACCTCGAGCCGGCCCTACGCGATCTGCTCGCCCGCCCGACCGTGGCGGCCGTGCATGTGCGCGCGTCTGCCACCCAGTGCTTCACGTACGAGGTGCGCTTGCGTTAGAGCATGCTCCAACGCCTACTGTCGATGCGACGGGCGAGTATCGCAGGGTCGTCGCGCCGGGCCGATTTGCGGGGTTCCTGCGAAATCGCGCAGCGATTTCGTGGGTGCAGATGCGCAGGTCGTCGCAGCGATGAGCGCTCGCGCGAAGAGCAGGAGGCGCTGTGACGGGCTGGTCCACGCGGGAGGCCGCGGATAAGTGCGGCCTCTCGGAGTACACGCTGCGGTGGTACGAGCGAATCGGGCTGCTGCGGCCGATCGAACGCGGGCCGGACGGCCGCCGGCGGTTCAGCGACGGCGACGTGGACTGGCTCGTGCTCATCAGCAAGCTGCGTGCCACTGGGATGAGCGTGCGCGACATGCAGCGCTACGCCGAACTCGTCCGCTCCGGCGCCGGCGAGCAGCAGCGCCTCGAGTTGCTCCGGCGGCACCGCGCCGTGGTCGTGCAGGCCATCGCCGAGCGCCAGGAATGCCTCCAGCTGCTCGATAACAAGATCAGCTTTTACGGCCGCACGGTAGGTGAGGTTTAGACATGCGCACTGTCGCACTCGGTGATCTGACCGTCTCGGCTCAGGGCCTGGGGTGCATGGGCATGAGCGAGTGGTACGGCGCTACCGATTGGGAGGAGTCGATCGCCACGATCCGGCGTGCGCTCGAGCTTGGCGTGACGTTGCTGGACACCGCCGACATCTACGGAGCCGGCCACAACGAGGTGCTCGTCGGGCGGGCGATTGCGGGGCACCGCGACGAGGTGCAGCTAGCGACGAAGTTCGGCATCGACCGATCGAGCGGCGATGACGCCCGGGTGGTCCGTGGTGAGCGCGCCTACGTCAAGCGGGCCTGCGAGGCGTCGCTGCTTCGCCTCGGCGTCGATGTCATCGACTTGTACTACCTGCATCGCCCGCCACAGACCGCAGAGATCGAGGAGACGGTCGGAGCCATGGCGGAGCTGGTCGCCGAAGGCAAGGTGCGCCACCTGGGACTGTCCGAAGTCGACAACGCCCTGCTACGGCGTGCCTACGCGGTACACGCGATCACGGCCGTGCAGAGCGAGTACTCGCTGTGGACCCGCGACGTCGAGTCGACGGTCGCGGACGCACTGCGCGAGCTCGGAGTAGGTCTGGTGCCCTACTCGCCGCTTGGGCGCGGCTACCTGACCGGCACCGTCGACGTGACGGCCCTTTCGGCCGATGACTTCCGTGCCGGCAACCCGCGCTTCGCAGGCGACGCCGCCGACACAAACCGGGTGATCGCCGATGCCGTCCGCGCTGTCGCCGACCGCAAGGGCGCCGCACCGGCCCAGGTGGCGCTCGCCTGGGTGTACGGGCGATCCGCGCAGCTCGGCGTGCCCGTGGTGCCCATCCCCGGTACGAAGCGCGTCAAGTGGCTCGAGCAGAACGTTGCCGCACTGGACATCAGCCTCGACGCCGACGACCTCGCCGTGCTGAACCCCCTCGCCGACCAGGTCGTCGGCTCGCGCTACTAGCACCGCCGCGTTCTCCGCGAGTTGTTCGACCCCAGGCGTGACATACGCCCGCGAAGGTCGAACAACTCTCAGGGTCGGCTAGGCGTCGCCTCCTACTGTGCCGACGCCGGCGGCTGCGACGTCGAGCAGCCGGTAGCGCTCCAGCGCCTCACGCGGCGCTTCGCGCTTGACCTCGCCGGCGCGGGCGAGCTGCTCGAGCACGGCCACGACGATCGACTCGGCGTCCACGTGGAAGTAACGGCGCGCGGCTCCTCGCGTGTCGGCGAACCCGAAACCGTCCGTGCCGAGCGACATGTAGTCCCTGGGTACCCACCGACTGATCTGGTCCGGTACGGCGCGCATGAAGTCCGACACGGCCACCACCGGACCGGCGGCGTCGGCGAGCGTGCTCGTGATGTACGGCACCCGAGGCTCGTCGGCCGGGTTGAGGAGGTTGGCCCGCTCGCACTCGACCGCCTCGCGACGCAGCTCGTTCCACGATGTCGCCGACCAGACGTCCACGTCGACGTTCCACTCCTCGCCGAGTAGCTGCTGCGCGCGCAGCGCCCACGGCAGTGCCACGCCCGAGGCGAGCACCTGCGCCCGCGGCCGTCCCTCGACGCCTAGTGCCGGCGAGTACCGGTACAGACCCTTCAACAGGCCCGCCACGTCGAGGTCGGCAGGCTCCGCCGGCTGCACGATCGGCTCGTTGTAGACGGTCAGGTAGTAGAAGACGTCGCTGGCCGACACCGCCGAGCCGTCTTGCGGCTGGCCGTACATGCGGCGCAGGCCGTCGCGGACGATGTGCGCGATCTCAAAGGCGAACGCCGGGTCGTAGGCGACACAAGCCGGGTTCGCCGACGCGAGCAGCAGCGACTGACCGTCGGCATGCTGCAGCCCTTCGCCGGTCAGCGTCGTGCGCCCCGCCGTCGCGCCGAGGACGAAGCCGCGCCCGAGCTGGTCACCCAGCTGCCAGAACTGGTCGCCGGTCCGCTGGAAGCCGAACATGGAGTAGAAGATGTAGAACGGGATCATCGGCTGGGCATGCGTCGCGTACGACGTGCCGGCCGCGATCAGCGACGCCGTGGACCCGGCCTCACTGATGCCCTCGTGCAGGATCTGCCCGGTCGTCGACTCCTTGTACGACAGCAGCATGTCGCGGTCGACCGCGTCGTACTCCTGCCCCTGAGGCGAATAGATTTTCGCCGACGGGAAGATCGCGTCCAGGCCGAACGTGCGCGCCTCGTCCGGGATGATCGGCACGAAGCGCTTGCCGATCTCGGGATCTCTCATGAGGTCCTTGAAGAGCCGCACGACTGCCATCGTGGTCGCCACCTGCTGCTTGCCCGACCCGGCGCGCAGCTCCGCATACGGCTTCTCCCCAGGCAGCGGCAGCGGCTTGGACCGCACCACCCGCTTCGGCAGGAAACCGCCGAGGGCTGACCGGCGCTCCTTCATGTACTGGATCTCGTCGGACTTCTCGCCCGGGTGGTAATACGGCGGCAGGTCGGCCTCGAGCTCTTTGTCGCTGATCGGCAGGTAGAGCCGGTCGCGGAACGCCTTCAGGTCGGCCGTCGTGAGCTTCTTCATCTGGTGGGTGGCGTTGCGCCCCTCGAAACTCTCGAGCGTCCAGCCCTTGATCGTCTTAGCCAGGATGACCGTCGGCTGGCCGACATAGTCACGGGCCGCCTTGAAGGCCGCGTACACCTTGCGGTAGTCGTGCCCGCCCCGCGGCAGGTGCCGCAGGTCGTCGTCGGTCAGGTGCTCGACCATCTTGCGCAGCCGTGGGTCGTCGCCGAAGAAGTGCTCCCGGATGTACGCACCGGACTCCACGCTGTAGGTCTGGAACTGCCCGTCCGGGGTGGTGTTCATCTTGTTGACGAGAACGCCGTCGCCGTCGGCGGCGAGCAGCGGGTCCCAGTCACGTCCCCAGATGACCTTGATGACGTTCCACCCGGCGCCCCGGAAGTACGTCTCGAGCTCCTGGATGATCTTGCCGTTGCCGCGGACCGGCCCGTCGAGACGCTGCAGGTTGCAGTTGATGACGAACGTGAGGTTGTCGAGCTCCTCGCGGGCGGCTACCCCGATGGCGCCGAGCGACTCGACCTCGTCCATCTCGCCGTCGCCGAGGAACGCCCATACATGTGACCCGGACGTGTCGGCGATGCCGCGCGCATGCAGGTAGCGGTTGAACCGGGCCTGATAGATCGCGCTGATCGGGCCGAGGCCCATGGAGACGGTCGGGTACTCCCAAAAGTCGGGCATAAGCCGCGGGTGGGGGTAGGACGAGAGGCCGAACGGCGCACGCGACTTCTCCTGGCGGAACCCGTCGAGGTGGTTCTCGCTGAGCCGGCCCTCCAGGAACGCCCGGGCGTAGAAGCCTGGCGCGGCGTGGCCCTGGAAGTAGACCTGGTCGCCCATGCCGGTGGCGAGGTCCTTGCCGTGGAAGAAGTGGTTGTACCCGACCTCGTACAGGGACGCGGCGCTCGCGTACGTGGCGATGTGCCCGCCCACGCCGACCGTCTTGTTAGCCCGCGACACCATGATCGCCGCGTTCCACCGGATGTAGGCGCGGATGCGACGCTCGATGTCCTCGTCGCCCGGGAACCACGGCTCCCGCTCGGGCGGAATCGTGTTGATGTAGTCGGTGCTGCGCAGCGCCGGCACGCCGACCTGGCGTTCACGGGCGCGTTCGAGCAGCTTGAGCATGAGGAACCGGGCACGCTGCCGCCCCTGGCTGTCGATGGCGGCGTCGAGCGACTCGATCCACTCGCGGGTTTCGCTGGGGTCGATGTCGGGGAGTTGGCTGGGTAGGCCGTCGGTGATAATGCTGAAGCGGTCACGGGTCACGCGTAATGTCCTCCTGGCTCGTGGCGTGAGCGCTCATCGCGTTGTCCGGTTCGCTCGCTGTTCGGGGCCAGCTTCGCGGCGATGCTCGCTCACTCACCAGTGTCCCCTCTCACACGCCGTTGACGGTAGCCAGGTCTGCGGTAGGAATACCCAGACGCTACGGTCTGTGATGGACTTGCGACCCGGCCCGGACCCGCCTGGCCGGCCATACCTAGAGGAGGACCTGGCCGTGAGTACGACCCCCGTGGCAGGGGACGGAGGTGCCGCGCCGGGCATCGCGGAGCGGATGGGCTTCGCGCCCGGCATGGTCGTGCAGGAACTTGGTTGGAGTTCCGACGCGGACGAGGAGTTCCGCGCGGCAGTCGAGGAGATCGCCGGTGAGGAGATGGTCGAGGAGGATACCGACGAGGTCGTCGAGGCTGTCGTGTTGTGGTTCCGTGAAGGCGACGGCGATCTCGCTGATGTCCTGGTCGACGCGATCGGCCCGCTGGCCGACAACGGATTCATCTGGCTGCTGACCCCGAAGCGGGGGCGCGAGGGCTATGTGGAGCCGTCCGACATCGCCGAGGCGGCGCCCACCGCCGGGCTGTCCCAGACGTCGCTCACGACGGTCGGGGCCGACTGGGCAGGTGCGCGGCTGGCGCCGCGCAAGGCGCGCAGCGACAAGCGTTAGGAGGCAGCATGCCAATTGAGGTGGGGGCGCTCGCGCCGGATTTCACGCTCCGCGACCAGAACAACGAGCAGGTCATCCTCTCGTCGTTCCGCGGCAGGAAGGCCGTGCTGTTGGTCTTCTACCCGCTGGCGTTCACCGGCATCTGCACCGGTGAGCTGTGCGTGGTGCGCGACGACCTGGCGACGTTCCAGAACGACGACGTGCAGGTGATCACGATCAGCGTCGATTCGCCGTACTCGCACAAGATCTTCGCCGAGCGCGAGGGCTACCAGTTCCCGTTGCTGTCGGACTTCTGGCCGCACGGCGCGGTGGCGCAGCAGTACGGCGTGTTCAACGAGGCGGCCGGCATCGCCAACCGGGGGACGTTCCTCATCGACCGCGACGGTGTCGTCCGCTTCGCGGAGATGAACGAGCCCGGCGAGGGTCGCGACGCCCAGCGCTGGCGCGAGGCCATCAAGGAGGTCACCGGCTAGCGCCGTGACCCCCCAGGAGTTGTTCGACCCTCGGAGGCGTATCGCACGCGTAGGGTCGAACAACTCGCGGGATGCTGCTGCCGTGCCAGTCAGCCGGTGATCTCGTCGGCGGGAACCTGCAGTTCCGTGATCTGCAGGAAGCCGGTGGATGTGTCCGGCGCCGGGCTGGTGAGATCGAGCCGGATTCGGGTAGTGCTCACCGGGTCGAACGTGATCGTGGTCGCCTGGTTGGACGCGGTCGCCCACTGCACCTGCTGGCCCCTCACCGGTCGCCACGAGGCCCCGTCCCAGTAGGACACGCTCACCGTGCTGGGCAGCACCCGGTCGGCCAGCTCACCGACACCCATTCGCTGGCGTGCGCCTTGCTCACTGACGGCAGCGTGTTCGTC
>JBKOXO010000230.1:0-9407 GCA_046744105.1 Actinomycetota bacterium
CGGCGCCAGGCCGCGTCGCCGTGTGGCGACCGCCGACCGGTCCCGGCATCCGCGTCGACTCGGGTGTGGGCGAAGGCGACGTCGTCGCCCCGGAGTTCGACTCACTCATCGCCAAGATCGTCGCCTGGGGACGGGACCGGGTCGAGGCCATCGCCCGGCTGCGCCGCGCCCTCGACCGCACCGTCGTGGTGATTGACGGTGGCACCACGAATCGCTCGTTCCTGCTCTCGCTGCTCGACAGCGATGCATTCCTGAACGGCGACATCGACAACCACTGGCTGGACCGGTTGACGGCGCAGGGCCGGCACCTGCCACAGGCGCAGCCCCTTGCGGTACTCGTGGCCGCCGTCATGGCCTACGACGTCGACGAAGCCGCAGCCCGCGCCGCCTTCCACGCCGGTGCCCGGCGCGGACGTCCCGATGCCCGCGACTCCGCGGGGCATCAGGTGCGCGTGCGGTACCGCGGCTGCCCCTATCAACTCAGCGTGTTCCGCACCGGCCCCGAGGACTACCTGGTCCACACGGCGGATGCCGACGTCGCGCTACGCATCCAGCGCCTGGACCCGCAGGAGTGCCGGATCACGGTCGCCGGCCGGACCCATCGGGTGCTCACAACCGCGCAGCGTTCGTCCTTCCTGATCGACATGGACGGCGGAACGCACCGGGTTTACCGCGATGACGGCGGCGTCGTGCGGGCCGGCTGGCCGGCGTTTGTGATCTCGGTGCTCGTCAAGACCGGCGACCGGGTGGCCGAGGGTGACCCGCTGGTCGTGCTGGAGAGCATGAAGATGGAGACCACGGTGACGGCGCCGTTCGCGGGCGAGATCGCCGATGTCACGGTCTCGGTGAACACCCAGGTGGAACAAGCCGCCCCGTTGCTCGGCATCCGCGAGGTGGCAAGTTCCGGCACCTCGGCGGCGGGCCGCAGGCTGGACTTCTCGACGCTGTGCTCCGGCGTCCCAGATGAGCGCACCGACCCGTACGAGATCCTGTACTCCTACCTGCTGGGGTTCGAGCTCGACCCGGTCGGCGTTGAGAAGGTGAAAGCCGACATGCGCCTCCGGCCGCGCGACGCCGAGCGGCTGCGGGCCGAGGAGCGCCTGCTCGAGCTGTTCGCCGACGTCAGCGCGTTGTTCCGCTCGCAACCGGATCCGCTGGTCGACAACTTCGACACATCCGCGCAGGAACACGTGCTCTCGTTCCTGCAATGGCTAGACGCCGATCGGGCGGGGCTGCCCGACACATTCCGCGAGCAGCTGCTGAAGGTGCTCGCGCGCTACGGCGTGCACGATCTCGGCTGGTCCCCGGCGCTGGAGGAGGCGGTCGTCTGGATGTGGCGGTCCTTCCAGCGTGCCGACGAGCTGGCGCCGGTGGTTGCCGACGTGATGGAACGGCGTTTGCGCGAAAGCGATCTGGCCGCGGCAGGGGTGCGCCCGGAGCTTCGGTCCCTCATCGGGCGACTGGCCACGGCCGCGCAGGCCCGCTATCCGGACGTCGCTGACCTGTCACGCGATCTGCTGTTCCGCTACTTCGACGAGCCGATACTCGAACGGGCGCTCGCGAGCGTCTACGCGGAGATGTCCGGCCACCTCGACGCGCTCGAGGCCGATCCGCAGCGCGCCGACCGTCCCGAACGAGTCGAGCGGTTGGTGTGGTGCCCGCAGCCGATGCGCGGGATGCTGCGGCAGCGCTGGGGTGATGCAACCGCGCGCTTCCGCCAGGTGCTGCTCGACGTGCACCTGCGCAGGTTCTACCGGATCCGGCCGCTTTCTGACGTCCGGTTCGCCGAATGCTCCGGGCAGCCGATTGGCGCCGCTGATTACGAGTTCGGCGGCAAATCCGTCCACGTCGTCGCGACATACGCGCCGTTCGCCGATATGCCCCATGCCGTGCACGCGATATCCGAACATCTGGCCACGGTCGACCCCGATCGGTTGATCGTCGTCGACCTCGTGCTGTGGCGCGCCGGTCGTTGTACCGACACCGGCGAGATCGCGGCCGAGGCGCAGCGCATGCTCGGTGCCTGTGAGTTCGGGCGTCCCATGCACCGCGTCGACCTCACCGTTACCACCGAGGGAACCGAGCCCGAACACCAGCGCACCCACCACGTCACGTTCCGCCAGGAGGCGGACGGGTTCACCGAGGAACTGCTCTACCGCAACCTGCACCCGATGCTCGCAAAACGACTCGAGCTGTGGCGGCTGTCCAACTTCAGCCTCACCCGGTTGCGCTCCGCCGAGGATGTCTACCTATTCCGCGGGGTCGCACACGACAACCCGCGGGACGTCCGCCTCTTCGCGATCGCCGAGGTGCGCGACCTGACTCCCGTGCGAGACGACGCGGGCCGGGTGATCGCACTACCCCTCATGGAACGGATGGGGCTGCAATGCCTGGCCGCGATGCGGCGGGCCATGTCCGAGGCACCGGCCTCCAAGAGGCCACAGGCCAACCGAATCGTGCTCCACATCCGGCCGCCGTTCACCATTCCGCAGCAGGTATGGCGCGAGCTGGTACGTCCGTACCAGCCGTTGGCCGCCGGTGCCAACCTCCAGAAGATCGTCCTCCTGGTGTGGATTCCGGACGGTGACCGGCTGCGTGACACGGTGCTGGAATTCACCGGCCATGGCGACGGCAACGTGCTGGTGCGCGAGCGGCCGACGGCGAACGAGCCGATCCGTCCACTCACCGAGTACCGACAGAAGGTGCTTCGCGCAGACCGGCTCGGCACGCCGTACCCGTACGAGATAGTCCGGATGCTCACGCCCGGACCCACCGCGGCATCGGCCTTCCCGCGCGGCCGGTTCGTCGAGTACGACCTCGACGACACCGGAGCACTCGCCCCGGTCGAGCGCCGCTACGGCGCGAACACGGCTGGCGTGGTCGTCGGAGTGATCACCAGCTACCCGGACGAGCTCCCAGAGGGCATGACCAGAGTGGCGATCCTCGGCGACCCGACCCGGCGGCTCGGCTCCCTGGCCGAGCCGGAGTGCCGGCGCATCATCGGGGCGCTCGATCTGGCCGAGCAGCTGGGCGCCCCGGTCGAGTGGTTCGCATTGTCGTCGGGCGCGCGGATCGCGATGGACAGCGGCACCGAGAACATGGACTGGATCGGTGCGGTGCTGCGCCGGCTCATCGAGTTCACCCAGTCCGGGCACGAGGTCAACATCGTGGTCACCGGCATCAACGTCGGTGCGCAGCCTTACTGGGATGCCGAGGCGACGATGCTCATGCACACCAAGGGCATTCTCATCATGACGCCGCAGAGCGCGATGGTGCTGACCGGAAAGCAGGCACTCGACTACTCGGGTGGGGTATCCGCCGAGGACAACATCGGGATCGGCGGCTTCGAGCGGATCATGGGCCCCAACGGCCAGGCGCAGTACTGGGCGCCCACAATCCAGGACGCCTGCCGGGTGCTCATGCGGCACTACGAGCACGCGTACGTCGTGCCGGGTGAGCGCTTTCCGCGCCGGCGACCCACCGACGACCCAGGCGATCGGGACGTCCGCACGGCCCCCCACACGGCCGTCGTCGGCAGCGACTTCACCGTCGTGGGTGATGTGTTCTCCGCGGAACGCAATCCAGAGCGTAAGAAGCCGTTCGACATCCGCTCGGTCATGCGCGCGGTCACCGACGTTGACAGCGATCCGCTAGAGCGCTGGGCGCGCTGGCGCACCGCGGAGATTGCAGTGGTGTGGGACGCGCACATCGGCGGCTACCCCGTATCCCTGCTCGGTCTCGAGTCACGAACACTCGCCCGCCGTGGCTTCCAGCCGGCGGACGGGCCACCGAGCTGGACCTCCGGCACGCTTTTCCCTCAGTCCGCGCGCAAGATCGCGCGCGCGATCAACGCCGCCAGCGGCAACCGTCCCGTCGTCGTCCTCGCCAACCTGTCCGGCTTCGACGGCTCACCGGAATCGATGCGCCGCTGGCAGCTCGAGTACGGCGCCGAGATCGGCCGCGCGGTCACGAACTTCCGCGGCCCGATCGTGTTCGTCGTCGTCTCCCGTTACCACGGCGGCGCGTTTGTCGTGTTCTCCAACAGGCTCAACGACCAGCTCGAGATCGCTGCCGTGGAAGGCTCCTTCGCGTCGGTGATCGGCGGCGCCCCGGCCGCCGGCGTGGTGTTCGTGAAGGAGGTCGCGGCCCGGACCGAAGCCGACCCGCGGATCGCCGAGCTGCGGGAGCAGTTGGAGACTGGCGAGAGCAGCGCCGGTCGCGCAACCCTTTCCGAGACGCGCGCCGCCGTGCGCGCCGAGAAGCTCGGTGAGGTGGCCGCGGAGTTCGACGCCATCCACAACATCCAGCGAGCACTCGCGGTGGGCTCCGTCGACCGGATCATTCCGGCAGCGGAACTGCGGCCCTACATCATCGACGCCCTGGAACGTGGGATCGCTGAGACCTTGCGTCGCGAGGGCGGGCGGCAAGAGGCTGCCGTATCCAGCTGTGTACCGGCTCGGCCACCTGCAACGGCGACGTATTGTCCAGGCTGATCGGCGACGGCAGGCTCGCGGATGCCGCGACGGTGAGCAGGAACGCGCCGAAGCGCCGCCACCATCCGGGCAGCTCCGGGCCGGACGCGGTGTGCACCGTCAGCCGGCTCCACCCCTCGACGACGGCGGCCAATCTCACCTCGACCGATCGGGTGTCGCGGCGCAATCCGGTTTCGAGCACCTTCAAGCCGCTCTCCTTCGCCGACCAGATGAGATTGGCGGCCACGTCGCGCTCGTGCCGGCGCACGTACTGCTGCTCGGCGGCGGTGAAGTAGTCGCGCACGAACCGGTCACTTCGCGGCTCGACGAGTTCCAGGTCGCAGCCGATCGGGGTGGACTCGAAGCCGACCAGGCACACCGCCCACCCCGCCCGGTCCGTGAGCGAGATCCGGCAGTCCATCGGCTGCCCGTCCAGATACACCCGCGGCGCCCCGGTCGCGGCGTGCCGCACAGCGATGCGCTGCAGGCTGTCCGCGGTGTCGGGCATGGACAGCAGCGTGCGGACGGCCTGCTTCGCCGTCCAGCGGGCGACCAGGAACTCCGTGCGACGCTTCGAGAAGCGCTGTGCGTCGGCGTACGCGACCTCGGCGTCGCTGAGCCACGAGGCATCGCCCGGCAGGTCGCGCTCGCCTCGTGCGAGCCACCACATACCGCGCTGCGGCGTTCCGGGTTGATTCACGCGCCGTTCACGGCTAGATCACGTAGGAACTCTTCGTCCACGGACCGTGCCAGTCCGTCCAGCAACGCGACGGAGGCCCGTGCGTCGGCTGCCTTCATCGCCGACACGGCGAAGCCGAAGTTGACGAGCACCCAGTCGCCCACGGCGGGGCCCGGCCCATCGAGCAGCGCGAGGCTGATCGATTGCCGGACTCCCGCGCAGTCCACATCCGCCCGCTCAGGCTGTCCGGGAAACAGCTCCACGATCTGCGCCGGGATACCGATATACATGAACTCTGTCTAGTTCGTCTGAGGCCTCGCGATGAAGGGGCGAAGGTCCCGGCCGCCACTCAAGTTGTACCCGGTTGCGGGCTTGCCGCCGCGTCCCACTGGCAGCCGTCGCGATGCCCCTCGCTGATCATCGCCCCGCACGCTGGGCACACCAGATGCGCCCAGCAGGCCGATTCACCAGGACGCTCCGAGTCGCCGGCCTCCATGCCGCGCCTGCCCGCGTCGCCAACCGGCGGCGGCTGACCGGCCGGCTTGTCGCGTGCGCGCCGATCCTGATCAGTCACTACGTCCTCGCAATTCGCGGTGTCCTCTCCCGATGTTAGCGACGCCGATCACCGACCGCGTACCAAGCGCCATGATCTATGGGCCACCGCGCGCGAACGGGATGACGCACCAGCAGACGGCCCGGTGTGACAAAGTATTGAGCGCAGGCGATGACTTCCGTTGCGGTAGGCCGTCCATCCAAGTACAGCGACCCTTCGATGCATGGAGACCTGACGATGCGAGTGGTAGTAAGCGAGTTCATGAGTTTGGACGGCGTGGTCCAGGCGCCCGGTGGTCCCACGGAGGACACCAGCGGCGGGTTTCGCCACGGGGGCTGGTCAATGCCGTTTTTCGACCCCGAGGTCATGGGCGCGGTCGTCAACGAGTTCGCGCAGCGAAACCAGGCCCTGCTGCAGGGGCGCCGCACCTACCAAGTGTCGGCGACAGCCTGGCCCGAACGCAGTGGCGACCCGTTCTCTGATTGGATCAACGGCGCCCAGAAGTACGTGGTGTCGGATACCCTCACCGACGCCGATCTCACATGGCAGCCGGCAACGATCATCCGCGGAGCCGATCTCGTCGATACCGTGGCAACGCTGCGTGACAATCCGGGCGGCGACATCTATGCCTACGGCAGCCTGTCGGTCGTGCGGTCGTTGCTGGCGGCGGCGTTGGTCGACGAGCTTATCCTCATGATCGAGCCGATAACCCTCGGCGGCGGCAAGACCTTGTTCCCCACTGACGGTGAGGCGCGCCGGTTCCAACTGATCTCGGCCAAGACCGCTGCCACGGGTGTACAGGTTTGCCGCTACCAGCCGGCCCGCTGAGTTGTGCCCATCGCGTACCCCTACGCGGCCAACGGCGCCGGCGGCTATCTCATCAGTCGTCGGAACCCGTGAATTTGGATTGCTGCATTTACGTTTGTCGCCGCTGAGGCCATGATTTCGACATGGCTGAATCGATGACGGAACGCGCCGAGGCGGAATCCCCGCTTGAGCTCATCGCACGTCGAGGATGGCTGTGGCTGCTGGGCCTGGGAATAGTCGCGATCATCATAGGTATCGTCGTACTGGCCTGGCCGAGCCAGACGCTGCGCGTGGTGGGAGTGCTGTTCGGCATCTACCTGCTGGTCAGCGGCGTCATGGAGATCATGTTGGCGTTCGCGCCCGGACTGCGCGGTGGGGTTCGATTCCTCGGCGTACTTACCGGTGCGCTGTCGATTCTGCTTGGGCTGATCAGTTTCCGCGGCGCTTTGGAGTCCATCCTGCTGCTGGCATTGTGGATCGGCTTCCGCTGGTTGATCAGCGGAATAACCCGCGCTGTTGCTGCTGGCTCCTCCCCGAGTCTGCCGTACCGAGGCTGGTACATCTTCGGCGGGATCGTGTTGGCCATCGGCGGCGTGGTAGTCATCGTCGCACCGGTCGAGTCTGTCTTCGCGCTGGCACTCCTGAGCGGTGTCTGGCTGATTGTCATCGGGGTCTGGCAGATCGTCGAAGCGTTCATCGTGCGCACGCGCAGCGCCGAAGTTCTGCGCTCGTTCGGGTGACGATCAACGAGCTCGCGATGCGCCGGCCAGTTCCGGCAGATCGCGGGTAGAAGTCCGTCCAGACCTTGATCCCCTGACACTGGCCGGCCGCACCAGGACGCCGCCTGAGGCCAGCCGTTTGCGCCGTCGGCTACCTTCAGTGCGCAGCAGATGTGAGGAGCGGTCGTGTGGCGGTGCGAGGCGCGAAGGCTCGAAGCCTTCTTCGGCAGCTACTCGACGGTGTCGCCACAGCACTACCCCCGGATCTCACGGTCCAGGTTGATGGCACCGGCCGGCGCTGCGTACTGATCGCCCAGCGCGCCCCTAAGGATCCGGCAACTATGCCGCCGGGTGCACCCGCTCGGCTCGGCGGCGTCACGAAAGTGAGGGCGTCGCTCGGCATCGGTCCGTGGGTGCCCGTCCTACCCCGCCGTATGGCAGCGCGGCTGACCGCGATCGCCGCACTCGAAATGATCCAAGACGCCGTCGCAACTGCCCAAGGTTGGCCGTGGCCAGACCTCGGCTTCGAGGTACACGGTGCGGCCGACCGGCAGGGCGTGTGGGTGTGGTTCGAAGACGCCTCGGGCAGGATCATCCCAGCCGGAAAGGTGGGTCCTCTCGACGCCACCTAAACACCAATACAGCTAGCCTGGCTAAATTTCCTCGGTCCTCAGCCGTCCGGGGCGGCCTGCGGTCGAGGTGTCAGCTGCAGCTTGGCTTGCTGGAGCGCATTGATGGTCAATCTGATCTGGCGGACGTATTCGCTGCAGCCGCCGCAACCGTCCAGATGCTGCTGCACGCTGTCTTTGAGCTCGGGTGGGAGCACGCCGTCGAGATAGTCGGTCACGAGCTCGACGAGCTCCTGGCAGGCAAGTTCCTCCGGTGGGGTCTCGGGAACAACGCGCGGGCGGCGGCGCAACGTCGAGGCGAGCAGCAGGAGTGCGATCAGCAGGGCCGCCGCGGTAAGAAACCATCCGGCCTGCCGTACGCCATGGCTGCGGGCGAACCATCCAAATGCCAGCGAGAACGGCAAGAACAGCACCCACGACAGTGTGCCGACTCCGGACGACACGCCGGCCCGCACGCGCGATGGCACGCCATCGTGCAAGAGCTTGCCGGCGTGGATGCTCATGATCGCCAGGAGCAGCGCCAGCACGGCTTGCGCGACGACGACGAAGACCAAGGAATGCGTCCGGGTCAGCGCAAACGCGGCGGACGGCGTCGCGAGGGCGAGCAGCCCTACCACTATGGGACGCTCGAGGTTCAGCTTGGCAGTGAGGTAGCCGCCCACACCGAGCGTCGAGACAAGAGCCGCCCAGTAGGGGCCGAACAGCGCAGCCGGCGCAGCGAGTGCGACGAGCCAGAGCGGACCGAACTCGAATACCGCCTGGGACAGCAGCCCGACAGTCGCCGCAAGCAGCACGACGAGCAGGACTGTCGGCTCGCTGACCATCGTCCGGTAGGTCAGCGCGACGTGCCGCCGCAGCGCGATCGGCTCAGCGGCGCGGTGCAGGCGCGGTTCGTCGAAGCGCAGGAATGCCACAACCGCGACCGCAACGAAGGGCAGCGTCGCGAAGTAGGTCAGCCGGACGGACGACCAGCCGGCGAGCACCCCACCGGCAAGCGCGCTCACGACGAAGGCGCCACTCTCGACGAGTCGAGTGCGGCCGATCCACATCTCGTACTGGTCGCTGGAACCGGTCTCTTCGAGGACGACGTCGTAGACGATGCTGTCGACCGTGCCGGAGCTCAGCGCGAAGTAGACGCCGAGGATCATCGCTGCGCCGATGTAGGTCGGCACGTTCCTGCTGAGTCCGCCGAGCAGCGAGCTGGCGCATAGCGCGAGGCTGGCGCAGACCATGATCCGATTACGACTCCAGCGGTCGGCCAGGATGCCGGACGGCACCTCGAGCAGCGGGACCACCGCCGCGTACGCGGCCGCCATGATCGCGACCGACCGTGGCGTGAATCCGATCTGTGTCATGAACAGTTTCTCGACGGGAACCCAGAGAATGATTCCGGACAGGCCGACCGCGATCTGCAGCGGCACCAGCCTTCGCGCGAGCGTGCGCGGCGCGGCAGCCACCGCCGGCGCCGCGATCACGCTGGGCCGTTCCTGACGAGCCGCCGAGCGAGCCCTTCGCGCAGCGTTGCCCGGGCACGTGACAGGATCGCAC
>JBKOXO010000111.1:0-23782 GCA_046744105.1 Actinomycetota bacterium
AGTACGTGGTGTCGGACTACCTGCGCTCCCGCCGCGGCCGCCGCCGCCAGCGACGTGCCGGCTGAGCGCTGACCGCTCACCGCGGCGGACCAATCCGTGGCGGGAGGTGACTGCGAACCCTCCACAGACATCAACGTCTGCAGGAGTGGACCACCGCATGACGACCCGGACGATGCACAGCCGCCCCGGTCGACTGGCACTCGCCGCGACCGCCGTCGCCACGCTGACGGTCGGCGTCAGCGTGGTGGCGGCATCGAGGCGCGGCCGTGACACCCAGCGCCGCGGGTTCCTGCTGGACCGCGGCAAGTACATCCGTCTCGACTTCCCCGGCGCGAAAGCCAGCCAGGCGTTCGATGTCAACGACCGCGGCCAGATCGTCGGGACGATCGGTCCCATCGAGTCCGCCAAGGCATTCGTGCTGGAGCGCGGGCGGATCACGACCTTCAGCTTCCCCGGCGCGCCCAGCTCACCATCCCCTTCGGCGTCAACGACCGCGGCCAGATCGTGGGTGTGTCTGGGTGATCCGAGAGCGGTATCCCGCATCGCGAGATGTGGCACAACGTGCCGAGCATCCCACCTCGTCTTATTAGTGATGAGCGATACGGCGTTCCGTGACTTCGTCGAGGCGCACGGCTCGACGCTGCTGCACACCGCGCGGCTGCTCACCGGCGACCGCGACCACGCACGTCGACGCGTCGCGGCGGCGGTGGTGGGGCGAGCAGCCGGCGGCGACGGTGCCGGATCGGGCGATCGAGCCGGTCGACACGAGCGAAGACCGAGACGAGTTGCGCCGGATGCTGCGCGGGCTGTCGCAGCAGGAACGCGAGGTGGTCGTGCTGCGGTACTACTGCGACCTGTCCGAGAAGGACGCCGCGGCGGCGCTGCGCCTCCCGGTGAGCACGGTCAAGACCGCCGCGTCGCGGGTGCTCGCCCGGCTGCGCGTGGAGGTGATGCAATGAGCCCCAGCGAATCGGATCTGCGGGCCGCGCTGCGGGCCGGCGAGAGCGGCGAGCGGCTCGACGTCGACTCCGTGATCGCGCAGGCCCGGGCCGCACGGCGGACGCGGCGGCGCAACTTCGCCGCGATTACCGGCGCGGTGATTGCCGTGCTCGCCGTCACGTCCAACGGCGTGACCTCACGCAGGGCCGGCCAGCTGCTGAACGAGCTCGCCGAGGGCATCGTGAGCAGCGTGACGTCACCGATTCCCACGGTGCCGAACCACTCGATGAGCCACGGCCCAGGACCGTCGTAGGTGGCTCATCGGCGTCCCCACCTCTGGGGTCGGCGCGCTCGCTATGACCCGCGCAGCCGGCGCGGGCCGGTGTCGCGCCGAGCGGTGGGTGGGGCCACGCGCACCCTGGCCGCGGCCACCTGCACGCCGGTGGGAGTCGCCCAGGCGGTCAGTGAGCACTCGGCTACTTCAGGCAGGTCGTCGGCCAGCACGGACAGCCGCAGTGCCACGTCGGCCAGCGCGGCGAGGTCTGCCGGCTCGGCGCCGCCGTATCCCGCGAGCAGCGGGAACGCCTTGGGCGCGCGGATCAGCGCGTCGGCGTCAACATCGGTGAGGGGCACCGTGGCATAGGCGTGATCGCCGAGCAGTTCCGTCGCCACGCCCCCGACCCCGAACGACACGAGGGCGCCGAAAGACGGGTCGTCGTGCACACCGAGCACAACCTCCACGCCGTCACCGGCAACCGCACCGACCGTGATGCCGTAACACGCCAGCAGCGCCACCGCGTCGACCGAGCCGGCCGCCGCCAGCGACCGGGCCCGCGCGACGTCCACATCGAAACTCGGCAGCTGGCCCGCCGGACGGCGCCGCCAAAGCGCGTACCGTACGACGCTGGCCAGGGCACGCACAGCCCGCTCCGGCGTCGGATAGGACGGCACCGAGCCTGGCGTGGGCGCGGACGGGCCGGGCTTGGCCAGCGCCGACGGGATGCCCTCGAAGCCGAGGAAGGTCGACAGCACCGGCTTGTCGCCCACCGCAGAATGCAGCGCTGCTGCATATTCGTCGGCTGCAATGTCCGAAAGCGGCGGGACGAACACGGCGACCACCGCGTCGACGTCGTCTGCACGCACCGCGTCCAGCACCGCTGTCTCGAACGCGTTCGGCGTCGCGTCGGCGCCGACGTCTGTCAGCCGCGAAAGCGGCAGCTGCGACGAGGCGCAGGCGTCGCCGACGAGCACGGCCACCGCCGTTGAGTTGCTCACCACCGCAACACGATCGCCGGGTGGCAACGGCTGCGTGGTGAGCAGCAATGCCACCTCGAGCAGGTCGCCGAAGGTGCCTACCCGGATGACCCCCGACGCCTCGAAGAGCGCATCTACCGTGACCTCGGGCAACTCGACGGCGGTGCTCGCCGGGCCGGCCGGGACCAGACCGCGGCCGCTCTTCACCGCGACGATGGGCTTGCGCCGACCGAGCCGGCGGGCCAGCCGGGCGAACTTGCGCGGGTTGCCGAAGCTTTCCAGGTAGAGCAGCACGACGTCGGTGGCCTCGTCGGTCTCCCAGTACTGGAGCAGGTCGTTGCCTGAGACGTCGGCGCGGTTGCCCGCAGACACGAACGTCGACACGCCCAGCCCGTGCCGGGACGCCTCGCCCAGTACCGCGATCCCCAGCGCCCCGGACTGACAGAAGAACCCGGCCCGTCCCGGCAGCGGCGGGGTCGGAGCCAGCGACGCGTTGAGCCGCACTCCCGCGTCGGTGTTGATCACGCCGAGGCAGTTCGGACCGACCACCCGCATACCGTGCTGACGCGCCTTGACGATCAGGGCGCGTTGCGCTTCGCGTCCGGCCGCATCGCCGCTCTCACCGTAGCCACCACTGATCACGACCAGCGCGTGCACGCCCTTGGCGGCGCACTGCTCCACGACGGGCGGCACCGCATCGGCGGGGATGCACAGCACGGCGAGGTCGATGGGATCCGGCACGTCCAGCACGGACGGGTAGGCGCGCACACCCGAGACGTGCTGAGCACGCTCGTTCACCGGGTAGAGCGTGCCCTGAAGGCCCATCCGCAGCAGGTTGCGCACGACGACGTTGCCGATCTTGCCCTGGTCGTTGCTCGCCCCCACTACCGCGACCGCACGGGCCAACAGCAGCCGCCTGATTGACTGCGCCTCCGCGTGCTGCTCGCGCTCGCGCATGACCCTCTCAGTCACCGCCGTCTCGTCCACGTCGAAGCTGAGCGTGATCTCGCCGTGCTCGAGGTGCCGTGTCGTCTGGTAGCCCGCCTCGCGGAATACCCGGATCATCGCGTCGTTCTCGGCGAGCACCAGGGCAGTGAACCGGGCGATGCCGCGCTCGCGGGCAGCCGCAGCGAGATGTTCGAGCAGCACGGAGCCGATGCCTCGCCCCTGGTGGGCGTCCGCCACGACGAAGGCGACCTCGGCCTCGGCGGTTCCCGGCGTGCGCTCGTAGCGTCCGACCGCGATGATCTCCCCGCCCAGCCAGGCGACGAGGGCGACCCGGTCGTGGTGGTCGACGTGGGTGAACCGGTACAGGTCACGTTCCGGGATGCGGGGGTACGCCGAGAAGTACCGCAGATAGCGGGTCCGCTCCGACAACCCGCCGTGGAACTTGATCAGCTCGTCCCCGTCGGACGGCTCGATCGGGCGCAGGTGGACGGTGCCGCCGTCCGCGACGACGACGTCCGCCTCCCAATCCGGGGGGTAGCTCATCCGCCCGCCTTCCCGATTGCGCAAGAATTCCTCGTCTGAGACGAGCCATCCTTGCCCGATCGGGGGGGAAACTCAGTCACGGGGGTCGTCGGGGTCGAGGCCGAGCAGGGGGAACGCGGCGCGCCGGCTGGCCAGGATCGCGCGGTCCAGCCAGGACTCGCCGCCGGGCATCCACGGCACGACGTCCGGCGCCACGGCGCGCTCACCCATCCGTTCCGGCGGGCGGCCACCGAGTTCGCGCACGTGCGCCGCCCAGCCGGGCGGGACGGGGGTGTCCAGGGCGACACGCTGCCCGGAAGCCTCGGCGATCAGGTGCGTCCAGGTGCGCGGCACACAGCGCACCAACCCATAGCCCCCACCGCCGAAGGCCAGCCAGCGTCCGCCCGCCACGTCATGCGCCAGCCCGTGCAGCTCGGCGATCGCGGTGCGCTGCCCGTCCACGGTCAGCTCCAGGTTGGCGAGCGGATCATCGCGATGTGTGTCGCATCCGCACTGCGTGACGAGGACATCGGGCCGAAACGCGCGAACCGCACCGGGCACCACAGCCCGGAACGCCCGCAGCCAGCCACCGTCGTCGGTGCCCGGCGGCAGCGCGACGTTGATCGAGGTTCCCTCGGCGGCACCTACCCCGATCTCGGACGGCAGACCGGTGCCGGGGAACAGGGTTCGCGGGTCCTGATGCAGGCTGATCGTGAGCACCTGCGGATCGTCGTAGAACGCCGCCTGGACGCCGTCGCCGTGGTGTACGTCCACGTCTATGTAGGCGATGCGCGTCACGCCGAAGGCCTGCAGCGTGCGAATGCCGAGGACCACGTCGTTGAAGATGCAGAACCCGGACGCGTGGTCGCGCATGGCATGGTGCAGCCCGCCGGCGATGTTCACCGCGTGCTGCGCGTTTCCGTCGGAGACGATCTGCGCCGCGAGTGCCGAGCCGCCCGCCACCAGCGCCGATGCGTGGTACATGCCGGGGAAGACCGGATCGTCCGCCGTACCGAGCCCGTACCCCTCGAACGTCGGATCATCGGATGCGCGGCGCACAGCGCGCAGGTAGGCGACGTCATGGATGCTCAGCAACTGACTCTCATCCGCCGGTGCGGGCGGCACGACGCGCACGCCGTCGAGCACACCGAGTTCGCGGGCCAGCCGGATGGTGAGGTCCAGCCGCACCGGGTTGAGCGGGTGGTCGCCGAAGTCATAGCCGAGGTACGTCTCGTCCCAGACGACCGCCGCAGTGCAGCCCATGCTGCAAAGCTAGCCCGGGTTCAGATACCGCGCGGCCAGCACGTCTTGCACCGTGACGCCGCAGTACGCGAGCCGATCGGCAATCGTGTGCGCATCGAGGCCGTCGGCCCAGTAGCCCTGGATGGCGGCGCGGACGCTCTCCGGCGTCCCGACCAGCGTCGGAGCAACTACCTCCCGGGCGTCGTCACGCATGCCGGAATGGCGGGAGCGGTGGGTGTGCCGTTCATGGATACGGTGCCGTGCCACGTGGGCTCCTACCGGGAGACCCGGCTTGTCGGACTGGGGATGTGCGCTTAACGTGCCCCTGGCGTGCCGGCTTGTCAAGGAGAGGCACATGAGCGACGAGATCTGCGAAGTGGTCATCACCGGGCCGGACGCCGGCTGGCTCACCGAGTTCACCCGCGCGCTCGTCGCCGACCGTCTCGCCGCGTGCGGCCAGAACACCACCGCAATTCGGTCGATCTACCGCTGGCAGGGCGCGATCGAGGACACCACCGAGGCACGCGTGGCCCTGCACACCCGCCGCGCCCTCGTTCCCGCCATCGTCGAGCGTGCCGACCGCGATCACCCCTACGACGTGCCGTGTGTGATCGCGCTGCCGGTTGTCGACGCCGCCCCGGCGTATGCGCAGTGGGTGCTGACCGAAACAAAACCCGCATGACGTCCCTGCCACGATGTCGGGGTGCACCTGCAACCGGCCTACCCCATCCTGACCAAGCGATTGGCACTACGCCCGATCCGCCCGGACGACGCGGACGCGATGTTCCGGTACCGGTCCCGTGAGGACGTCTGCCGCTATCTGCCGTTTCCAGCCCAGACCCGCGAGCAGATCGTCGCCCGCTTCACCGACAGCCCCATCGAGCTCACCGACCAAGGGCAGAACCTCAGCCTGGCTGCCTTCGAACGCGAGAGCGGCGCGCTCGTCGGCGACGTCGTGCTCATGTGGCACAGCCGCGAGCACCGAGCCGGGGAGATCGGCTACGTGCTGGACCCGGCCTACGTCGGCAACGGTTACGCGACCGAGGCTGGCGCGGCGCTGCTGCGGCTCGGCTTCGACGAACTCGGGCTGCATCGCATCGTGGGACGCCTGGACGCGCGCAACACCGCCTCGGCCCGCGTGCTGGAAAGGCTCGGCATGCGGCGTGAGGCGCACTTCGCCCAGAACGAGTTCATCAGGGGCGAATGGACCGATGAACTGGTGTATGCGGTGCTTGCCAGTGAGTGGCGTGACTTAAGCCAATGAGATGGCTCCCGCCGAGCCGACGCCTCGCCACCGCTGTTCGAGTCGCAGACGGTGCCGGCGTAGCTTGCGGTCATGACCGCCGTCGCCGGTGCTGCCTACTGGGACTCGTTCTTCCGGAGACTGCGTAGGTCAGGTGGCGACCTTGATTGGGAGGGCCGGTGGATCGAGCCGTTCCTGGTCCCGCTTCGCGATGCGCGTGCGCAGACGATCCTGGAACTGGGGTGCGGGACCGGGAATGACGCCGCGCGCCTGGTCGAGCAAGGCTATGCCGTGACCGCGATCGATGTCTCGGGCGAGGCGATAACGCAGGCTCACTCCAAGTTCGACTCTCGTGTGAGCTTTCTCGTTGCCGACATGACGTCACCGCTTCCGTTTCCGGCCGGCTGCTTCGATGCCGTGATGTCGAACGTCGCCTTGCACATGTTTCCAGACGGTGTCACGCGTTCGCTCTTCGCTGAGATCGGACGAGTAGTACGCCCGGATGGGTTGTTCGTCTTCCACGTCAACGCGCTGGAGGACCGTCCGCTTCGCGAGCGCTGGCGCCCAGGTGCGCAGGAGCTCGAGCGGAATTATGTGCTCGAGCGGTCAGGCCAGACGATGCACTTCTTCGGCGATGACTACTTGCGAGAATTGCTCCGACTGTGGCGCGAGGTCCACCTCGAACCAGTCGAAATCACCGACCGCCACACGGGCGAACCGTTCAAGCGGGTCTGGCGCGGCATCGCACGCCGGTAGTTGAACCGGCCCCGGATTCGTCTGCCGGTCAGTTGAACATGGCGTCGACCATGCCGGGCTCGTAGGAACCTCCCTGCTGGTTCACGATCACGGCGAGCCGGTTGGCCGCGTTGATCATGGCAACCACGGACACCAGCGCGACGATCTGGTCGTCGTCGTAGTGCTTGCGCACCTGGGCCCAGGTCTCGTCGGACACACCGGGGTGTGCGTCGGCGAGCCGGGTGCCCTCCTCGGCGAGCGCCAGCGCGGCCCGCTCGGCCTCGGTGAACACGGTGGCATGGCGCCAGGCGGCGACCAGGTTGATCCGCAGCGGGGTTTCACCGGCGGCTGCGAGTTCCTTGGTGTGGATGTCGACGCACCAACCGCAGCCGTTGATCTGGCTGGTGCGTAGCGACACCAGCTCCTGCGTGGACTTCGGCAGCGACGACTGCTGGAGCACCAGGCTGGTGTTGGCGAACCGCTTGGCGAACTTGGCGCCGATCTCGTTGCTGATCAGATCGATACGGGGTTCCATGACTTGGTCCTCATTCGTGAGTGCGTGCTACTGACTGACGAACACAAGACGCCGGCAACCCGATCCGTGTGACCGCGCCGGTTACGTGACGTGCGCCATCCGGTCTCGGTGTCACAAAGCGGAGAGACGCGGTGTCTGGTGGGTGCCACAGACGAGAGGGATGGGACCCAGCATGGCCGGCACATCGCAGACCACGCCCGACGATCGCGGCACGGGCAACAGCCGAGACGATCGCCCGGACCGCGCCACCGAGGCGTTCCTCGCCCACCGCAACCTGCTGTTCACCGTCGCCTACGAGATGCTCGGCTCGGCCGCCGACGCGGAGGACGTACTGCAGGAGGTCTGGCTGCGGTGGGCGGGCGTCGACCTCGACACCGTACGGGACCACCGTGCCTACCTGGTCAGGATTACCACGCGCCAAGCGCTGACCCGGCTGCGGACGCTCAGCCGCCGCAAGGAGTCCTACGTCGGCTCCTGGTTGCCCGAGCCGCTGCTCACCACGCCCGACGTGGCCGAGGACGTCGAGTTGGCCGACAGCGTCTCAATGGCGATGCTGCTGGTGCTGGAGACGCTCGCGCCGACCGAGCGGGCGGTGTTCGTGCTGCGCGATGTGTTCGACATCGGGTACGACGAAATCGCCGACGCTGTCGGCAAGACCCCGGCCGCGGTCCGCCAGCTTGCGCACCGGGCGCGGGCACATGTCGCGGCGCGCCGACCGCGCGGGGTCACGTCTGCGGCCGAGACCCGAGACGCGCTCGAGGCGTTCCAGCGGGCGGCCAAGACGGGCGATCTGCAACCCCTGCTCGACATCCTCGCACCGGACGTCGTCTTCCTGGGCGACGGTGGCGGAGTCAAGCAGGCCGTGCTGCGACCCGTCGTCGGGGCCGACAAGGTGGCCCGCATCCTGGCTGCCGGGCTGAGCCAGATCGCCACCGCCGTGCTGCAGCCGGCACAGGTCAACGGCTACCCGGCGCTGATCCTCCACCTCAATGGCGAGATCGACACCGTCTTGGCGCTGCGCATCGACGACGGCCTCATCACCGGGCTCTACGCCGTGCGCAATCCGGAGAAGCTGTCGCATATGGAGCAGGAGACCGCACTGCGCCGCTGAGTCCCTCCTCGGAAACGAACAGAGGAAGTTGACGAGATCGAACACTTGTTCGACTATTGAGGGGTGCTCGACCTCGCGCTTCGGGAGACGCTAGCCGGTGTGACCGACAGGGGGCACCGGCGTGTCCCCGCGCTGCCGGTCTCGCCGGCGTTGCAACCATTGCTGCCGGCCGGACTGCGGCGAGGCAGCACAGTGAGCGTGTCCGGGTCGATGTCGTTGCTGCTGGCGATGCTGGGGGCCGCGTCCGCCGATGGAGCCTGGTGCGCATTGGTCGGGTTGCCGCGCTTGAGTGCCGAGGCGGCCGACGAGTACGGCATCGACCTTGCCCGCCTGGCCGTGGTACCGCAGCCGGGCGAGGGCTGGGCCCGGGCGGTGGGTGCGCTGCTCGACGCCGTCGACGTGGTGGCGACCTGTCCGCCGGCCCGGGTCGTCCCCGGAGACGTACGCCGGCTGGCAGCCCGGGCCCGCACCCGCGACGCAGTGCTGGTGCCGTTCGGTGACGGTGCCTGGCCGGGCGCCGAGGTCAGGCTGCACCTTTCCGACGGCGCGTGGCACGGCATCGGCGAGGGAACGGGGCGGCTGCGCCGGCGGCGCGTCAGCGTCACCGTGGAGGGCCGCGGGCAGGCTGCCCGAGCACGGTCGGTAGAGCTGTGGCTGCCCGCGGACGGCGGCGGCGTCGAACCGGCCGGAGGCACCGTCGTGACCCTTCGAGCGGGGTGAGCGATGCCGCCGAGGATGATCGCGGTGTGGTGTCCGGACTGGCCGGTCACCGCCGCCTGCGCCGAGGCCGGGACGTCCGACGAGGCGCCGGTCGCCGTCTTCACCGCCAACCGTGTCGTGGCGTGCTCGCACGAGGCACGAACGTTCGGCGTGCGCCGGGGGTTACGCCGCCGCGAGGCGCAGGCGCGCTGCCCCGAGCTCGTCGTGCTGCCCCGCAGCGAGGCGGCCGAGGCCCGGCTGTTCGAGCCGGTGGTGCTGGCGCTCGAGTCGATCGCCCCGGGCGTCGAGGTCACCCGTCCGGGACTGGCGGCCATCGGGGTACGTGGTCCCACCCGCTACTTCGGCAGCGAGACGGCGGTGCTTTCCGCGCTGTCTCGGGCGATCGCCGACACGAACCTCCTGATCGGGGTTGCCGACGGATCGTTCGCCGCCGAGCAGGCCGCCCGGCACGGGGTGATCGTCCCGCCCGGCGAATCGTCGGCCTTCCTCGCCGAGTTGCCGGTGAGCACGCTCGACCCGTCCGGCAACTCGCCGCTGACCGACCTGCTGCAGCGGCTCGGGCTGCGCACGCTGAGCGCGTTCGCGGCGCTGCCCGCCGGCGAGGTGCACGCCCGATTCGGCCCGGACGGGTTGTGGGCACACCGCCAGGCCGGAGGCCGCGACGACCGTCCGCTGGCGGCCCGTAAGCCCCCGCCCGAGCTCGTCACCACCCTCGACCTGGAACCCCCCGTCGACCGCGTCGACACCGTGGCGTTCTCCGCGCGGGCCACCGCCGAGCGGTTCATCGCCGACCTCGCCGGGCACGGGCTGGCCTGCGCCTGCCTCGAGCTTTCGGCGCTCACCGAGAACGGCGAGGAGACGGCGCGCCGCTGGCGGCACGCCGGCGTGCTGTCGACCGTCGACGTCGTCGACCGGATTCGCTGGCAGCTCGAGGGCTGGCTTGCCGGCAGCCGGCGGCCCACCGGCGGGGTGACCCGGCTGCGGCTGGTGCCCGTCGAGACGGTTCCGCTCGGGGTGCACCAGCAGGCACTGTGGGGCGGCTCCGGTGACGACGACGAGCGGGCGCACCGGGCACTGGCCCGGGTACAGACGCTGCTCGGGCACGGGTCGGTGCTCGTCCCGGTGCGAGACGGCGGCCGCGATCCGCTGCAGCGCACTCGTTACGTCCCCTGGGGCGATGAACCGGTGCCGGAACGGTCCCCTGAGCAACCCTGGCCGGGACGGCTGCCTGCCCCGGCTCCCTCGGTACTGATCGATCCACCGCGTCCCGTCCAGGTGCTCGACGACGCGGGCCACCCCGTCACCGTCACCGACCGGGGCGCCGTGCCGCGGCCGCCGGCCTGCTTCGTCCTGGGCAACCGGACGCTCGCGATCCAGCACTGGGCAGGACCCTGGCCGATCGACGAGCGCTGGTGGGCACCCGACGCGACGAGCCGGGTGGCGCGCTTCCAGCTCGTCGACGTCGCAGGCCGCGCCTACCTCGTCACGTGCACGACGCCCGGCGGGCGCTGGGCGCTCACCGCCACCTACGACTAACCCGATTGTGCAAGAATCCTTCGTCCCAGACGAGGAATTCTTGCGCAATCGCTACCTGAGCACGAAGCCGGGGACGAGGGGGTCGTCGGGATCGACGGTGAACACCGACTCCCCGATCGGGTATGCCATGCCCGACACCTGCGGGACGACCGCGGGCCCGCCCTCAGCGACCACCTCGGCGAGCACCCGGGCGGTGAAGCGCGTCCCGATGATCGAGTCGGAGAGCAGCTCTTCGCCGGGACGCAGCCGACCGGCGGCGGCGAGCGCAGCGACCTGGGCACAGGTCCCGGACCCACACGGCGAACGGTCGACCTCTCCGTCGGCGAAGATCGCGACATTGCGCCGATGCAGATCGCCCAGGTCGTCGAAGAAGATCGTGCCGTAGACGCCATCGAGCCGGGCATCGCTCGGATGGCGGGCCGTGGCGTCGAGGGCCCACTTGATCTCCCGGCCGACGCTGATCAGCTCGGGCAGGCGGTCGCGCGTCACAGCCAACCCGAGCGTCCCCGCTTCGACGCAGGCGTAGATCGCCCCGCCGAAGGCCAGGGTGGCGACGGTGCCCCGCACCGGCACATCCGGCGCGATCACGTAGCTCGGCACGTTGACGAAGTTCACGTGGCCGGCGTGCACTCGTGCGGTGACCCGCCCGGACGGCACGTCGATGATCACGTCGGTCGCACCGGAGGGGTCGGCCTGCACCAGCCCCGACCGCAGCGCCCACGCACCGAGCGCGATCGTGCCGTGGCCGCACGCGGTCGAGAACCCGTCCTTGTGCCAGAACAGCGCCCCGAAGTGCGCGCCCGAATCGTCCGGTGGCGTGACGAAGCAGCCGTACATGTC
The DNA here is from genome assembly GCA_046744105.1 of Actinomycetota bacterium. Classification (GTDB taxonomy): domain Bacteria; phylum Actinomycetota; class Actinomycetes; order Mycobacteriales; family Jatrophihabitantaceae; genus DASXRA01. The sequence continues at coordinate 11,626 of JBKOXO010000111.1, forward strand.
GGCGTGTCCGCGCGGCTCGAAGCACAGCACCCGGCGCAGCCCGTCCACCACGCGGTCGCCGATAGCGAACATCCGGCGCTCGGCCACGGTCTCCCCGGGAATCGGCACGGGCGGCTCCGCGACGATCCGGAACGGCTCGCCGGCGGTGTGGTAGTCGACGGTCCGGACGGACGGGAGGATCATGTCGCGCGGCGGGCGACGATGCCACGGATGAACGCCGCCTGCCCGGCATGCTGCAGGTCGTCGGAGATCACGCTGAACAGCCGAACGGCGAGGGTCACGGGCGGATCCCATCGGGTATCTACAACCCGGCTGAGATCCTCGTCGCGCAGCCCTTGTACGAACGAGATCGTCTGCGCGTGCACGGCGTCGTAGTACTCGAGCAGCAACTGCGCCGGCGCCCGCACCGCAGCCACGTCCCGCGACCGCTGCGCGTACCCCGTCGCGTCCCAATCGAACGGCAGGCCGAACCGCTGCCACCACCCGCCGCTCAACCACACCTGCTCGGTTCCGGCCACATCGGCGATGTGGTCGTCCTGGACGCGGCTGAGGTGCCAGGCCAGCCACGCAATCGTGTTCGCGTCCGGATCGAGGCGCTCCACCAGTTGCGACTCGGTCAGCCCACGCACGGCGCCGTGCACCGCGTTCTGAACCCGCCCGAACCCGTCGAGCAGCACGTCAACGGCGCTCATTTTTCCGCGACCACCATCTCACCCCGATGCGGTTTGGCCCGCACGACGAACTGGTAGGCGAACATCGTCGGGCGCGCCCGCACCAGGGCGTTGTCGATACGCCGGGCGAAGCGAGCCGACCGAGTATCTCCCCGGCTCAGCACGTCGAAGGGCAATCCGGTGTGACGCAATTCAGCGATGTCAAGGCCGTGCGAGCTGAACAGGGTACGCAGCGTCTTGGCGGTGAAGAACCGCAGGTGCGTCTCGTCCAGGATGCCGCGCCGGTCGTACCCGAAGGTGCCGGTCGCAACGCGAATGCGCGGGTACCAGTGACCGAAGTTCGGGGTCGAAACGAGGAGCTCGCCGTTCGGGGCGAGCACCTGCGCCATCTGCTGCAGCAGGATGTCGGGTCGGCGCACGTGCTCGATGACGTCGGCAGCGACCACGACATCAAAGCCGTCGCCCACGTCGGCGGGAATCCCGTCCTCGAGATCACCGAGGACGAAAGCGTCGACTCGACCACGCACCTCGGGTATTTCGATGCTGTCCATGCCGACCACGTGGTGGCCCAGCGCTCGCATCTGCTCGGAGAGCAGCCCGCCGGAGCAGCCCACGTCGAGAATCCGGCCCGGAGGTCGACCTCGCAGCAGCTCCAAGATGACGGTGTGCGAAGTTCCTTCGCTGTCCTTGAGCGCGTACTCGGGCGTGCTCGCGACCCACCGGTGCGTGCCGAATCCCATCTTCGACAGGCGATACTGCGCGACGTCCCGGACGACGTCTCGGGCATATCTCACGCCGCTTACATAGCAGATCTCGTCACCGTAATACGTCGGAATCGGCACTTCTACAATCCGCTTCCCGGCATCGAGCAGCTGAACGATGATCTGCGTATCGAAATCGAAGCCGTCGGTGTTGTGCCGCAACGGCAACTGGGACAGCACGGCGACCTTGTACGCTCGGTAACCCGAATGAAACTCAGTCAGATCCGAGCCGAGTAGCCGATTTTCGGCCATGGTGAGCAGCCTGTTGCCGACGTACTTGTACAGCGGCATTCCGCCACGCCGGGCGCTACCTGGCACCATCATGCGAGACCCGAAGACCGCATCACATTCGTCACGTTCGAGCGGCGCCACAATGTCCGGCAAGCACTCCGGAGCGTACTGTCCGTCGCCGTGCAGGAGCACGATGATGTCCAGGCCATGCTCTGCCGCGAACTGATAACCGGCCTTCTGATTTCCACCGTAGCCGAGATTCTTCAGGTGCCGAATAACGGTGGTAGGAACGCCACCGTTTTCAGTGCGCCACTGCATCCCCAAGTCATAGGTGGCGTCGGAGCTGGCGTCGTCGCAGATGATCAGCTGGTCGATCTTGGCGCGAAAATCTGCGGGGATGCGGTCGAGCGTCGCGGCGAGGGTAGTTTCCGCGTTGTAGGCAACCACCAGGATGCCGATCTTGTAATGTCGAGTCGCTGCGTGTGCTGTGGCTCGCACCCGCCGGACGATAATGCATACAGCAGGTGCTGGCCAGCCGTGGGCGAGGCCGAACGGCGCGCCAGTCACGTGCGCCGTACAGAGCGTTACAGCAGGCGTGCGGGCTTGCGCCGGCTGGTCAGGCGGCCAGCGTGGCCGCCACGGTAGCGCCGAGATCCCAGCACACCTCGAGATCTTCCTTGCGTGGCTTGTCGATCACGCTCACGTGCTCGTGCACCTGCCGCCAGCCCATGCCCTTCGTAATGGCCTCGACGGCACGCTCCGCCCCGGTCGTGTCACTGTTGCCGTGCACGTAGAGGCCGTACGGCGCCCCGACCTTGGCGGTCAACGCCGGGTAGTACACCACGTCGAAGAAGTGCTTGAGCGCGCCGGACATGTATCCGATGTTGGCACTGGTGCCCAGCACGAACCCGTCCGCCGTGAGGACGTCGACCGCCGTAGCCGCCAGCGCAGGACGCACCACCACGTCGACGCCCGCGATCTCATCGGTGCCCGCGCCCGCGAGCACCGCGTCCAGCATCGCCTGGAGCGACGGCGAGGACGTGTGGTGGACGACGAGCAAACTCGGCACCCGTACATACTGGCGCGACGGCTGGTGCCCGACCAGGCGAACGCGATGATCGAGCGGTTCCTAGTGCTCCTGCAGTACTGAGAGGACGTTGCCTGCCGGATCGGTGAACCACGCGATGTACGGCCCGACACCGCGGGCGATCCCCTTCTCGTCCTGGTCGATGCCGTCATAGCGCTGGAACGTCACGCCACGCGCGGTCAGCGCGTCGACGGCCGCGTCGATGTCGTCGACCGGGAAGTTGAGGATCGTGTACGTCGCCGGCACATAGTCCGGCTTCGGGTAGATGAGGACGTCGCGGCCACCGGCCAGGTGCAGGCTCAGCAGGCCGTTCTGCTCAGACACCTGCAATCCCAGCGTCTCGCCGTAGAACTTCTTGGCGACATCGAGGTCGGGCACGGCAAAACCGCTGAACGCCTTGCTGTTCTCGAGCATGGGGACGCTCCCTTCGGCTGTGTGCTCAGGTTACGACGGATGCCCGGAGCGGAACTCATCGACGTGCAAGGTAACGGTTGCACGTTCGCCGATAACGTGCAACGATACAGTTGCACGAAAGGAGCTGCAGGATGGAAGACCGTATCGAGCAGGAGATCCTGATCAACGCGCCGTTGGAGCGGGTATGGAAGCTGGTGAGCGAGCCGGGCTGGTGGGTGCCGTCGACGACGACCGCGCCCGTTGACCACACGCCCGGTCATCAGATCGTCCGGGAGAGCGAGCGATGGGGACGCTTCGCGATCGAAGTAGTCCGCGTGGAACCCCGGACGTACGCCGCTTTCCGGTGGGCGAGCCAAGCACCCGGTGCCGAACTCACGCCGAGCAATACGACGCTGGTCGAATTCCGGGTGACGCCGCTCGGCGACGCCGTGCGGGTGAACGTCGTCGAGAGCGGATTCGCTGCACTGCCCGAGGACGTTCGCGAGCAGGCGTGGAAGGACAACAGCGCCGGCTGGCAGCAGGAGCTGGCGTCACTCAAGGAGCGCGCCGAAAGGCGATGAGCGCTCGCGAAAGGTCCTGGCCCGCGCCGCGAGACGCACGCGGATCGCACGATCCGCCCGGAGGGCGGGCGGAGGTCCGCCGGCGCGCATCAAATCGGCACAGCTGGCAGGATGCGCCGCTTGGCGGCACAGACGAGGGACAGAGCCAGCGGATTGAAGGGGTGTTCGCGGCACTGGCCGATCCGACCCGGCGGCAGTTGCTGGAGGCGCTCAGCCGGCGTCCCGCATCCACCGCCACGATGCTCGCCGCGCACGTGCCGGTATCCCGGCAGGCGGTCGCCAAGCACCTCGCGACATTGCGTGCATCACGGCTGGTCACGAGCCACCGGGCTGGCAAGGAGGTGCTGTTCAGTGTCCGCCCGGACGAGCTGGCGGCCACCGCCTCGTGGATGACCTCGCTTGCGGCGACCTGGCAGCAACGCCTGCAACGGCTGAAGGAGGCTGCCGAGTCGTAGGGTCGAGTCGTGACGGAGATCGACCCGGACGAGCATGCCGGCCGCCTGGCGGCCGAAGCCATCGCCGGCGGGGATGCGACGGCGTGGTTCGAGCGGCTGTACGCCGAGGCCAGTCGCGGCGAGGCGATGGTGCCGTGGGATCGTGCGGAGCCGCACCAGGTGGTCGCGGACTGGTTTCGCGGTGTCGACGGAGACGGGCGGCGGGCGCTCGTCGTGGGCTGTGGGCTGGGCCGCGACGCCGAGTTCGTGGCCCGCCTGGGGTTTGCCACGACCGCGTTCGACCTCTCGCCGTCGGCGGTCGACGCCGCCCGGCGCCGGCACGCCGGCTCGTCGGTGCGGTATGTACAGGCCGACCTGTTCGACCCGCCGGCAGAGTGGCGACACGCTTTCGACCTGGTGCTCGAGAGCCTGACAGTGCAGTCACTGCCGGTCGCGATGCGCGGACCGGCTATCGCAGCGGTGCCCCGGTTCGTCGCGCCGGGCGGCACGCTGCTGGTGGTCGCCGCCGGGCGCGACGGCGACGCGCCGGTCGGCGACGGGCCGCCGTGGCCGCTGGTCCGCGGTGAGATCGACGCGTTCGCTGGCGATGGGATGCAGCCGGTGCGCGTCGAGGCGATCCGCGATCGGGACGCTCCGGCCCGGCTGCGCTGGCGGGCCGAGTTCCGCCGCGCCTAACCGCTGGATCGCGCAACGTCCGCGGCCTGGCGCCGACGCTGTTTGGGCGATCGCGGAGGTGTCGGTGGGCCGAGGCATGATGCCCGCATGCGCGTTGCCATCGAGCCGTGGACCGACGCCGACCTGCCTGTGTTGCAGGCCCAGAACACCCCGGAGATGACGAGGTACTTGGGTGGGCCGGAGAGCGACGAGAAGCTGCTCGACCGGCATCGGCGCTACGTCGCAGGCAGCGACATGTTCCGCATCGTGCTGCTGCCCGAGCGTGCCGTCGTGGGCAGCACCGGCTACTGGGAAAAGAGCTGGCAGGGCGAGGACGTGTACGAGACGGGCTGGGCAGTCCTGCCCGGGTACCAGGGGCGCGGGATTGCGCTCGCCGCGGTGCGGGCCGTGGTCGCGCGAGCGGCAGCCGAGGGCACCCGGCGTTCTCTGCATGCGTACCCGTCGGTCGACAACGGCCCGTCGAACGCGGTGTGTCGTAAGGCCGGCTTCGAACTGCTAGCCGTATGCGACTTCGAGTATCCGCCCGGCCACCCGCTGCGCTGCAACGACTGGCGATTGGATCTCAATGCACATCGATGAGTGTCCCGACTGTGAACGGCTCGGCAATACTGCGACATGCTGAGGGCATGGTTACCGAGCGGCCCGAGCCGCCGCTGATCGCGGGTGAGCGCGAGATGCTCCGCGCGTTCCTCGACTTCCATCGCGCAACGCTGGCCATGAAGTGCGCCGGCCTCAATGACGATGAACTGCGCCGCCGGTCGATGCCACCGTCGACGCTCACCCTGCTCGGACTGGTGCGGCACATGGCTGAGGTCGAGCGCACGTGGTTCCGCCGGGTGATCAACGGCGAGGACGTCCCGCTGGTCTGGTCCGACCACGGCGACTTCCAGGCCGCGTACGACGCCGCCAGCTCCACTCGCGCCGAGGCGTTTGCCGCATGGCGCGCCGAGGTCGAGCACGCGCGTCGCATCGAACAGGCGGCTGAGTCGCTCGACGTCACCGGGTATCACGCGTCATGGGGCGAGGACGTGTCGCTGCGTCTCGTGATGCTGCACCTCATCCACGAATACGCGCGGCACAACGGCCACGCCGACTTTCTGCGCGAGGGCATCGACGGCACGGTAGGTGCTTGACGAAAAGCGTTTACTGCGATCTCGTATAATACGAAATCGTGGTATCCAGATGGTCGGCGCTGCTGGCAGTGCAGCGCGCAACGCACACCACCATGCACGTCCTCAGCGAACAGGTCGCACAGCTCGGGCTGACGCCTGCGGAGATCAACGCGCTGGCCAACCTGTCCGACGGCACGCCGCGAACGGTGTCCACGCTGGCCAGGGTCGTGGGCGCTGCGCCGACGACACTCACCAGCGTGCTCGATCGCCTCGAACGGCGTGGGCACCTTAGGAGGGCCAGGCATCCCTCCGACCGTAGGTCGGTGGTCGTCGAGCTGACACCGACGGGTCGCGAGGCGGCCAAGACGATTCGGAAGGCGGTCGGCGGGCTGGAACGTCGCGCACTCGCCGGGCTGGATGCCGAGGCCGTCGCGGGGCTGCGTGCCGGCTTGGACGCGCTGGCCGAGGCGGGCCGATGACGTTCGACCAGCTGTTCGCGCAGATCACTGCGGCGGCCGGTCGCTTCGGACACCGCCAGCACGTCGAGCTGACGTGGCGGGCGGTCCGCCAGTGCGGCATGCCGGATGCGATCGATCTGATCTGCCAGGGCATCCAACGCACTGCGCGATACGCCGGAGCGCCGCAGAAGTACCACGTGACAATCAGCCGCGCCTGGGTCGAACTCGTCGCGCATCACGTCGCGCACGACGGCAGCGACGACTTCGAGGCGTTCGCGACCCGCAACCCGTTGCTTCTCGACAAGCGGCTGCTCACCCGCTTCTACCGTTCGACCACATTGGCCGACTTGCGCGCCCGCACGTCATGGGTCGAGCCGGATCTCGCGCCGTTCCCCTGGCTCAGGTGACGCGCTTCGTAAGCGCCACCAGGTAGCGGCACGGCTTCCGCGTCGGATTGCTGAACGTGCAGTGCGCCGGCGGCCCGAGCTGCAGACAGTCGCCGGGGCCGAGGTCATGCTCGATGTCGCCTTCGCGGAAGTGCAGCCGGCCGTCGAGCAGCCAGATCTGCTGCTGGATGAACGCATACGCGTCGGCGGCGAACGAGATCCGTGTGCCGGGCGGGAGCTCGACCTCGACGAGCTCCAACGGGCTGCCCGCCGGCGACACGGCGCGGCGCACGTAGCCGGTCTCCGGATCGGTCCACGTCGGCTGGTCGGCACGCCGAGCCAGCCGGCCCCCGTTGCCCTCGGCACGCGCCACGAGCTCCGACAGCGTCATGCCCAGTGCGGCGGACAACCGCCCGAGCAGCACCGCCGTGGGCTGCGCCTCACCCCGTTCGATCTTGGCGATCATCGCCCGAGAAACGCCGGCTCGTGCGGCGAGCGCGCTCACGCTGAACCCGCGAACCGACCGGGCGTCGTGCAGCGTCTCGGCGATGGACGTCGTGAGCTGATCGGGCACGGGTGCCACTATATGCGCGAAAATCGCTACTATCGTCGCATGGTTCGAGACGCGACACCGGAGGACGCCGCAGCGTGCGCCGCGATTTATGCCCCGTATGTCCGCGACACGGCGATCACGTTCGAGTCGTGTCCGCCGTCGCCGGTCGAGATGGCGCAGCGCATCGCCGCCGCCCAGCGCGCCCACGCCTGGGTGGTGCTCGACGAGGGGGCCCGCGTCATCGGATACGCGTACGGCGGGCCGTACAAGCAGCGTGCCGCATACCAGTGGTCGTGTGAGGTCAGCGTGTACGTCGAGCTTGGTCGTCGGCGCAGCGGCGCCGGGCGAGCGCTTTACGAGGCGCTGTTCGCGCGGCTCGCCGAGCGCGGCTACCGCATGCTCGTGGCCGGCACGACACTGCCGAACGATGCGAGCGTGGGTCTGCACCGCGCGATGGGGTTCGAGCCCGTGGGAACGTATCGTCGCATCGGCTGGAAACACGAGGCGTGGCACGACGTTGCGTGGACGCAGCGGCCGCTGGCCCCGACCGACGGCCCACCCGGCGCGCTGGGCTAGCTCGTAATCGGCAGCGCATCCACCGGTCTGCCGTACTGGCCGAGCGGCGCCGCTCGGCATAGCGTGGATTCACCGTGTCCCGGCATGTCGAGCCTGCCGGAGGGGGTTGGCGATGACCGTCCATCAATGCCCGAAATGCGACCTGCGGTTCGCGTTAAAGACCGAACTCGACGACCACTGCTGGCACGACCATCCCGAATTCCGTCACGAGTACCCGGCCGCCAGACCGGCACCGCAGCCGGCTGACCAGAGCGGGGATGTGGACCGAAGCGAGTCGGTCGTGGCGCAGCTGCGCGAACCTGGGCGATGGACCGAAGGACACCTGGTGGTCCGTGGCTCGTCGCTCACGTTCATTCCATTGCACCAGCCTCCTGGGCAGGCCTCGGTCACCGCAACGGTGGCGAGGCACACGCTGTCGCGACAGAGCCGCACTCGCCTGTTCACCGAGTACGGCCTCTCGCTGGCGCGGACCTGGCAACTGAGCGTCGAAGACCTCGACGGCAGGCGGCTGGTGTTCGCTCTTAGGCGGCAGGACTGCAGCGCGATCTCTACAGCCCTGAGCCAAGGACCGCAGCCGCGCTCACATGAGGAGTCCGCCCGGTAGCCGCCGGAGCTTGGTCACGGCAACGTATACGGGATCCGTTCGCCTGGCGGATCTTCGCCGACGACCCCGTCCACCGATTCGCGGATCAGATCAGCATGCCCCGTGTGCCGCGCGTATTCCTCGATCAGGTCGACCAGGATGCGTCGTAGGCTCGGGGCGCGGCCGTCGGGCCAGGCCCGCTTGGACAGCTGGCCGAGATCGCCGGTGGCCAGCACCTCCGTGACCGCCGCGCGGGACCGGGCCACGGCGCTCTGCCACAGCGCCAGCAGTTCTTCGGGTGTGTCGTCGGCCGCCGAGTGCCAGTCCCAGTCGGGGTCCGCCTCCCAATCTGCGGTGTCCCACGGAGGCCCGAGTTCTCGCCCGAGCAACTTCCGGGAGAAGTAGTTGTCCTCGACGAGGGCCAGGTGCTTGAGCAGCCCGCCCAACGTCATCGATGACGGCGGATGGGTCGCACGTAGGCCGGCAGCGTCCAGCCCACCACACTTCCACGCGAACGTCGCGCGCTGGCGCTCCAGTGAGCCGAGGAGGGTCGCGGCTTCGTCGCCGGCAACAGGTGGTTCTGGGTAACTCATGCCGGTGAGGCTAGCGAGGGGCGCTGACATTCCGCGATGCTCAGGCTGGCGCGGCTTCCCCCAGGATTCGGGCGACTGTGCGCTGACCCATCCGGCTCATCGCCGGGTTGCTGTCGACGTAGTACCAGACGGCGCCCATCGCCTGCTCGAATGCCCAGGCCATGCCGCGCGCCCATTCCAGGTCGTCGCATTCGAGGTCGTCGCGCAGCGCCTGCCGGGGTTCCGGCTCGAGCAGGTGCCAGGCGCTGACCAGCTCCAGAGCCGGATCGGCCGGTCCCAGGCCACCGACGTCGAGAACGCCGGCAAGCCGTCCGTCGGCGACGAGTACGTTGCCGGGAATCAGATCACCGTGAGACATGACGTCGGGGGCACCGCCACGCGGGAGTTCTCGCAATACGCTCCATAGCTCGCGCAGGCGCGCAACGTCGAGCAGCCCGTTGCTGCGCTCGAAGCAGGTCTGCATCCATCCGTCGTGGGCGCGCAGGTCACCACCGCGGCCTTCCCCGCTGAACGTGCGCCCGGCCGTGTCGATGGCACGCACGTCGCGGATGAACTCTGCGACATCGTGTGCGAACGCCACGGACTTCCCCGGGTCACTTTCCGTCGCCACGGTCCCCGGCAGCCAGGTCTGCACCGACCAGGGCAGCGGGTAGCCGGCACCTGGTCGGCCCAGCGCGACGGGCGCCGGGGTCGGAAACCGGGTACGACCGAGCAGTTCGCGAGCCGCCGCAGCCTCGGACTCGAGCCACCGTCGCGCATCCTGTAGGTCCCGCAGCTCCAGTGGAAAGCGGGCCAGCAGCTCCTCGCCGATGCGAAACAGTGCGTTGACCGTTCCCTGGGAACGGACAGCGCTGACCGGAAGCCCGCGCCATTCGGGAAACTGCTCGTCGACCAGTTCGCGCACCGTCTCGACCGACACGCGCAGCTGGTTCGGGTGCATCATCATCAGGTCGCTACGCTCCCTTGCCAGCGTTGATCTTGTCGCGATGCGAGAGGTTCATCTGCTACGACGAGGACATCCCGCCCGGCTCATCGGTCGAAGCCAGCATTGCGGTGCCCGGGCCACGGTACGACTAGCGACCAGGTACCGGTCCAGCTCGGACAACGACTACTGACGTGCGATGTCAGGGGTGACGCTGGCGCGCGTCTCGTCCGGTGCGCCGAATCAGCGTGACGGTGTCTCGGAGGACGGCGAGGAACGCATCTGCGGCGGGGGATCGGGCGCGTTGCTTGGCGGTGGCGGCGTAGATCCTGCGGAACGAACGCTCCTCCGGGTGGAGGGCGACGAGCGCGACGTCTGGCGGTGCGGCCCGGGCCGCAAGTGACGGCACGAGCGTGATGCCGAGTCCCGCCGCCACGAATCCCAGCTTTGCCGTCCATTCGCGTACCACGAAGTCAACGACGGGCTCGTATTCGGGTCGCAGACGGGCCGGGCCGAGCAGGCGGTCGTTTTCACCCGAGTCGGCGGCAATCCAGCTCTCCTGTGCAAGTTCGCGCAGGCGCAGCCGTCGCCGCCGAGCCAGGTGATGCCAACGCGGCACGGCGACCAGCATCGTGTCGTCCAGTAGGCGCACGAGATCAATCTGGGCATCCTGAAGTACCTGGTCAGGGAATGCGTTTACCACAGCGACGTCCACCTCGCCGGTCTCGAGCCACGCAAGCTGGCGGTGGGTGCTGCCCTCGACGAGCGAGAGGGAGATGCTCGGATGTTCGCGCCCGAAGGCCGCCAGCGCCTGCGGTATCAACGTCGCGTTCGCGGTGGCAAACGCTCCGACTCGCAATCGCCCGCGCTCCAGCTCGTTCAGATCGGCCAGATCCCGGCGAGCGGCATCGAGGCGTTCGAGCAGTGACTCTGCATGAGGCAACAGGCATTGCCCGTGCTCGGTAAGTCGCACGCCACGGGCACGCCGGTCGAACAGGCGGGCCCCGATCAGGGTCTCGAGTGCCGAGATCTGCCGGGATACTGCCGACTGGGTATAGCCGAGCTCCTGGGCAGCCGCCGTGATGGAGCCACGCTGGGCCACTCGATAGAAGGTTCGCAACTGCTGGACATCCATGCTCAATAGGAATATCAAACATGTCAAAGAGTCGCTTGTCGCATGAGCAGCCGTCGCTCTAAGTTCGCAAGGTGTGAAGCTGGGCCTGTTCGCAATCAACTACGGAACCTGCGCCGACCCCGACTGCGCAGTCGCAGTTGCAACACATGCCGAAGCCGCGGGCTTTGAGTCAGTGTGGACGGGCGAGCACGTCGCGCTGCCCGACCCGATCCCGGCTCGCCTTCCGTTTGGTGCGGACCTACCGTTCCTCGACACCACGGTGGCCCTGACGCTCGCCGCAACACACACGACGACGCTGAAGGTGGCGACCGGCATCGTCATCCTGCCGTTGCACAGCCCCGTCGTGCTGGCGAAGCAGTTGGCAAGCGTCGACGTCGTATCGCGCGGTCGACTCATCGTCGGCGTCGGCACCGGCTACATCCGTGAAGAGTTCCAGGCCGCGGACGTGCCGTTCGTCGGCCGGCAGGCGCGCACGGAGGAGTACATCCATGCGCTGCGTGCGCTGTGGACGATGGAACATCCACAATTCCATGGACGCTACGTGTCGTTTGACGGCATCGACGCGTATCCCCGTCCGGTTCAACGCCCGGCGCCGCCCGTCGTCGTCGGCGGTGAGGGCCCAGCCGCCCTTACCCGGGCCGCGACCCTGGCGAACGGGTGGTACGGCTTCTCGCTCGACGTCGCTGAGTCTCGTCACTTCGTCGAGACCCTGCGACGACTCGAGGCCGAACAAGGCCGTCCAGCCGAACTCGGCCCACTCGAAATCACCGTCACACCGAGCGGGCCGCTGGACCGTAGTGTCGTCGCCCATTACGAGGATCTCGGTGTTGACCGCCTGGTACTGCTACCACAGCCCGACGCAGCACGCGCCGATCGTCACCGCCCGGTGCCGTTGGATCGCATCATCGCGAACATCGACTGGGCGGCCGAAAAGCTGCTGCCGCGCTGACCGACACCGCGAATCCGCCAATCACGGGGTGGGATC
>JBKOXO010000036.1:0-3792 GCA_046744105.1 Actinomycetota bacterium
CTGACCGACCGCGAGTACGCCGTGCTGCAACTGCTCGGCCAGGGCAAGACCAATGCGCAGATCGGCACCGCCCTGTTCATCAGCACCAAGACCGCGAGCGTCCACGTCAGCAACATCCTGCGCAAACTCGATGTCTCCACCCGAGTGCAGGCCGCCACCGTCGCCGAACGAGCCGGTCTGCTCGACTCCTTTAGCCCCGGCTGAGCGCAGCTGACTCCGATCTAAGGCATCAATCCCTCGCAGACTGCTCGGTTGCCCGATGTGGCAACCCGCCCTTGCGCCGAGTCTGGAACGCGTCACGCCGCCACCTCGGCGACCCGAGCAAGGGAGCATCCCGATGAGTCACACCCGACGCGTCACGGCTACCGCCCTGACCACCCTGGCCCTGGGGCTGACCTACCTGGCCTATCTGGCCACGGCCAGCACCGCCGGCGCGATGCCCGCACCGCCGCCCGATACCTACGCCAACCAGGCCCCGCCGCCACCGGACCCCATCGTCGTCAACCACACCAGCACGCCTGTGTGGCCCTACATCGTCGCCGCCATCGCCGCGGCCGCCCTCACCCTCGCGGTCACGTGGACCGTGACCCGGCTGCGTCACACCCACGCCGGCGCCGCACCCGCCTCCGCCCTATGACCTCGCGCTGTCCGACCTGATCGATGCCCGGCTCCGGCAGGGCATCGACCAAGTCTCGCCACCCATACGAGCCGACACGGAGATCGACACCACGAGGGGTGAGGAGTACGACCTCGACGACGACGCAGCAGTGCGGTAACGCCTGCCGCGCTTGGCGATGCGCTACCTTCCCGACTGACCCAGGCAGCTGGACGGCGCGGCCGCACGCACATGCCGCGCCGTGCGCGCACGCAAGTGCCAGTGAGGCGGCAACCCGCGACTACCGTAGAGGCCATGCCGACGACCTATCACCGGCGGCCGGCTCCGTGCACGCATTGCGGCGACGCCGTGCTCGTTGTTGAGACGCACATCGGCAAGCTGTTCGGCCTGAACCTACTTAGGGCCCCGAAGATCCGGCTCGAACATGCCGACGCCAGCCCTGACGGTGACGTGTTCGACGCCGTGGACGACGGCTGCCACCGCCCGCGCGTCGCCCGCTGAGCTCGCGCCAGGACCGCAGGCACACGCCGCCGCGCGTGCGCGCGTTTGCCGAGCGAGATCGGAACGAGATCGTCCGCGCCTACCGTCCTAGAGCTAGGACTGGGTTGCGGTCGGTCGCGGCACGTGTCTCTCTTGCCTGCGTGGTCGGTGCAACGGGAGCGGCCTGGGCCTCGTCGGCCACCAATGCGGGAACGTCACCGCGCCCGGTCGTCACCTACTCGGAGGGGATGGCTCCCGCGCCGCAATGGACTTCGCCCGGGTTACCTCCGCCCGAGGCCGCGTGGGACGGGCCGCACCTGATGTACATCACCGCATGGGGTAGCAGCGGATGCCCCGAACTGCCGACGTCCGTGCAGGTCACCGGATTCCAATGAATCCACTGTCACGACCCACGTGGACAATCGGTCGGTCGCAAATCGCCTCGCCGCGAAACCTGCGCAGACAAGCCAAAACTGTTGCCGTGGGTTGCGACCAGTTGCCGATCGCAGCTCACGGTAAGGAGGGGGTCGACGGTTCGAGTCCGTCAGAGGGCTCTGCAAACGCGCCGCACGTCGCCGCTTTCTCGTTCAGGCCGACTTGCCCCTTGTCGAACATGCGGTGGGTATGGAGCTCTTTTGGAGCTCTCGCGTCGTCGAAGGCGAGGTAGCACCGTCTCCGCTGCCGGGGAGTGCGGGAACTCGCCAGGTGGCCGGGGGGCGAGGCTGGTGGTGCGACTAGACCATCCATCCGCGACTGAGGGATGATCGGTAGGTGCTGCCTGATCCTCCGGATGTGGCAGGAGCCGCGAGTTGAGACACCGAAGCTCCATTAATCGCTCCATCCCACGCGCGAGCCCGCTTCTGATGCCGCCTTCGGGCGCGACCCCCTCCTTGCTAACTACTTCGACCTGAAGAACCCTGGCCGTTCATGAGCCTGGTCCCGGGGTCGCGCTGGTTGACGCGATCTGGCCGGGTCGTGATCTTCATCTGGTCGGTTTCACGCTGCCAGTGTGCCGATCTTGACCAGGTTGTGGGCCAGGATTCCGTATCCGGCCCAGGTTCGGGCTCCGTGGAGGGTGTCGAGGTGGGTGCGTTCCCATCCGTAGTTGCGCTTGAGGCTGCTGATTCTGCCTTCGCATCCGGTTCGCCACTTCACTTCCCGGCGGAACGATGGTCTTCGCTCGTGAGCCTGTCGGGCCTTGCTGGTCTTGCCGTTGCGCGGAATGACGACGTTGCCGACGCCCATCTCGCGCAGGTCGTCCTCGACGCTGGTGTCGCTGTAGCCGCGGTCAGCGGTCACCGTACGCGGTGACTGCTTGGCGCGTGTGCTGATCCGCTCAATCGCGGGAGCCAGCCGCGGCGCGTCGGCCGGGTTGCCGAGCGCAACATCATGGTCGAGCACGATGCCGTCGTCGTTGTCAGCGACCTGGGCCTTGTAGCCGAACTCGACCGGCTTGCCGAGGCGGCCTTTGCGGATCGGCCGCGCGTGCGGGTCGTGCAGGCTGACGCGTCGGGTCGCGCCGTCCGGCGTCTTCCCGACCAAGCGTTGCCGCGTCTGCAGGGCGATCTTGCGGGTCGCTGCGAGCAACTCGGAGAGGTCATCGATGGCGCGCGCCAGCCGGCCGCGCCGCCGCCCGGCGGCCGCGTCGCGTTGCCCGGACTCCTTGAGGCGTCGGGCTTTCGCGCGGGCGCGCCGTAACGCCACCTTCGCATTGGCCAGCAGTTGTTCGGCGTCGTGAGCGGCCTTCTCGGCCAGCCCGGCGAGTTCTCCGGTCACCCGCCGCACCGCCGCCTGCGCCTCGTCCTTGCCGAGCACGGCGCGAGACCGCAACTTCGACGCGACCTGATAGGCCAGCTTCCCAGCGCTTCGGGAGCGATCCCGCACCTTGGTGCGCGTCGCGCCGCCAGCGGCCTGGATCCGTCGCGCGTTCGCCGCGATGCGACGCACCGCCTTCGCGAGCAGACCCGAGTCGGTCGGGTAGGCCACGTTGGCCGGCAGTACCGTCGTGTCGACCCGTACCCGGGCGGTGCGCAGCAGCTTCGCCTCCGCCGCTTTGGCCAGCAGGGCCTCATTCAGCCCGTCCACCGCGGCCGTGCCGCAGCGGGTCGTCAGCTTCATCAGCGTGGTCGCGTGCGGCACCGTTCCGTCCAGCGGGATGCGGCAGAACCGCCGCCAGGTGATCGAATCTGAGACTTCCCGGCACAGCGACTCGTAGCCGAACCGGTACCGGAACTTGAGGAACATCAACCGCAGGTAAGTCTCCATCGGCGTCGACGGCCGACCGATCCGCGAATCGAAGAACGGCACGAACGGTGTGAAGAACGCCGGGTCGTCCAGCAGCACGTCCACGCCAGCCAACTCGGCCGGCAACACGAGCAACTCCTCCGGGAGCATCGACTCCCACAGCGACACCTGATCGCCTACGGTACGAAACACGGTGGCCCCGATCCCTTCCGCCAAAGGGTTCGAGGCCATCGTTCCGGACAATCAAGCGGTCCAGCGGGACCGCCACGCGCCGACTTCTTCAGGTCGAAGTAACTAGCGGCAATGGAACGACATTCGGCGACGCGACCAGGTCATCGCTCGACGAGCGTATGGATCTCAAGCCAATGCCCTGGAGATCAGGTACTGGATCAGAGAGGACGTACCCGTTGTCGATGGGATGTCCGTTGACGATGCGTGGGCCACACGCCACC
>JBKOXO010000009.1:0-15962 GCA_046744105.1 Actinomycetota bacterium
ACGCTACCGTTGCCCCCACCGTCGCCGCTCCTCGCCGCGAGCGGCGGGCCGCGAGCCGTGCCGTCGGCAGCCCGGCCCCGGCGGCGGACACTCCCGCTGCGCCATCGCAGGCCCCGGATGCCCAGCATGCTGATGCCGCGACGCCGGATCAGGCGCGCAGCCAGGACGAGCAGCGCCCGGATGTGCAGGGCCAGCAGAACCAGGGCGGCGGGCCGGCCCGCGACGACGACTTCGAGGGTGGCCGCCGCCGCGGGCGGCGCTATCGCGACCGCCGAGGCCGCAACCGCGATCGGACCAGCGCAGGCCCCGCCGCGGACACCGAGCCGACCGTGGCAGAGGACGACGTGCTGCTCCCCGTCGCCGGCATCCTCGACAGCGTCGAGGAGAAGAACACCTGGTTCATCCGCACCAGCGGGTACTACGCCGGGCCGGACGACATCTATGTCGCCAACTCCTTCGTGCGCCGGTTCGGCTTGCGCCGGGGCGACGCGGTGACGGGTGTGATCCGCCAGCCTCGCGAGGGCGAGCGACGCGAGAAGTTCAGCCCACTCGTCCGCCTCGACACGGTAAACGGCCGCGACCCCGACGAGGCGAAGAACCGGGTCGAGTTCACCAAGCTCACCCCGCTGTACCCGCAGGAGCGGCTGCGCCTCGAAACCGATCCGCACCAGTTCACCACTCGCGTGATCGATCTGGTGATGCCGATCGGCAAAGGCCAGCGAGCACTGATCGTGTCGCCGCCCAAGGCGGGCAAGACGATGATCCTGCAGGCCATCGCCAAGGCCATCTCGGTGAACAACCCGGAGTGCCACCTCATGGTGGTCCTCGTCGACGAGCGGCCGGAAGAAGTCACCGACATGCAGCGGTCGGTGAAGGGCGAGGTCATCGCCTCGACGTTCGACCGGCGCCCGCAGGACCACACCATGGTCGCCGAGCTGTCCATCGAGCGGGCGAAGCGCCTGGTCGAGCTCGGTCACGACGTCGTGGTGCTGCTCGACTCGATTACGCGCCTCGGCCGCGCCTATAACCTCGCTGCGCCGGCCAGCGGGCGCATCCTCTCCGGTGGCATCGACTCGACCGCGCTGCACCTGCCCAAGCGGTTCCTGGGCGCCGCCCGCAACATCGAGAACGGCGGCTCACTGACGATCATCGCCACGGCGTTGGTCGAGACCGGATCGCAGGGCGACCAGGTGATCTTCGAGGAGTACAAGGGCACCGGTAACGCGGAGCTGCGCCTGCGTCGCGACATCGCGGACAAGCGTGTCTTCCCGGCCGTCGATGTGGATCTGTCGTCGACGCGCAAGGAAGAGCTGTTGCTGTCGCCTGACGAGCTTGCGGTCACAGTGAAGCTACGCCGAGTGCTGCACGCTCTGGAGCCCCAACAGGCGATCGACCTCCTGCTCGACAGGCTGCGCAAGACGCGCACCAACATCGAGTTCCTGATGCAGATCGCCAAGACGACCCCGGGCGCTGAATGATCCCGCCGGTCGCCGCCCTGCGCCGCCGGGCGGCGCAGCTCGGGGCATAGCGGCGGCGGGGCTCTTCGCGCGAGCGCTCAGCGTGTGTAGGGCTCGCCGTAGGCTTCGATTCGGCGGGCGATATCGCCGAGTTGTGCCCGTACCCGGGCCTTCCCCGTGGGGCGTGATGGCATGAGCAGCGACTGCGGCACGTCCAGGTAACGGCCGTCGTGCGTGATGACGCGCAGGGTGAGCGTGTCGAAGCCGCGCCGGATCACTGACACCTCGGCGATGTCGTCCCAGTCCAGCGACCGTTCCCGCCAGAGTCGGCGCACGCCGACGCCTTCGTCGTCGACCACGAGGTACATGCGGACGGCAAAGATGCCCATCGCGAGCGCGACCACACCCACGGCGACCGTGACGATCCGCACCAGTACCGACACGTGCGTGTACGCATTGACGGCTGCGCAGCCGGCCGCGACGAGAAACAACAACGCCGCCTGCCAGGCCGGAATCCGCCAGGTCAGCGGGGCGCGCGACGGAGCCGTCACCCGGGCAGCGTACGGGTCGGGCAGGGGCAGCCCGCACTATGATAGGCAGCGCTCGTTTCGTCCCGATTTGCGTTCGATAACGGTTGCATATCGCGCCTAGTGTGGGGTTTCCCTTGAGAGCCTGGAAATGCCATCGTGCAGGGCTATGTAAGCGGTATCAGCCGCTCGGTCGGAGAAAGGCATCGGGATGCACTACCGCAGGTTCCTGGCGATCGTGGCTGCCGCGGTGATGACCGTGGCGGTGGCCGCTGGTTGTAGTTCGAGTAAGAAGAGTGGTGGGGGTGGGCGTGGTCCGATCACGTTCGTGACGGGTAAGGACACCAGTGGGGTGTGGCCCGCGATTGCCAGTCAGTGGAACGCGGCGCACCCGGATGAGAAGGTGACGGTCAAGCAGCAGAGTGATCAGGCTGATCAGCAGCATGATGACATCGTGCAGCACATGCAGGCCAAGGATCCGGGTTATGACATCGTGACGGTGGATGTGATCTGGACGGCGGAGTTCGCGGCGAAGGGTTGGCTGGAGCCGTTGACGGGGCAGTATTCGTTGGATACCAGTCCGATGCTGGCGGGTCCGGTGAAGGCGGCGACGTACAACGGGACGTTGTTCGCGGCGCCGTTCGCGTCGGACGGTGGGCTGCTGTACTACCGCAAGGATCTGGTGCCGACGGCGCCGACGACGTGGTCGGAGTTGATCTCGGATTGTGCGAAGAAGACGGCGGGGATGAACTGTTACGGGGGTCAGTTCTCGCAGTATGAGGGTTTGACGTGTAACGCTGTGGAGTCGATCTACGGGGCCGGCGGCGAGGTCGTCAAATCCGACGGCAAGACCCCGAACATCGACACCCCGCAGGCCGCGCAGGGCCTGAACTTCTTGGTGAACGGCTTCAAGCAGGGTTACATCGCCAAGGAGGCCATCACCTATCAGGAGGAGCCGAGCCGGGAGGCGTTCCAGGGTGGCAAGTTGCTGTTCCTGCGGAACTGGCCGTACGTGTATGCGCACCTGACCGGTGACGCGAACTCGAAGGTGAAGGACAAGTTCGCCGTGGCGCCGCTGCCGGGGTTGAACGGGCTGGGCACGTCCACGTTGGGTGGGCACAGTGCCGCGATCAGCGTGTACTCCAAGCACAAGGCGACGGCGTATGACTTCGTGAAGTTCATCGAGACGCCGGACATCCAGGACAACCAGTTCCTGAAGGTCGGCACGCTGGCGCCGGTGATCAAGGCCCCGTACAGCGACGCCTCGGCGATCGCGAAGTTCCCGTACCTGCCCACGCTGGAGAAGAGCATCGACACCGCGATCCCGCGTCCGGTCTCGCCGTTCTACCCGGCGATCACCCAGTCGATCGAGACCAACGTGTACCAGGCGTTGCAGGGCAGCCTGTCAACCGAACAAGCCCTGAAGAACATCCAGGAAGGCATCACCAAGGCAGCCGGCGGCTGAGCATGTCGCAAAACGGTGGGCGGGCCCTCTGGCCCGCCCACCGCATTGCTCGAACAATCCCTTGAGGGTTGCTCGACCGACAGGAGGTCGTGATGACCGCAGCGACTGGCCAGTTGCCTGAGCAGGCGGAGCGGGCTGGGCAGGATCGTGAGCGTCGTCGGCGGAGGGCGCGTGCTAGCCGGGGTGATTCCCGGTTGGCGTGGCGGTTGATCTTGCCGACGATCGTGTTGCTGGTGGTGGTGATCGGCTACCCGGTTGTGTATGCCGTGGTGAAGTCGATGCAGTTGGACAAGTCGGATGCGGGGATTAATCCGTCGACCGGGTTCTTCGAGCAGGGCGGTAAGTTCGTCGGGTTGAAGTACTACCGGTACTGGTTCAACTGTAATTGCCCGAACGGCACGAACGGGCATGAGTTCTGGCCGGCGGTGCAGACCACGCTCATCTTCACGGTGATCACGGTGGCCGTCGAGGTGGTGCTGGGCACCATGATGGCGATGGTGATGCACCGGGCGTTCAAGGGCCGGGCCATCGTGCGCGCCGCGATTCTGGTGCCGTGGGCGATCCCGACCGCGGTGACCGCCCGGTTGTGGGAGTACATGTTCCAGCCCCACGGCGTGGTCAACGCGGTGTTCGGCACCAACATCATCTGGACGGGCAGCGTGTGGCCCGCGCGGTGGACGGTGATGCTCGGCGACATCTGGAAGACCACCCCGTTCATCGCGCTGCTGGTGCTGGCCGGGCTGCAGGTGATCCCCGACGAGTTGTACGAGTCGGCCCGCGTGGACGGCGCCAACGCCTTGCAACGCTTCACCGCGATCACGCTGCCGCTGGTCAAACCCGCGCTGCTGGTCGCGGTGCTGTTCCGGGTGCTCGACGTGCTACGCATCTTCGACCTGCCCTACATCCTCACCCACGGCGCGAACCAGACCACCACCTTGTCGATCCTGGCCGTCAACGAACTGCGCAGCAGCCAAAACGCCGCCGCGGCGCTGTCCACGATCACCTTCGTGTTCATCTTCCTGGTCGCGTTCGTGCTGGTGAAGGTATTCAGCGTCAACGTGGTCCAAACCCAGGCCAGGACGGTGAAGGCATGACCACCGCCACCCAAACCGCCACCACCGGCGCGGCCGCGCTGCCCAAGGTGCGCCGCCGCCGACGCCGCCGCATCAACATGCGCGCCGTGTGGCGCACCCTCGGCATGGTCCTCATCGTGGTGTGGTGCCTGGCCCCGTTCTACTGGATGCTGATCACCTCATTCCGCCAGGTCGACTTCACCTACGACAACACCCTCTACCCCCAACACGTCACCTTCGACAACTACCAAGCCATCTTCCAAGGCAACAACCACTTCGGCCGCGCGCTATTCAACTCCATCATCATCGGCGTGGTCGTCAACCTCTTCGCGATGATCGTCGGCGTCACCTTCGCCAACGCCAACGGCACACTCCACTTCCGCGGCAAATTCGCCGTCCTCGGGCTCATCCTCGCCGCCAGCATGTTCCCCGGAGTCGCTCTGGTCACCCCGCTGTTCCAGTTCTTCACCAACATCCACTGGCTGGGCACCTACCAAGCACTGATCATCCCCGACCTGTCCTTCGCGCTACCACTGTGCGTCTACGTCCTCGCCAGCTTCTTCACCCAAATGCCCTGGGAACTCGAACAAGCCGCCAAAGTCGACGGCGCCTCACCCGGCCAAGCCTTCCGCATGGTCATCCTCCCCCTCGCCGCCCCCGGCCTGTTCACCGCCGCCATCCTCGTCTTCCTCTCCGTCTGGAACGAATACCTCCTCGCCAGCCAACTCTCCAACGGCAACCCCAACGTCGCCCCCGTCACCTACGCCATCGCCACCTTCAGCGGCTCCGACCCCCGAATCGTCCCCTACACCTCCATCATGGCCGCCGGCGTCGTCGTCACCATCCCCCTCGTCCTCGTCGTACTCCTCTTCCAACGCCGCATCGTCTCCGGCCTCACCGCAGGCGGCGTCAAAGGCTGACCGGTCCAGCGAAGCTTGCCACTCTCCGGCTATACCCGATAACGTCGGGTAAGCCGGCTCGCCACCTCGTGCCGGGCCGGGCCGTCGCCACCGGCGACGACACGTGCCACCGCGTTGCGGGGCGAGGAGGCGCTGGTGAACAGACTTGCCCGGCGAGCCGTCACAACCGCAGCAGCGGCAACATTGCTCGGCGCAGCGGTGAGTGCCTGTACCGGCAGCAGCGGCGGCGCGTTCACGCTGAACTTCTACAACTTCCCTGACAACTCCGGGGCGATCCAGCAGGCCGCCGACACATGCACGAAGGCCTCCGGGGGCCGCTACAAGATCAAGTACCAGAAGCTGCCGACCTCCGCGGACGGTCAGCGCCAGCAACTTGTCCGGCGGTTGGCCGCGCACGACAAGTCGCTGGACATCCTGGGCCTTGACGTCACCTGGGCGGCCGAGTTCTCCGAGGCCGGCTGGATCCGGGACTGGACGGGTGATAACAAGACCAAGGCCGAGGACGGGACGCTAAAGATCCCACTCCAGACTGCGACGTGGAGAGGCAAGCTCGTCGCCGTCCCCTACAACACCAACACGCAGCTGCTGTGGTACCGCGCCGACCTCGTGCCCAGCCCGCCGACGACCTGGGCCGAGATGATCTCGGACGCCCAGCAGCTCGCGAAGCAGGGCAAGCCGCATTACATCGAAATCCAGGGCGCGCAGTACGAGGGCCTTACGGTCTGGTTCAACACCCTCGTGTCCAGCGCCGGTGGCAGCATCCTCAATGCGGACAGCACGGCACCGAGTCTCGGCCAACCGGCGATCGATGCGGTGCAGGTCATGCGCGACCTCGCCCAGTCCGGGGCGAAAGATCCGTCGCTGTCGAACCAGATGGAGGACCAGAACCGGCTCGCGATGGAGTCCGGGAGCGCGGCCTTCGAGCTCAACTACCCGTTCGTGTATCCGTCCATGCAGCAGGACAAGCCCGACGTCAAGACGTTCAACGGCAAGTCGCTGGCTGACAACTTCCGGTGGACGGCCTATCCGGCGGTGAAGGAAGGAATGCCCAGCCGCGTGACCATCGGCGGGATCGACCTCGCCGTCAGCAGCTACGCCCGGCATCCGGACGCGGCGTTCGAGGCGTCGCTGTGCCTGCGCAACCGCGACAACCAGCTGGTTGCGGCGATCAAGGGCGGTCTGCCCCCGACGCTGCAGGACCTGTATACGCAGCCGACCGCCGACTTCAAGAAGAACTATCCGATGTACCAGGCGATCTACCAGGCGCTGCAGACCGCGAGCGTCCGGCCGCAGACGCCGGCCTACCAAAGCGTCTCAATCGTCATCTCACATGCGCTCTCTCCGCCGGGCGGGCAGAACCCGAGCTCCGTGATCAACAGCCTGCACGGGCAGATCGACGATGCGCTCAACTCCAGGGGGCTGATCCCATGAGCGAGCGAACCGAGGTCCGATCGTCCGACCGGCTCCCATGGGGTGGTTGGGAGGTCCGACCATGACGCAGACGACGCCCACCAGTACCACTGTCGAAGAGGCCGCGCCTGAGCGGGCGTATCGCGGGCGCAGGAGGAAGCCGCCACTGTCGGAGGGCGCGCGGGCTGAGCGTCGCCTGGCCTGGATGTTGTGCGCACCAGCGGTGATCGTGATGATCGCGGTCACGGCCTATCCGATCGGCTACGCGATCTACCTCTCCCTGCAGCGCTACGACCTGCGTTTCCCGGCCCAGGCCAAGTTCATCGGGCTCTCGAACTACGGAACCGTGCTGACGTCGCCGTTCTGGTGGCGCGCGCTCGCCGTTACCGTGATCATCACGGTGATCTCCGTCGCGATCGAGCTGGTACTGGGGATGCTGATCGCCCTGCTCATGCATCGCACCCTGTACCTGCGCGGTCCGCTTCGCACGGCGGTGCTGATCCCGTACGGCATCGTCACCGTCGTCGCGGCGTTCAGCTGGCAGTTCGCCTGGACCCCGAGCATCGGCTACCTCGCGGAGCTGTCCGGAGGGGCGCCGCTGACCAACACGGTCAGCGCGATCGCGATCATCATCCTGGCCGAGGTCTGGAAGACGACGCCGTTCATGGCGCTGCTGCTCATGGCCGGCCTGTCGCTCGTACCGGAGGACCTCCAGAAGGCGGCGAAGGTCGACGGCGCGACCGCCATGCAACGGTTCCTGAAGGTGACCCTGCCGCTGATGAAGCCGGCCATCCTGGTCGCACTGCTGTTCCGCACACTCGACGCGTTCCGGATCTTCGACAACATCTACGTGCTGACGTCCGGTGCCCACAACACCGGGTCCGTGTCGATTCTGGGCTACGACAACCTGTTTACAGCACTCAACCTGGGGGTCGGGTCGGCGATCTCGATTCTGATCTTCATCTGTGTCGCGATCATTTCGTTCCTGTTCATCAAGGGCTTCGGCACCGCCGCGCCGGGGCAGGAGGTGAAGTGATGGCGCTTCCGGCTACTCCACGACAGAAGCTCGGCTGGGGGTCCGCCGATGCGGTCGTCATCGCATGGGCGCTGTTCCCCGTGTGGTGGATCATCGCGGTGTCCTTCCAGGCGCCCGCGAAGATCTCCAACTGGGGCGAGTTCTGGCCCACGGACTGGACGTGGGACAACTATCGGGGGATCTTCAAGACCTCGGATTTCACGCGGGCGCTCGTCAACTCGATCGTGGTCGCTGTGATCACGACCGTAATCGCGGTCGTGCTCGGGTCGATGGCCGCCTATGCGGTCGCCCGGCTGAATTTCCCGGGCAAGGGCGCGCTCGTCGGCATGTCGCTGTTGATCGCGATGTTCCCGGTCATCTCACTCGTCACGCCGATGTTCAACATCATGCGCTTCCTCGGCCTGTTCGACACCTGGTGGGCGCTGATCATCCCCGACATCGCGTTCGCGTTACCGCTATCGCTGTATACGCTCTCGGCATTCTTCCGAGAAATACCGTGGGAATTGGAGAAGGCCGCAAAGGTCGACGGCGCCACGCCGACGCAAGCATTCGTGCGTGTGATCGCGCCGCTGGCCGCACCCGGCATGTTCACCACCGCGATCCTGGTGTTCATCGTCACGTGGAACGAGTTCCTGCTGGCCATCTCGCTCACGTCCACGAACAACGCGCGCACCGTGCCTGCCGCGATCGCGTTCTTCACCGGCAGTTCGCAGTTCCAGCAGCCGGCCGGCTCGATCGCAGCTGCCGCGGTGATCATCACGATTCCCATCGTGCTGTTCGTGCTGTTCTTCCAACGGCGCATCGTCGCCGGGCTCACCTCCGGCGCCGTGAAGGGATAGGAACATGGCTGAGATCGCCCTGGACCACGTGACCAAGCGCTTCCCCGACGGCGCACTCGCGGTCGACGACTTCAACCTGGACATCGCCGACGGCGAGTTCATGATCTTGGTCGGCCCGTCGGGCTGCGGCAAGTCGACCACGCTGAACATGATCGCCGGCCTCGAGGACATCACCGAAGGCGAGCTGCGCATCGGCGGCAAGCTCGTGAACCAGATGGCACCGAAGGATCGCGACATCGCCATGGTGTTCCAGAGCTACGCGCTCTATCCCCATATGACGGTGCGCGAGAACATGGCGTTCGCGCTCAAGCTGGCGAAGACTCCGCAGAAGATCATCGATCAGAAGGTGAACGAGGCCGCCCGGGTCCTGGAGCTCGAGCCCCACCTCGACCGCAAGCCGGCCAACCTCTCCGGTGGACAGCGGCAGCGCGTCGCCATGGGTCGCGCCATCGTCCGCGATCCGGCCGCGTTCCTCATGGACGAGCCGCTGTCGAACCTCGACGCCAAGCTGCGGGTGCAGATGCGCACCCAGGTGTCGCGGCTGCAACGTCGCCTCGGCACCACAACGGTGTACGTGACACACGACCAGACCGAAGCGATGACGCTGGGCGATCGGGTCGCGGTGATGCGTGCGGGCCTCCTTCAGCAGGTCGGCTCACCGCAGGAGCTGTACGCCAATCCGAGCAACCTCTTCGTAGCCGGGTTCATCGGCTCGCCGGCGATGAACTTCTTGCCGGGCAAGCTCGAGGAAGCCATGCTGCGGACCCGCCTGGCCGACATGCCGCTCAGCGACCAGCTGCGGCAGCGCCTGGGTGCCACCGGGCGTGAGGTCATCGTCGGCATTCGCCCGGAGAGCTTCGAGGACGCCTCACTCGTCTCGCCGGACAACCGTCCGCACGGTGTCACCTTTACCGCCACGATCGACGTTCTGGAAGCCATGGGGTCGGACGCGTTCGTCTACTTCACCCTGGAGGGACAAGAGCTCGTCAGCACCGCCGAATTGGAGGAGCTGGCCCGCGACTCCGGGCAGGCCGACACGGGCGCGAGCGGCGATCAAGTCGTGGCGCGCCTGGATGCGGCGACCCGCGTGCGGGAGGGGGAGGCTGCGCAGCTGTGGGCCGACACTCGGGCCATTCATGTGTTCGACCCGACGAACGGCGTTAACCTCAGCCTTGCCGAGTCGGCGACGGCTGCTACCTGATCTCGCGGCGCAGCCGGGCGACGATCTCGTCGCTCCAGGCGTGGGTGCGCAGCAGCCGGTAGCGCTCGGACGCCACGCGCAGGTACGCCTCCGCATCGGTACGACCAGTACCGACCAGGTCGGCCTCCCGCAACATCCGCACGACCGGGCCGTACTCCTCGGCGTACCAGCGACGCGCGACGACATCGCGGTCGAGGAAGTGGCCCTCGTGCTGCATGTAGCGGAATCCCCATGCCTCGACGGTTTCCCCGAGCAGCGCGTAGGACCAGGGGTCGCTCACCGTGATCGACGCGCGGGCCTGGGCGGGCAAGGGCACCCGGGCCTGGAACTCGCGCTCGTAGCTCTTGACGAGCAGGTCGCCGCGGTGCCGGATGCCATCGGCCGGCACCACGGTCTGAACCTCCGTGACGTAGGCCTCGATCGTCTTCTGGCCGGTGGCGATGGCGATCGAGACGCGGTGGTGGCCGTCCTTGACGAAGTAGAGCTCACCCACGCGGTACACGTCGATCGGCGGTATCGACTCGCCGCGCCGTTGTGCGAGTGCAAGGCGCTCCCAACGCTCACGCACCTTGCCGGACGTGGGCCGGAAGCGCCGGTCGAAATCGCGCCGCGAGTCGACCGTGCCCACCACCTGACTCAGCGGGATGGTACGTAGTCCCAAGGCGCGTTCGCCGCGCAGTCCGAGGGCGGCAATCACCTCGTCGTAGGGCAGCACCAGGTTGACGTCGTCCGGCTCGCGGCGCAGCCGGTTCACCAGCCGGGCGAGCACCTGCCGGCGCCGGACGCGCAGGAAGTCGTTCTCCACGTCTGCCCGAGGGAACCCGGTGTCACGCGCCACCCGCGGGCTCCACGTCGAACATGTGCCGGCCCACCACGTTGCGCACCACGGTGGTGCCGAGGCGCAAATCCGGGGTGGGCCGGCCGTAGGGGTGGACGTGACCGTGCAGGAGCAGCACGGGCCGGAGCGCAGCTACGAGCGCGGGCAGTGCTGCGAACCCGCGGTGCGGCGGGTCGTCGTCATCGCCCGCGCCGCGCGGCGGGGTGTGGGTGAGCAGCACGTCGACACGGCGCCCGTCGCGCATCTGGCGCCAGCGGGCTCGACGGCGCAGTGCGCGGGCCCGGTGGGCCTGCCGCCGGTCGGTGTACTGGTTCGGGCCGGCACGGTAGCGGGGGCTGCCGCCGAGTCCCGCGAGGCGCAGTCCGGCGGCGTCGACGACGCGGCCGTCGGCGTTGACCGCGCCGGGCGGCCAGGGTGGGGTGTCGGGCAGGCCGGCGCGCAGCGTCAGCCCGGCGCGCGACTCCCGGTACCCGGACAGGTCCGGGTCGTGATTGCCCGGCACGAACACGAGCGGCGCGTCGAGCGCAGCGATCAGCCCGCCGAGGTAGTCGAACGGCAGGTCGCCGCAGGAGACGATCAGTTCGGTGCCGTCGGCGACTCGGGCGTCGGCTCGCAGCACCTCGTCGACCTCGTCGGATATGGCCAGCACCCGTACCATCGCGATCACCGTACGGCAGGGCGAACGTCCAGTCCGCGCCGGCGCAGGTCCGCCTCCACCCGGTAGATCTCCGCCTGTCTCACGGGGTTGCCGGTCGGCGCGGCGACATCGAGACGGCCGCACGCGGCGCACAGCGCGTCCAGGTAGGCCGCCCGAAGCGCGCGCACTCGCACGGCCTTGCCCGGCGAGGCCGGCTGGTTCTCCAGCGCCTCGAGCTGTGCGTGCAGCCGCCGTACCGCGGCGCACAGCTTCTCGATGGGCTCGGGCGGGACGGGTCGGCCGCGCCGTTGCGTCCACCACCGCACTACCCGTGCGCTGCCGAGCGCCACGAAGCCCAGCGCCGTCGGCAGCAGCAACGCGACGACGAGCAGGACGGCGTTGCCCACGGCCCCAAGTGTCGGCCACGGCTGCGGTGAGCTCAAGGGAACACCGGCGCCTGCCGCGGCGTTACATCGTCGTTTTGGTCCGCCGGAGTGCAACCTGGCAGACTGGACACGCATCCCGGCTCCGGTTCACCCCGCCCGCCGCGGGGACCCGGCGCCACCATCGAAGGGAACCATGACGTGAAGGCTGGAATCCACCCCGACTACGTGGTGACGCAGGTCACCTGCTCCTGTGGCAACACGTTCACTACGCGCAGCACGGCGAAGTCCGGGCAGCTGCACGCCGACGTGTGCTCGGCGTGCCACCCGTTCTACACCGGCAAGCAGAAGATCCTCGATGTCGGCGGCCGCGTCGACAGGTTCGAGAAGCGCTACGGAAAGCGCGTTCGCAACTCCTAGCTACCGCGACGGCGCCCGTCCCCGGATGGTGGACGGGCGCCGTTTCTGTCGCCCGAAGCCCAATCGCGCAAGGATTCCTCGTCTGAGGCGAGCGACTCTTGCGCAATCGAGGGAGGAATCCTGTGAGTCGGCTGCCGGAACTGCTGGCGGAGTACGCCGAGGTCGAGGAGGCGCTGGCCGATCCGGCGGTACATGCCGACCAGGCCCGGGCGCGGACCCTAGGACGCCGCTTCGCCGAACTTGCCCCGATCAAGGCCGCGGCGCGCGACCTGGACGGCGCGCGCGCAGACCTCGCCGCGGCACAGGAGCTGGCCGTCGACGACCCGGCGTTCGCCGCCGAGGCCGACCAGCTCGGCGCGCGCATTGCCGAGCTCGAGCAACGCTTGCGCGAGCTGCTGCTGCCCAAGGACCCCAACGACAGCAAGGACGTGATCCTCGAGATCAAGGCGGGCGAGGGCGGCGAAGAATCGGCGCTGTTTGCCGGCGACCTGCTACGCATGTACGAGCGCTACGCCGAGCGGCGGGGCTGGGCCACCGAGACGCTCGACGTGGAGCCGACCGATCTCGGCGGCATCAAGTCGGCAACCATCGCCGTCCGGTCCCGCAAGCCGGGTGACGCCGTATGGACCCGGCTCAAGTACGAGGGCGGAGTCCACCGCGTGCAGCGGGTGCCGGTCACCGAGTCGCAGGGGCGCATCCACACCTCGGCAGCGGGCGTGCTCGCGCTGCCGGAGGCGGAGGACGTCGACATCGAGATCGACCCGAACGACCTGCGAATAGACGTGTTCCGGTCGTCCGGCCCCGGCGGGCAGAGCGTCAACACCACCGACTCAGCAGTGCGCATCACGCACATACCCACCGGTACGGTTGTCTCGATGCAAAACGAGAAGAGCCAGCTCCAGAACCGTGAGGCGGGCATGCGTGTGCTGCGCGCCCGGCTGCTGGCCGCAGCGCAGCAGGAGGCCGCGGCCGCAGCTGCCGACGCCCGCCGCTCGCAGGTGCGCACCGTCGACCGATCCGAGCGCGTGCGCACCTACAACTTCCCGGAGAACCGCATCAGCGACCACCGCGTCGGCTTCAAGGCCTACAACCTGGACCAGGTGCTCGACGGAGCGCTCGACGACGTGATCGACGCGCTGGCGCGAGCCGACACCGAGGCGCTGCTGGCCCTGCAGTGAGCGAGCATCGCAGGGTCGTGGAGCTCAGGGCAGCGATGAGCGCTCGCGCGAAGAGCCAGGAAGCGCAGTGAGGCGGGCCCTCGACGACGCGACGCGGCGACTGGGCGCCGCAGGCGTGGCGTCACCGCGTGTGGACGCCGAGCTGCTGCTGGCGCATTGCCTGGGCGTCGAGAGATCCCGATTGTCCACTGTGGACGCCGCCGTGCCGCCGGAGTTCGCACACGCCGTCCAGCGGCGCGCCGAACGTGAGCCGTTGCAGTACATCGTCGGGCATGCCGCGTTCCGGTACATCGACGTGGCGGTGGGGCCGGGTGTTTTCGTGCCCCGCCCGGAGACCGAACTGCTGGTCGACGCCGTGCTGCCCACACTGACGCCAGCAGCAACGGTCGTGGACCTCTGCGCCGGCAGCGGCGCCCTCGCCGTAGCGATTGCGCACGAAGTGCCCGGCGTGCGGGTGTATGCCGTCGAACGTTCGTCGGCTGCATTGCCGTGGCTGCGCCGCAACGCCGCCGGGACCACGGTGATCGTTATCGCCGGCGATGTCACCGATCGGTCGCTACTGCGTGATCTATCCGGCCGGGTCGACGCCGTGGTGAGCAACCCGCCCTACGTCCCGGCCGGCACGCCCGTCGCGGCGGAGGTGCGCGCCGACCCGGCCGAAGCGGTGTTCGCCGGCACGGACGGGCTCGCCGTCATTCCGGCCGTGATCGGCCGGGCTGCGGCGCTGTTGCGCCCCGGGGGAGCGCTTGCGCTCGAACACGACGAGACGCACGCCGAGGCGGTGCCGGTGCTGCTGCGTGACGGCTGGCGTGATGTCGCTGATCATCGCGACCTGGCCGGTCGTCCCCGCTACACAACCGCCCGTCGTGCTGCGGCACGATAACGACCATGCCTTTGCGCTACGACTGCGCCGACCGCGAGATGCGTGCCGACGCGATCGACGCGGCGTCCCGTGCGGTGCAGTCCGGCCAGCTCGTCGTGCTGCCAACCGACACCGTCTACGGCGTCGGTGCCGACGCGTTCGACCCCACGGCGGTCGCCGACCTTTTGGCCGCAAAGGGGCGGGGCCGGGACATGCCGGTTCCCGTCCTGGTCGGGTCCTGGGACACGATCGAGGGGCTGGTCAGCTACGTGCCGGCGCAGACGCGGGCACTCATCGAGGCGTTCTGGCCCGGCGGGCTGACCCTCGTGGTCGAGCACGCGCCGTCGCTCGCGTGGGACCTCGGCGACTCGCGTGGCACCGTGGCCGTGCGCATGCCGCTGCATCCCGTCGCCCTCGAACTGCTCGAGCGCACCGGTCCGATGGCGGTGTCCAGCGCCAACCGCTCCGGGCAGCCGGCGCCGGTCACGGTCGACGAGGCCGAGAAGCAGCTCGGTGACAGCGTTCAGGTGTACCTGGACGGCGGCACGGCCACGGCCGGGGTCGCCTCGACGATCGTTGACGTGACCACGGAGACGCCCCGGGTGCTGCGCGAGGGCGCCCTCACCCTGGATGAGCTGCGCCGCGTGGTCGACTCCGTCGTCGGCTGACCAAAAGCTGATCGAGACGCGGTAACCTCAGCGCCAGCCGGGGATCACCGAACACGTGAGGATCTGTGCATCCCAGTCTCGAGTACGCGCTGATCGGCTGCATCGCCGCCGCCGGCAGCTACCTGCTCACGCCGGCGGCGCGCCGCATCGCGATCTGGTGGGGAGCCGTCGCCAGGCCGCGGGACCGGGATGTGCATGCGGTGGCCACGCCCCGACTGGGCGGCTTGGCGCTGTTCGGCGGCTTCGCGATGGCGATCTTCGTGGCGCACCGGCTGCCCACCTTGCATGCGACCTTCGCCAACTGGGATATCGACTGGGTGCTCGTATCCGGGGCGATCATCTGCTTCATCGGCGTGCTGGACGACCGCTATGAGCTGGACTCGATCACGAAGCTGGCCGGCCAGGTGGCCGCGACCGGCGTGATGGTGACCAAGGGCGGCGTGCAGATGGCTGCTGTGTACCTGCCGATCGGGCACGCCGGCACGGTCTCGCTCGGGCGCGACGTGGCCATCCCGATCACCATCCTGCTGACCGTCCTGACGATCAACGCGCTGAACTTCATTGACGGGCTGGACGGCCTCGCCGCCGGCGTCACCGCGATCAGTGCCCTCGCGTTCTTCGTGTTCGCGTACCACCTGGTGTCGCACAACTACATCGACGTGGCCAATACGCCCACCTTGCTCACCGCGGCGTTGGCCGGCACCTGCGTCGGCTTCCTGCCGCACAACTTCTCTCCGGCGCGGATCTTCATGGGTGACTCCGGGTCGATGCTCCTGGGCCTGGTGCTGTCCGCGGCGGCGACGACGGCGACCACAAGCGCCGACCCCCAGTCCTTCGGCCACCTGCTGGGCTCCTTGCCGCTGCTGCTGCCACTGCTGCCGATCGCGGTGCTGGCGATCCCGTTCGTCGACCTGCTGCTCGCCATCGTGCGCCGGGTCCGCCGCGGGCAGTCGCCGTTCGCGCCGGACAAGGAGCATCTGCACCACCGCATGCTTGAAATTGGTCACACCCATCGACGCGCCGTGTTGCTGCTCTACTTCTGGTCGGC
>JBKOXO010000044.1:0-21215 GCA_046744105.1 Actinomycetota bacterium
CCGACCGGCGCGCCGTCCCGGCCTCCGGCACGGGCGGCCAGCACCTCGCCAACCGCCGCGCCGGCCACGCGTTCACCGGCGCGCACCGATGCGTACACCCCACGCGCCACGGCGTCGTGGATCAGCCGGACCGGTGCCCCCGCCGTACCGATGAGCCGCAGCGGCCGCCCGGCGATCGCACTGTGCATCCGCTCGACATGGGTCGTCGTACCCACCACCGCACCCGCCGCAAGCGCGACCGCGGCACGGATCTCCTGCGGGGTCATAACCGTGTCACCGCCCGCCGCCGCCCGGATGACCTACGACATTGTGTCGCATAACCCGTTCGTGTCGAGGGACATGCCCGGTCAGCACGTTCGGTCCTTCCCGAGCCCATCCAGGCAGCAGAGTCTGAGTCTGTTTGGGCCTGACCAGCTTTGACGGACATCCAAGATCAGGGCTTGTCCCTGGAGAGGATGTCCATCGTGGAGAACGTGGGACGGAAGCGGCCGCGGGCGCGATGTGCGTTCACCGCGGAGTTCAAGGCCCAGATCGTCGAGTTGTGCCAGCGCGGTGACCGGTCTGTCGGTCAGGTCGCGCGGGATTTCGATCTGACCGAGACCGCGGTGCGCGAGTGGGTCAAGCAGGCCGAGCATGATGCCCGTTAGGTGCCCGAGCTGCGGGGCCGTCCCCGTCTGGGCAGGGGCTTGGCGTGTTTGGGCATCCGGCCGGCCTCGGTTAGCGCCCGGCGCAGCAGCATCTCGACCTGGGCGTTGAGGCTGCGGAACTCGTCGTCGGCCCAGCGCATCAGCGCGTCGTGGACGGCGGGGTCGATGCGCAGCAGGACCTGCCGGCGTTCGCTCACGTGTAGAGCGAGCCGGCGTTCACGACCGGCGAGGGTGGCTGGTCGCCGCACAGCACGACCATCAGGTTGGTGACCATGCTGGCCTTGCGTTCCTCGTCCAGTTCGACGATGCCGTTCTCGGCGAGCCGGTTCAGCGCGAGTTCGACCATGCCGACCGCGCCATCGACGATCCGGGTGCGGGCGGCGACGACGGCGTTGGCCTGCTGGCGGCGCAGCATCGCCTGCGCGATCTCCGGCGCGTAGGCCAGGTGCGAGATCCGGACCTCCACGATCTCCACGCCGGCGATCGAGACGCGGTCCGCGACCTCGCCGGCCAGCGCGGCGGCCACGACATCGGTGGAGCCGCGCAGCGACGTCCCGGTGCCGGTGGTGTCGTCATAGGGGTGGCTGGTCGCGACGTGCCGGAGCGCGGACTCGGCCTGCACCGAGATGAAGTTGCGGTAGTCGTCGACGGCATAGGTCGATTTCGCGGTGTCGGCGACCTGCCAGACCACGATGGCGGCGATCTCCACCGGGTTGCCGTCGGCGTCGTTGACCTTAAGGTGATCGGTCTCGAAGTTGCGGACTCGAACACTGACCCGGCGCCGCACGGTCAGCGGCACCACCCACCAGAACCCGGCCCGGGTGACGGTGCCGACGTAGCGGCCTAAGAACTGCACCACCGCGGTCTGCCCCGGCGTCACGATCTCCAGTGACGTGATCACGAGCACGGCAAGAACCAGCGGGGCCCATAGCCACCCGCTGCCCACGGCCAGCACGGCCCACCAGACACATCCGCCGATGACCAGCACCCCGAGCCAGCCGTTGATCGCCAGCGCCGGCCGCTGCCTGATGTCCACGCGTGCCCCGGAATGTCCGACGGGTTGAACGCTGCCGGGTCCCTCGACGCTGCTCATAACGTGCTCCCTTAGAAAAAGTGATAGCTAATAACTATCACTTTTTGTTGCCGTACGCCAGGGGCGTTCGACCGCTTGAAGGCCCTGCCGCTCCACCCTGCGCGCCGCGCCACGCCCATCGCCGCGCCGCTTCGCGTCGTGGCCGTACCGTCAGCAGGGCAATGACACCGGCGGTGCGCTCGTCCAGCTGCTGATGACCGGCGGCGAGCCGCGGGTGGGACGAGTGGTGCTTGCCTCCTGCGATGCGTGCGATAACTTCCCGGCCGGACTGACCAGCCGGATGCTCGTGCGGCCGGCCGGCTCTCGCTGCGGATGTTCGGGCTGTTTATTCAGCAGATGCGTGTGCGGGTGCTCCGGCGCCTGCCGCTCGCGTTCGGCTGGCTGCCCCTGCGGGGACGCGGTCACCGCCCGGTGGGTGAAGCCGGTCATGAAGCAGCAAGGCATCCGTCGCGACGCAGCGCGCGTGCTGCGCGCCATCGCGGCAGACACCGACCTGCTCAACGCCGTGGCCGAACGCCTGCCGAGCTTCGACCGTCCCGCCATGGTGCTCTGGGCAAGCGGTGACCGGGTGATGCCGCGCGAAGTCGGCCGGCGCCTGGGCGACCTCCTCCCGCAAGGGCAGTTGGTCGAGGTGGACGACAGCTACACGCTCATCCCATTCGACCAGCCAGCAGCGCTCGCCCAGGCCATCCGCGAATTCACCCACGCAGACGACCGAAGGGTCATGCGTCGATAGTCGGCGATCATGCCAGGCGGGGTGGTTCGCGGAGCTGGGCTCGCTCGCTGAACCGGTGGACCACGCGGCGGGCGGCCCAGCGGCCGAACGCGGCGAGGGCGGGCGTGGCGAGGTGCTGTGCCGGGACGTGTGTCCCGGCGAGAAACGCGAACCTAGTTCGGCCGCCATCGGGCACGGCCGCCATTGCGCCGAGCAGGAATCGGCTGCGCATCACGCACCAGCCCGGCCGAAGCACGATGTCGAAGCGGGCGCGCAGCCCGAGGTAGCCGCGCGCATCGGCCTCCAGGTGGTCGCCGTCGCGTCGGGTGATGCGCAGCGAGCGCACGTCGGGTAGGTATTTCGGCAGTTCGTGCTCCAGGTCGGCGGCCACAGCCCAGGCCGTCTCGAACGCCACGTCGAGCGTGGCCTGCGCGATTACGGCGCCCGGCACCGCGCCGGCCAGCACACGCAGCCGGCGAATCGCATCGAGTTCGGCAACCGGCCAGGTTGACGCGGTCATTGCTGCCATCCCTTCCGAAAGCTGCCCCGCGCTCGGTACAGCCGCGACTTCACGGTGCCCGCCGGCACGTTGAGAAGCGCCGCAGCGGTGCGCTCGTCTACGCCTTCGAGGTCGCGCAGCATGAGCACCGCCCGCTGCTCGGGAGCCAGCCGGCTGAGCACATCACGCACGTCGATGGCCAGCATCGGATCGTCGCGGGCCGGCGGGTCGGCGAGTTCGGCCGGACGTTCGCGGGCGGCCCGCCGGGCCACCCGGACCGCTTCACGCACGGCGATCGCCCGCGCCCAGCCGTAAAGCGCCGCCGGCTCGCGCAGTCCCTTAAGACCGCGGAACACCGCAATCAGCGCCTCCTGCGCGGCATCCTCGGCATCCTGCAACGCGATCGGCCCGCACCAGCGCGCCACCGCCGGGGCCAGGACGTCGAGCAACTCGGCCATCGCCAGCCCGTCGCCGCGCTGCGCGGCCCGGACCAGCCCATCCAGCTGCTCGGGCTCGCGCATGCCACCTCCTCGTGAATCGAGAGGGCGCTCAGCGGCGAAAGGTTCCCACACGTTGCTGATGCCACACCCGCGAACCGGCGGCGTCCGCGGCCGCTCCTACTGGGCATGACCGACACCCTGCCCGGCATCACCCACCGCCACATCCAGGCCAACGGCCTGCACTTCCACCTCGCCGAGGCCGGCGCCGACGGGCCGCCGATCCTGCTGCTGCACGGCTACCCGCAACACTGGTACGCCTGGCGGCACGTCATGGCTGACCTCGCCGCCGACCACCGCGTCTACGCCCTCGACCTACGCGGCGCCGGCCGCTCCGACGCGCCCCGGCGCGGCTACGACACCGCGACCCTGACCGGCGACGTGCTCGCCGTACTCGACGCGCTGCATCTGCCGACCGTCCAGCTGGTCGGGCACGAGTGGGGCGGCTGGCTCGGCTTCCACCTCACCCTCGCCGCACCGGAACGGTTCCACTCGTTCGTCGCCATCAACACGCCACACCCCTGGCTGCCACACCACAAGCTGCTGCCCCACATGTGGCGCTACTGGTACACCGCGCTGCTCGAATACCCGCTGCTCGGCGCCTGGATCATCCGCACCCGACCCGGCGTGCTGCGCTGGCTGCTGCGCCGCGGCCGACCCGAGCTACCCGACGCCGACATCGACGTCTTCGCCGACCTCCCCCGCGAACCGGCCCGCGCCCGCGCCGGGCAACAACTGCACTGGCAGATCGTGCTGCGCGACATCCCGCGCCGCATGCTCGGCGGCTACCGCAAACGCCACCTGACCGTGCCGACGCTGCTGCTGGCCGGCTCGCGCGACTTCGCCCTCTCACCACGCAGCCTCACCGACGCCGGGCACCACGCCGACCAGCTGACCCTCCGGATCCTCGACGCCGGCCACTACCTACCCGAGGAACGCCCGGACACCGTGGCCGCCGCGATCCGGACGATGACCGGCCCCGGGCCCGGGCTGCCGGCGCCCGTCAACGAGAAGAACGGATCGACATGACCGCCACAGCCACCTTGCCGCTTGCGCACCGCACCATCGCGGCGGGCCCACCCAAACTCGGACCCGACGCGCTGCTCGCCGCCCAGCAGCAGACGCTGGACACCCCGCGGCTGAAATACAGCCTGCTCGCCACGATGATGTTCAAGCCGGTCGACCTGCTCTACCGCAAGCAAGGCTCGCTCACCAAGTTCGTCGTACTCGAGATCATCGCCCGGGTGCCGTACCAGGCACGGGAGCGAATGAGGTACTGGGCGGTGCACCGATACGCCGCCAGATCCACGCTCGCCAGGCGAGTCTTCGACCGCATCGTGGCGGCCCGCGCCGACCAAGACAACGAGCAGTGGCACCTCCTGATCCTTCAAGACCTGGCCCAGCGCAACGGAACGAAACAGACCTGGCTTCTACACAGGGCGATTCCGTGGCTCATCGCGTTCTTCTACCACCACGTGTCCTGGATCCTGTTTCTGATCAAGCCACGCTGGAGCTACCGCCTCAACGCCGAATTCGAGGATCACGCAGAACACGAGCACATGACCTTCGTCGCCGCGCACCCCGAACTGGCCGACATGCCCGATCCCGGCACCTACGCCGCCGAGTACGGCCGCAATCGATCGCTAGCCGACCTGCTCCGCCAAATCGGCCACGACGAACGCATCCACAAGGCCTCCAGCCTCGCTAACATCGCCGGCACCCGCCTCGTCGTCCGATAGCGAGCCGACACCTCCTCGCCTACGCAACAGCCGAAGAGCCTGCGCCACCGCACGCGGACCGAGCCGGATCACCGACCCAGAGCAGGTCGACCGGGCCTGGGTCAAGCGTCCGCACAGATGCCGCCACAACGCAGGGTCCTTGCGCTGGTCGCGACGGGCACGGAATCGCCAGAGAGCGTCACGCCTTCCGGTATCAGGCTCATCAGCTGCAAATCGTCTATACGGCCGCGGCCTACAGGAAACAGACGGATCGGGGGATATGGTTTTAGTGGCTGGCGTGCCCGAACAGTGGGGCGGCAATAGCCGATGCGGGGATTCCGGCACACCTGCCCAAGGCTGACGGGCCAGGGGTGATCCGATGACAAGCAGCGTCCATTCCGGTCATGCACACCGCGGCGGCACCGCATCGCTGGCGCGACTGCGTGACGGAAACGGCCGATCGAGACATGCCAGATACGCGCGTGCGCGCGTCACGGGCAGGCACGGACCCCGGCGAGTTGTCGCCGTGGCCGCGGTGCTCGTGCTGGCGGTGCTTGCCGCCGGCCTGCTCGACCTGGCCGGATTCGACCGTCGTGTCGCGGGCGACGCGATCGCTGTGCTGACCTGCGACGTGTTCGCCAGCTGGTTCGTGATCGCGAGGGCCAACCGGGCACCGTCGCGTCGGCTGCACCGCGCCCGCCATGACCAGACTGCCCCGGTCGCCGAAGGCCCCCTCCCACACTCGGTGACCGAGGCCCTCCGGGCAGCCCCGTTGCGGTGGCCACGCAGCGCGGTAGCCCGTTCGGGGCCCACTGTGCCCAGTCGATGAGGGCCAGCCGGTCGTGAGCGGTATCCACCTCCCCACGTCATCCGCTGCGCCACACCAGGTGCCGACGGGAACACCACCCACGCGCTGCACGCTCCGACCTGCGGGGCGCGCCAACAGTCAAGACAGCGCCGCGCCCCGCAGCAGGACCGGACCGCGACCCGATCCGATCCGATCCGGGAAGCGTCCGTCGTCGTGCCGTGCTGTGCCAATAACTCACCACGACACTGCCGCCCGCACGACCGTCCACAGTGGACCGTCCACTGTGGACGAGTCACCACGTCACGGCAAGACTCACGCGCGTCAAAGTCACCCCCTGGCCGGTCAGCTGGACGACAGATCGGCCGGCCGCGCACGGTGCCGACCATGATCGTGCAACCGCCGGAGGGCTACGGCGGCGTCGTTGGGCTAGAAGGCGGTCGCACCTACCGCATCGAGGCGGTCCGCGTTGGTACACCCGCGGCTCGTGTTGGAGGGCGCACGGTAGACGCGCCCAATCGGCGTGGAGCATTTTGTTGATCTATGTGGTGGCATTCCGTCCTGGCTGGGTGGACAGTCACAGTTGTGGAACTGACGGTGGGTACTCGGGTGCACGTAACCTCCGGACCACAGCGAAGCGCCAACGGCGAACTGCTGCGCTATGCCGACGACGACCGCACGGCCTACGTGCGCATCGCGATCGGCTCATCTCGGTCGGCGATCCTGGTCGTGCGAGCCGACGCGATCACCGCGGCTCGAGTCCCGGAACGGCTGGCGAAAATTCGGTAAGCGCCCAGTCCGCGGACATAGGCCCCGACAACCCCGCGCACCGACCATTGTCCCGGCAGCCCAAGGGCGTGCACGGGTCTGCACCTCGACGCCGAGAATGTCGCCCATCGCAGAAACCGTTCGACGGGAGCACCCAGCTCGAGGCGGTGAGCCAACTCGGCGACGAGTTGGCGGCAGAGTCCGGCGAGCGCGGCCCATGCGACGTGGGATCCGCAGAGCCCGGGGAATCGCTTCTAGGCCCGGCCATGACGAGGATGACGCCGTGGCCGCGGCGGGTCATGTGCCGACCGCCGCCCGGGCGGCATCGGCGGCAGGCGCGGCCGCCTCGCACGTAGGACGGCACAGGCGTGGCGTGCTTCTGACCGGTGCGTGGATGCCTGAATCGCAGGAAGGCCCAGGCGGGTCCTATCTGTCGCCCGCGTATCGAGAGCTGTTGCGGATCCACCAGTTGGCTCGGCGGGCGGACGAGGCGGAGAAGGCGTATCAGGAGGGAGTTGCCTGTATCTGCCAGTGCCGATGACGCCGGGGACGGAGCCCGCGAAGCAGCTGGACGCCGAGGTCCAGCAGCGGTTGTGCGAGAAGGTAGTGTCGTCGGCCGCCAGACCCGGCGGCCCGACGGCGGGCCGTCGAGGTCAGCCACACGCTATTCGTCTGCGCGCCAAGTTCTCATCGCAGTTGGGCCACGGGGTCAACCAGCCGTACCGGCCTTGCCACCGCCGCGCGCGGGTGGAGCCAATCGGTGGCCGCGAGCGACGTTCGCTCGGGTCGCGGCTATTCGTTGGCACCGTGAGGGGTCGGAACTGCAGTGTTTCCCTTGCCCAGAAACGGCGCGACGATCGACATCAGCACGCCGCCGGTGACGGCTAGGCAACCGGACCAGATCGCGAACGCCGTGCCGGAGACCTCGAACTGCAACGGGGATCCCGGCACGGTGAGTCCGTAGACGGCCATGGAAAGCATCGCCGCCGTGGTCGGCAGGACCGGCAGGTGCAGTCGGGCCAGGGCCGAGGCAGTCCTCGATCGTGCGGGCGCCTTTCGTGCCGTCCGCGATCTCGGCGCTGCGGCCGGCGGTGCGGGCCCCGGGTCTGCGCCCGCACCTGCTGTCAGCCCAGGCGGGAACTGTTCACCCAGCGCTAACGGTGCGGTGACGTCCGTACTCGAGGCCTGCGGCCACGCCCCGCCCGCCCGCACCTGCGTGGCTGACGGATTGCTGCCCGGCTGCTGGCCGCCCGCGACGGGCTGGCCGTGTCCCACCGGCGGAGCAGATGCGCGAGACGCGTCGATGAACGTGTAGTCGCGCTGCGCGAAGTATCCGGCGATCACCGAGGCAGCACACACGACGATCGCCGCGACGTACACCAGCCAGCGCCCGACGCGATACGACGTCGCGGAGCCGGCCGCGGTAAAGAGCGCAAGCAGCGTCGTGTACGCCAACAACGCCTCACTCGGTATCTGCGCAACCACCAGTTGACCAAAGCTGGCAACGGTGGCGCTCTGCTTCGCGCCTCCGCCCGCAACCGGCGGCCCAGGTGCCGCAGCGCTCCGCGCCGGACTCGGGATCAGCCGCGTCTTGGAAACCGCCGCGTCCCGGGCCAGTTTCTCACCGGCGCGGCGAGGTCGCGGCCAATGCCGATCGATGCCATGGACAACAGGCTCATCGCAGTCCTCCCCCGACGCGATAGACATTATGGTCCGAAGACACGCCACCACTCGCACAGAACCACATCGCCGGCATGTCGACCACCGTCATTCACGCGCGGTAATCGGCGTTGTGCCGAGGTCGGCACAACGCCGATTGTGCCGACCGTGTGATTGTGCCGATCTCGCGGACGAACCCCGCCTACTCAGGGACGATCAGCCCGAAGAGGTCGGCACAATCCCATGGCTTCTTCACCGGCCTCGCCTCGACCCCGGTCATGTACCCGCCGGCGGCCACGACGCGCACCGCCGCAACCTCGGGGCTTGCCGCGGATCCGGGCGCATACCTATCTCCAAGATCGGCGAGCGAAGCATCAGCCCGACCGGCGGGATTGTGCCGACCTGTTCACACGGATTCCCTTGCAGGACAGGCGATCCAGCTGTCAGGTCGGCACTATCGCGAGGTCGGCACAATCGGCGATCCCGGGCGGCATTTCCTGCGAGGCCGCCGATCCCCTCCGTTGGCTCGGCGGCCAGTCGTAACAGCGCCAACTGCACCGCTGTTTCGGCATCGGCTTGACCGTGGCCGGAATCGGCGTCGCGGCCGCGGTGGGCCTCGTCAGCTGATGCTCGGCGCGGCCTGGGCCCACGTGAAGAACCACGATGCCGCGACACGCGTCACCGCGCCCATCGCGGTGGCGGCACTCGCCGCGGCATACCTGTTCATGCTTTGAGGTTCCGGCCCGAAACCCTCGGTGCGCAGAATGACGCCAGCTTCCACCCGATAACACGCCGAACACGTGGACCCGAATCGATCGGAGATCTGTTCACCCTGACTAACGCCGGCTGCGCCAACCATCGGGGCCACTTCCCCGCAGGCTCGTGCAGCAGCTCACCCGCCTACACCCGAGTGAGCCGGAGAAATCGTGGTGGCCCGTCCGGGGCCACGCCCGAACCGTGCCTATCCAGCGCCAGCCAACGCTCGCGTGGCCCCAGCGCGGCCCGATGACGGCCTGGACATGACTGAACCCCCCAGATTCTGGGGGGTTCAGGGTGGGCGATCGCAGGATTGAACTGCGGACCCCTACCGTGTCAAGGTGTCCCGCGTGCCGCTGGGCGCCGTTGTCTGGCGTTGGAATCCCCGGAATCACTGGCCTGTGTGCCGTTGGCTGCGTTGGCCCGCGTGGGCCACCGTGGACTGAGTTGTTGCCCCAGTGTTGCCCCGACAAGATCAAACTAAGCGGGCTGACCAGGTGCTCGAACACCTAGCCAGCCCTTGATCACCC
Organism: Actinomycetota bacterium; assembly: GCA_046744105.1. GTDB lineage: Bacteria > Actinomycetota > Actinomycetes > Mycobacteriales > Jatrophihabitantaceae > DASXRA01. The sequence continues at coordinate 9,688 of JBKOXO010000044.1, forward strand.
CAACCTGACATCACCAGGGAAGTGACCCAGTGAACGACCGTACTCAATCCCCGTCCGACCACTACGTCAGCGCCGTCAGGTTGCTGGCCGCAGCCGAGTCGCCGGGCGTCGCCACCGACACCGCGACCCTCGCGGCGCTCTGCGCCATCGCGTCCGCTCTGCTCGCGCTGACCCCGCGCCGAGCACGGCGACCCGAGCGCCGGCACCGGCCGCCGACCGGGCCGGGTGCTGCCTGGACATTCGGCGACGACCAGGACGAGTAGGCCCGTCAACACAGCTGAGCGCGTCATCCGCATCGAGGGGTGACGCGTTTGGCTGTGTAGGGACTTCTCTGAGGTGACCGGCCCGCCGCTGGGCTAAGGACGGCGAGCCGATCACTTTGCGGCGTGAAGGGACTTAACCGCCGGGCGGCGCCTGCGGCGACGGGCCAGAAGACGGCAAGAATCCCCATCACCAGCAGGACGTTTTTAATCGTGCGGCCTGGGTCAGCGCCGACCTGAGCACCCGCGACGGGGTACGCGCGGCGGCGGAGCAGCCGGCTGCGGTGTTCGGTGAACCGGACATCCTCGTCAACAGCGCCGGGATCAACCTGCGGCCGCCGATGCGCGAGGTGGGCCAGCAGGTGTGGGACGCGACGATGGCGGTGAACCTGAAGGCGCCCTACCTGCTCGGGCAGCGGTTCGGGCCCGGCACGGCCGAGCGGAGCTGCGGGCGGATCATCCACATCACAACTCAGCAGGCGCACCGGGCGTTCATCCACAGCGGCGCCTACGGGGTCTCCAAGGGCGCGCTGGAGTCACTCGCCCGCTCCCAGGCGGAGGCGTGGTCGCCGCACGGCGTCACCTGCAACACGCTCGTGCCCGGCTTCGTAATGACGCCACTCAACGCGCGGCTGTCGTCCGACCCGGTACCCAGGACGCCGAACGCCCGGCCGCGCTCGTTGCCACCCAACAGATGCTGCACCAGGCCCGACACCTGCGGGTTGATCAGACCGCCGGCCAGCCCCTGCAGCACCCGCGCGCCGATCAGGATCTCGGGGGACGGGGCGAGCCCGGCCAGCAGGCTCGTGGCGGTGAAGCTGCCGACGCCGACCTGGAACATCAGCCGCCGGCCGTGGTCGTCGCCGAGCCGGCCGGCCAGGACCGGCACCAGGCCGAAGGCGAGCGTGTACCCGCTGACCACCCACTTGCAGCTGCGACGGGGTCGCCGACGTCGCGCGTCCGATCGACGGCAGCGCGACGTTGGTGACGCTCACGTCGAGCAACGTGATAAACAGCGCGCTGCAGCAGGTCAGCAGCGCCAGCCAGCGGCGCGGATCCGGCGTTGCCTCCGCGCCGTCCGGCATCCGGCCAGGCTATGCAGCGCGGGCCTCCCGAACGGCGTCGGCGATCGGCCGGCGCAGCGGGTCGCCGTGCCCGGGCAGGATCAGGTCGGCGTCCAGGCGCTCGAGCACCTCGAGGGCGGGCGCCGGATCGCCATGATTGAAGAACCCCGGCAGGACCTGGGGTCCGCGACGGCGCACCACCGTGTGCGCGGACACCAACTCGTCGCCGGTGAGGACCGCTCCCGCGCTGGGCAGGTGGTAGGCGGTGTGCCCGGACGTGTGCCCATGGGTCGGCACCGGCACCGGGTGGCCCGGGATGTCGAGCGCCCCGGCGTTCGGGAACGGCTCGGCGGCCGGGACGCTGACCTTGTTCAGCACGCCGACCCGCATGACCCGCGCGAGCCAGGGCAGCATGCCGGGCCGCCACAGGTTCGCGGCGACGTCAAGCGCGTTGGCCTGCTCCAGATAGTCACGGTGGGCGTGCCGGACCTCGACCGGATCGGTGTAGACGCGTGCCCCGTACCGGTCGTGGAGGTGGTTGGCCGCGCCCATGTGGTCGACGTGCGCGTGCGTGAGCAGCACCGCCCGCACGTCCTCAGGCCGGCGCCCGATCGCCCGAATCGAGTCCTCGACCCGGGCCACATCACCGGGGTAGCCGGTGTCGACGAGCGTGACCGCGTCACCGTCGCGCAGCAGATACCAGTTGACCTCGGTGCCGCGGGCGCGGAACACCCCTGCGGCGACCTCTTCGACGTGCTCGGCCATCTGCCCACCCCCGTCCCGTCGTCCGGCTCGCCAGCAGGCTACGGCGCCGCGCGAATGACGACGACCCGGCCTTGTCGGTAGCGACAACTGTCGCCGATTAGGCACGGTGCGACTCCGAAGGGAGATCACCGTGGCTCGCTCGACAGATGCCCGCGCGATCGTGCGGCTCGTCAGCGGTGCGGGCAGGGGCTACGCGTACGTGACCAGCAAGAGCCGGCGCGACGACCCGGACCTGTTTGGTGCTGCGCAGGTACGACCCGGTGGCGGGACGGCACATCGACTTCCGTGAAGCGCGCTGACCCGCGCCGCGTGCCGAGAGGGGATCCGAACGTGAAGAAGAGGAATGCGTTGCGATCGCTCGCCGCCAGGGACGGCGCGATCGTCGTCCGCCGTCGCGGACGGGTATTCCTGATCAACAGGAAGCACCCGCGGTGGAGCGCCCGGCAGGGCTGACCCGCCTGGTCCGGGAGGTCTTCGAAGCTCATTAGCGCGGTTGCGGTGAGGTGCCGGGCCACGACGGCGCTCGGTGATGGAGCAGTCTCATCGCCGTTCCGTGGACTGAACGACAGGTGCCTGTAGCGCCAGGGGTCCACGGAGTGCCTCCATAGTGTTGCCAGCGTGCCTGCATAGCCTCGGTGAGCACCGGTGCGCCGGTGTCCGGGGCACCCGTAATGCGTCGCCCACGGGCCGAGGCAGTAGCCCTGGAGGGCACCCGCACTATTACGAGAGTTCTGGTGAGGTCATGCGACGGCCGGTTGGACGGTGACCTGATAGCCGAGGGCTTCGAGTTGGCGGATCGCCTTGTGCTTGGCGCGCATCGGGTCGCGCCGGGTGTAGTAGTCGCCGCCGAGATCGGTGTATGTCAGGTGGTGGGTGAGCATGTTCCAGACCGCGGTGAGGATCGTTCGTTCGATGGCGACGACGGCGCGGACGGGCCCGCGGCGGGTGGCGATCCGTCGGTATCGGGCCGCCAGGTAGGTGTTGTTCGTTCTGGATGCGGACATCGCCGCGACACCCAGCGCTCCTTTGAGGTGGGCGTTGCCGTGGCGCGTATGCGCACTCTTGACCCTGCCGGCGGACTCGTTCAGCCCCGGGCATACCCCGGCCCAGGAAGCCAGGTGCGCCGCCGTGGGGAAGACCGACATGTCCGCGCCAGTCTCAGCAATGATCACGTCCGCCACGGTCGTCGAGATCCCCGGGATGGTCATGGCTCGCGCCGATACACCGGTCAGGTCCGTGGCTACTGACGACAGCTTGATCCCGGATGACTCGAGGAACTTCTCCAGCCGTTGCACGATACGGGCCCTGTCGCGGGCGGCCATCGACCTGGCTCGGGTCAGGTCACGCAGCTGGCGCACCGGCTCTGGTGGGATGAACGACGCACGCAGCAGCCCATGCGCCCCGAGCTGGGCCAACCAGGCCGCGTCCGAGACGTCGGTCTTGCGGCCAGGGATGTTCCGGGCGTGCTTGGCGTTGACCAGCATCACCGGAAGCTTGTCTTCCATCAGGTAGTAGAACGGCTTCCAGTAGTCGCTGGTCGCCTCCATCAGCGCCGTCGTCACCCGCTGGTCGAGTAGGTAGTCCACCAGCGCCACGATCTGCGCCGTGGTCGCGCCGAAGGTCTTCACCGTGGTCGTGTATGACCCCGAGCGCTTGCCGGGGACCCTGACCGCGACCTTCGCGTCGCGCTTAGAGATGTCGATGCCCGCGGCACGCTCATGAACGACATCCATCGCCCTGCTCCTTTCCACACGCGTGTCTGGCCGATGACGCCGACCGCGGGAAGGACAGGAAATCTGAAATCTAATACTCGTGCTCGAAGCAACAATCCACGGTCCCCGTGGCGTCCTCCGCGTCAAGCTAATTTACGGGCTCGCCCGCACCATAGTGCGTCGACGTCGCCGCGGTTGGCCCAGTCAGCATCGCCCCGCACGAGCCCCGGTCACAAGAGACGACCACATGTGAACTCTCGACCATCACGGCGCGGCACCGCCCGCCCAACAGCTAACTTGGCCGTCAACATCTGCGTGTTCTTTAAACACACCCGCGCCGTGTAGGAGAGACTGCTCCATGTGCGCTGTCATCGGGCGGCGCCGCGATCGCCTGGTCCTACAGCTAGCCTGCGGTTCTGCGTCGCCGCTTACCTGTACTGGCACCGGCCTAGGGCGAGCAGTCGTCTCTGGTCCTGAGGCCGGTGGCGCAACGGGACTCGCTAGCGCGGGCACGGGGCGGCTGAGGCGGCGGGCCCTATCGCCGACTATGCGTGGCGTTGCCCGCGGGTACGGCTCGGTTGAGCGGGTTGTTCTGCGCGCCGTGGCGCCGGTAGGAACGCTCATGTCTGCGGCTAGTTCGGCTGTTCACAACGGCGGCGTGAGTCGAGTGCGATCGAGATGAGAGGTGCGGATTGCGCCCGCCACCGCGAGCGCGAGGGCAAGTCCCCAGACGAGAAACCAGGCGTCCCATAGAAATATGTGCCATCGCAGCGCGTGCCGATCGATATCTGAACGCTCGACCGCGCCGCTTAACACCACCGCGCCGACGAGCACGTTCGCCGCGCCCCACAGGCACAGGACAGCCGCGGCGAGGATGTCCAGACCCACGATGATGCGCCATCTAGGCCGCGCCGGACTGAGCAGGAGCAGCGCGAGCAACCCGGCGACACTCTTGACCACCACGACCGCTACGGCCAGCGCCAAGGCCGCGCTGCTGCGGTCGCGCGCGAGCCTTTCTACCGACCCGCCGAGCGTGTCGAGAAGCGCCGTTCCGCCGAACAGCCAGTATGCGGTGGTTGCGGCAGATGCGAATGCGAGGCCAGCTGCGGTGTAAGCCGCGGCGCGTGCGGAGCGGCTCATCGTGCTGACGGTAGGCCGCAGCGGTGATGTCGGATCCTCGGCCGAACCCGGACGACTCGCTGGCGCCGGTAGCTACCAAGGGCACGACCCTCGGCAGGGCGGTTCCGTGTCGGCGTGTCGGGATCGTTTGACGCTTCGCGGCTTGTTGGCCGTCGCGACGGGTCACCTGACCAAGCCGGCTCCGTCACGCCGCTGTGCTGGGCAAGATGGGGGGCATGGTGGTCGAGCGCGCGCGGGCGAAGTCGGTGCAGCTTCGGTCGTGGCTGGCTGGCGAGGTCTTCCAACGTGTGGCCGGACCAACAGGGCGCCCAACGACACGCACAGATCACCGCTGCCGGCGATCGGTGGTTTGCCGAGAATCGTCCGATCCGCCGCGTGCACGGCGACGCCGCGATGTTCGTCGGCGGGTTGCGCGCGTTGCTGCTTCAGTCGCTGCACCCGCTTGGTGATGGCAGGCGTTGCCCAGCACTCGGATTATCGCGACGATCCGTGGGGACGCCTGCAACGGACCAGCTTCTTCGTGGCGGTGACGACCTTCGGCCCCGCGCACGAAGCCGAGCGGGCCATCGCCCGCGTCCGGGCGGTGCACCGGCGCGTGTGCGGCACCACGGCCGACGGTCGCGCCTACGCTGCCAAGCGACCCGCATCTGCTGCGCTGGGTGCATCTCGCCGAGGTGGACAGCTTCCTCGCCGCCTACCAGCGCTACGGCGTCACCGGACGGCTACGTCGCCGATACCTCGGTGGTCGCGACGAAACTGGGCATAAGCGGGCCGCCGCGGACCGAAGCCCAGCTGCGTGAGCAGCTCGGCCGCTATCGACCCGAACTGACCGGCACCGCTGAGGCACGTGAGGCCGCACGGTTCCTGCTGATGCCCAGACCGCTACCGGTTGCGGCTCGGCTGCCGTACACGGCACTGGCCGCAGCGGCTGTCGGACTGCTTCCGGTCTGGGCGCGCTGGCCGCTGCGCCTGCCGTACTTGCCGGCCGCAGAAGCCACTGTGGGACGGCTGGCTGGCCGCGGCGTCGTCGCCGGAATCAACTGGGCGATGGCCCCCGGTTCCTCGAGCACTTCCGCCGACTGACGCGCCGATGGCATCACCGCACATGTCAGCGGAGGTACGTTGCGATTGATCAATGGCCGCGTCGGCCGATCACGGCGAGAACCCGGGATCGGAAGCGGATCTTTCGGCTGCTCAGTTCCGCGCGCGACCAGTGCAGCGATTCGGGCTCGCTGAGGCTCCGAACCTGGCTGCTAATCAGCTCGCGTCATGACAGATGCCCTCGTCGCCCGCGGTGTGCCCACCCCGACCGCGCATCTCGCAGGCGAGCTCGGTGTCCTCGCGTTCAAGCGGGGCTTCTCCGAGTGGTCCGAGGGCGACCGCGACGCCGAGGACGACCTCGCGCAGTACACCTTCGCGGCCCTGGACGAACTGCGGGCGGCGAGCCCGTCGCTGGGCTGACCAGGCAACCTCACCCCGCTCATCGGCATGATCGCGCACCGAGCGCGGCAATTCGCCGATGCTCTCGCTTGGTCATTCCCAGCACCATGCTCAGCGTACGTCTGCTTGTCCCACGCTTGATCGTGTAGGCGCCCCAGCCCATGTGCTCGTAGTAGAGCGCCATGGCCTCGAAATGACTTGCAGCCTCGACCGTCCAGGCCAGCCGAGCCTTCGATCGTAGAAGGGCACGGGCTTCGTCACCCCTAGGACCGGCCATGCAAAACGTCTGCCCGTCATCGCCTTCGTCCCACAACTCGTGTAACACGAGCCACAGTGTGAGCAAGGCGTCTCGCTGCTCGCGGCAGATCCGCGTATTCCGAGGTGCGTATGCGCGGCTACCACAGCCTTGTACGGTCGGGAGCGTGACCAGTGGCGGGTGCTGGCGGGACTTCGAGGTGAGCGCGCCTGAGCTTGCCCGGCTGGGGATGGCGCAGCTAACCGCGCCGCGAGTCGCCCTGCGCGGCACGTTGCGCCGGGACGCCTCTCCTCGCATCAGCCCAATCGAGCCGTACCTGGTCGAAGGTCAGCTGCTGGTCGGCGCGATGGCGTGGTCGCGGAAGGTGGACGACCTGCGCCGTGATCCGCGATATGTGCTCCACAGCGCGGTCACCGACCCAGATAGCGGCGAGGGGGAGTTCAAGCTCTACGGGCTGGCGGTTGAGGTTGGCGACGAGCTGCGCGGCGCAACTGTCGAGGCATGGTGGTCCTCCCGGCCATCGGATAACGCGATCGTGTTCTCCCTGCATGTCGGGCAGGCGGTGTTCATCGAATGGGGCACGGATGAACGCCTGATGACCGTGCATCGGTGGTCTCCGTAGCGCGGCTATTGCCAGAGCCTGCGCACCTACCCGTAACCGCCGGGCACTGCCGCGAAGATCGACTGCCACGATCTAATGTAGGAGCGCGCGGACGGCGGCAATTCCGTGCACATTCGCGGCGGGTAGCGCGTGCATATGTATGCGGTGTTGCGGGCGTTGCGGGCTGGCTCAAGCCCGCTCGATAGCCGTCGATACGGGACACGGTGAGCTGCCAGGGAGCGTGCGCGTTATCCGCCCAGATCAGGAGTTCGGGCGCCGCCCCAGGTGTTGCGGTTAGCCTGCCGTCACCGGGCATTTCATCGGGCGGGTCATACGCGAAACTCGCCTGCCCGAAGCTCCGCAGCTGAAGGTCCGGAATCCCTTGCACGGCTAGCGTTTCCGCCCCGGCCGGTGTGCCGATTGATGTGCCCCGTGCGGGACGGCTGTGGCTGTCCGAGTTGGGGTTCCCTTACGAACAGATTCAGTTCGGTCTCAGGGCGGGTCGGTGTTGGAGGGGTGCGATTCATTTGGCGTACCAGGAGGCGGCGTCGATGAGCGCGTCGCCGAGGGCGTCGATGTCGGATTGGGTGGTGCGGTAACTGGTGATGCAGGCACGCAGTGCCGGGCGCCCGGCGAGCTTGGCAACGGAGATCCATGCGGCTCCGGAGGCTTCCACCTGACGGGCGATGCGGGTGAGTCGTTCGATGGAGGCGCCTTGTTCGCAGGTGTGCGGAGTGAAGCAAACGATGGGCAGCGGCGTGCTGTTGACGATCTGCCAGCCACCGTCGCGGATGCGACGCCTCGCCAAACAGTTCGGCCTGTTCGTCGGCCCCAGCTCCGGGGCACACCTGGTCGCCGCCCGGACCCTCAAGCAGAAGCACGACGACATCGAACACGTCGTCACCTTCTTCTGCGACGAGGGCGAGAAATACATCAACGACTACTTCCTCACCTAGCCCGCACCTAGCCCATCCTGGATCTGCTCAGGAACTCGATCCGGCGCAGGCGCTGTCGGCGACGGGTCGGCATGGTCGGGTGACGGCGCCAGCGCACCTGGCCGGCAGGCCCGGCGACATCCGCGGGCAGTCGACGTCGCTCCAAATTGCGCACCACAATGTCGACAACCATCGCGAACAGGCACCTCAAACCAGACGGCGCTAACGGAAACCGCGCGTTACCCCCTTCCCCCTGGGAGACTCTTCAGAAGGAGTTGATTGGTCATGACCGAACCGACCCGACCCAGCGGCGAGTGGCAGCCGATCGACACCGACCGGCTTAGCGTGCCGGTCGCGTACTTGACCGTCGATGATGCGCGGTGGCTGGCTGGTGTGTTCGCGGATCTGGCGACCCGCGCTCACCGGCGAGCGGTTGCAGCGTTTTTCCGCTCGACCGGTCAGGTCCTTGCGGAGCTTGCGGAGGACAAGCAGGACGCGGGTGAGCGCGCTGTGTTCCGGTTCCGCGCCGAGCTGGCGGTCCCCGGTGAGCTGGAAAAGGGGCTCGCCGAGTTGGTGGACGAGGACGACGACCCGCCGCGCGTAACCGACATCTACTGACCGGCCGCGGCAAGTACCTTGTAGGGGGATCGGCCCGTCCCTACCTAACCAGCTCGACGGCGAGCGGTGGGCCTGCTCGCAGGCCCGCATGTGCCTCGCGCACTTCGACCAGCTGCCGGAGCACGACCGGCAGGTGTGCGGCGCCGCGCCGGCATCCACTGAGGATCCCCGACGGGTACCCGCACTGGGGTGATGGGGACGCAGGACCTCGCGTTGCGCGGGGCTGTTGCTGCGCGACGGCTCAATTGGTCTATCTCTTACCTCGACGCGGTCGTGGCCAGCACCGCGTTGCGCTCCAGCGGCTGGGTCGAACGCACCCGTTCGGCGCTGTTGAGCACTGCCACCGATATGGAATCGCTGCTGGCGCTGTGGCATCCGGCGTGGGGACGGGTGTGCCCGTGCACTACCGGTTCGTCGCCACCGCCGAGCCGCTGGCGGCACATCAAGCGTTCGTCGACGCGGCCGATCGCGGTGCGGGTCTTCTCCGCCGCCCAGCCCGGCCGGGTATCGGGGTCCGCGGATTACCACGCCTACCGCGACCGAGTTGCCCCCGGCTGGCCGGGGTGCCGGCTCGTCAGTAACCGCGGCCCGAGCTGCTGCTCGGTGCCGAGCTGCTCGGCTTGGCGCCAGACGTGATCGACGTGCCGGCCGGGGAGACGACCCACCATAGACCGCCGGACAGGTTCTTGCCCTGGCCGCTGGTCATGCCCGGGCCCGAGTCGCCGGAGAACGTGTAGACCGGGAAGCTGTCGATCGTCAGCTGCTTCACGCCGTCCGGCCGGGTGAACGACCCGAGCTTGGCGCTGATGCCGGGGACCGACGCTGGGACCGTCGTCGGCGCGCTCACGATCGGCCAGTACGAAAGGCACGTCGCCGTGCAGGCCGAGTGATTCGGTGAGTCGATCGCGAAGAAATAGATCGTCTTGCCTGCACTGTCGACGAGGATGGAGCCGAGCGGGGTCGAGGTAACCGACACCAGTGCCCCACCGGCGGCCGCCGGAGCGGCGCTGGTGTGGCTGGCGCCGGAGCCGCTGCTCTTGCTGCTGCTGCTGCACGCGGCTAGCAGAACAGCCGCCACAGCAGCGGCGCCGACCATCCCGAGCCGGGTTCGTGCACTGAACATGGGAACCTCCAAGATGCAACTGCTACCCGCCCACACGCGACCGGCCCATCCCCGGTTCACCCTCCGGCCAAGACAAGCTCCTTTACCAGGGCGAAGCCGCCCCGCGCGCTACAAGGCTGTTCATCACGCGCTTTGGACTGCTCGTTCCGCAGCGCTGGCTACTCGATCGGGCTGTCTACGAAGACGGCCAGCACTGGCCGAGGATGAAGGAGATGGCGCTGTTGCATTCGGCGATGCCGGTGGTCAGTAAGGCTGCCGACCATGAGGAAGCTTCGTCGTGCAGGTCCGGTCCCGCCCGCTTCGGATTTCACCGGGTTCCGGTTCGGACCCGAGGTGATCGCGCTGGCGGTCCGCTGGTATCTGCGCTTCGGACTGTCCTACCGCGATGTCGAGGAGCTGCTCGCCGAACGCGGGATCGAGGTTGATCACGTCACGATCGACCGGTGGGTGCAGCGGTTCACACCGCTGCTGGTCGACGCGGCTCACCTGATCCGCCACGCGGTCGGGACCGCTGGTTCACCGACGAGACCTAGTCAAGTTGCTGGCCAGGGGCGTTACGTCCACCGCGCGATCGACGAGTTCGGTCAGGTCATCGACATCTACGTCTCGGCCACACGGGATGCGGTGGCCGCGCGGCGGTTCTTTCAGCACGCCCTTGAGTCACCAAAGGGCTCTATTGGCTCTGCCGGGTGTTTCGGCAGGCTCGGCGTTGGTAGCGGCTGGCGGGTCAGCACTCTTGGGCTCTGATCCTCGTTGAGGTCTTGCAACAGACGGTGCGCCCGGTGGTCGTGAGGAGATGTGACCGCTGCTGGGTTGTCGTGCCCCGGGGTTTGTTGTCGGTGAGCACTAGACCATTAGGACGCTGGATATCTCCTCCGGTTCTCCCGCGCCAGCCGAACCACCACAACCCTGGTCACGATCGAAATGGGCGGCCGCCCCCCACCCAGGCCCTCGCGCTCGGGTACATCCAGTGACCGGCGACCAGCTCACCATGCCACCGCAGCACCGTCGCCGGGCTGACTAGCCGAGCCCGCCACACACGCCGTGGCAGCCGACGCGACAGCGCCGCCAACAGCAGCCGACCCTTCGACGCCAACCGCGCACGAGCGACCTGCCGGAGTCATCGAGTGCCGCGAATAAGACGTCGACTCGGCCCGCGATCCAGGTGGGTTTTGGCATGCCAGCCTCCGGTAGGTCAGGCTGCGGTCGCGCACGTAGGGATGCCGTACGGCGCCAGTGAGGTCCAGGTCGGCAGTCATGTCCGTCCTGATCGCGGCCCCGCCGGTGCCCGCGCGGGTTAGAGGCGGGGCGCAGTCGGAGGGTCGGTTTCTTGTGGTTGTGGGGGGCGAGTGCTACACCTGAGTTAGCACTCTCGTCATGTGAGTGCTAATCGATCCCGATGAGGCGTCCAGCCGATAGGGCGCCGTCCGTGGCGGGCATCGCCGGTCGGTCCACTCAGTGCTGATCTGGCACGACAGGCAAAGGACAACGACCATGGCCAAGATGATTGCGTTCGATGAGGAGGCCCGCCGCGCCCTGGAGCGCGGCATGAACATCCTCGCCGACGCCGTGAAGGTGACACTCGGCCCGAAGGGCCGCAACGTCGTGCTGGAC
>JBKOXO010000207.1:0-11557 GCA_046744105.1 Actinomycetota bacterium
TCCGCCTCGATGCCGCCGACGCCCCAGCCGAGGACGCCCAGGCCGTTGACCATCGTGGTGTGCGAGTCGGTCCCGACGAGCGTGTCGGGGTAGGCGATCCCGTCCCGGGCGAAGATCACCCGAGCCAGGTACTCAATGTTGACCTGATGCACGATGCCGGTACCGGGCGGCACGACCTTGAACTCGTCGAACGCGGTCTGCCCCCAGCGCAGGAACTGGTAGCGCTCACGATTGCGCTGATACTCGAGCTCGACGTTTCGCTGGAATGCGTCAGGCGCGCCGAACAGGTCGGCGATGACGGAGTGGTCGATGACGAGCTCAGCCGGCGAGAGCGGGTTGATCCGAGACGGATCGCCGCCGAGGTCGCGCACCGCCTCACGCATGGTGGCGAGGTCGACGACGGCCGGTACCCCGGTGAAGTCCTGCATGATGACGCGTCCCGGCGTGAACTGGATTTCTGTGCCGGGTTCGGCACCGGGCTGCCAGTCGGCCAGGGCGCGTATCTGATCAGCGGTGACGTTGGTGCCGTCCTCGCAGCGCAACAGGTTCTCGAGCAGCACCTTGAGGCTGAACGGCAAGAGCGCGGCGCCGTCGACTTGGTCGATGCGGAAGTAGTCGTACGACGTCCCGGCGACGTCGAGCGTGGCGCGGGATCCGAAGCTGTTCTGGCTCTCTACGGGCACTGCAGGCTCCTTCGCGAAATCTCTCGACGTCAAGATATCACCGCGCGGTGAGCCCCTCCTAGTACAGCCTTGCACAATCGTCTCGTGACCTTGGGTGTGAGTTCGGCGATGGACCTGGTCGCCGCCGCGCGCCGAATCACCGTCCTCACCGGCGCGGGCGTGTCGACCGATTCCGGCATCCCCGACTTCCGCGGCCCGAACGGTCTGTGGACCCGCGACCCGGACGCCCAGCGCTACGTCGATCTTGACCGCTACCGGTCGGATCCGGCGGTGCGGCGCGAGTCCTGGCGGCGCCGCGCCGCCCACCCGGCCCTGGCCGCCGAGCCGAACGCCGCGCACCGCGCCATCGCCGCGTTGCACGAGCAAGGGCGGTTGCGTGCCCTGCTCACGCAGAACATCGACGGACTGCACCAGCGCGCCGGCGTCCCGGACGTCCTGGAACTGCACGGCTCGATCCGCGAGACGGAATGCCTCAGCTGCGGCGAGCGCGGGCCGATGCACGAGGCACTTGCGCGGGTTCGGGCTGGGGAGGCCGACCCGCACTGCCCACACTGCGGCGGCCTGCTGAAGTCCGGCACGGTGTTCTTCGGCCAGTCCCTGGACGCTACCGTGCTCGCGCGGGCGGTCGCGGCGACCCGCGACTGTGATCTGTTCCTCGCGGTGGGGACGTCGCTGTCGGTGCAGCCGGTCGCGAGCCTCACCGGCCGGGCGGCGGCGCACGGCGTTCCCGTAGTGATCGTCAACGCCTCGCCGACGCCGTACGACGACCTCGCCGCCGCCGTGGTCCGCGAGCCGATCGGCGATGTATTGCCGCGGCTGTTCGACAGGCCCGGCAGGTTAGAACACGTTGAACGCCTGTACGGGACGTCTACTTCGCCCGATTGTAGGGATTAGTTAATCCTTGTTGCTGAAGTTTCTATCGTGACTACTGGCGCCGATGAGACTGAAGTGGCAGTCTAGGCGTGCTGTCCCGAGGCACATCACGAGGGAGCTCGAGTCGTGGATGCCAGCCACCAGCCGCGTCCGACTCGACGCCTAGCTGCGCTGCTTGCCGTCCTCGCTAGCGCCGCGTCATTGCTGATTGTTGCCCCTGGCCCGCTTGCGCAGGGTGATCCACCGCCGAACCCGAGCAACGGCCAAATCAACCGCGCCGAGGCCACGAAGGCCGCGCTCGCCGACCAAGTGGGCAAGCTCTCGGCGCAGGTCGCCGACCTCCAGAACCAGGTACAGGAGCGCGAGGCAGCAGCCGAGCTGGCGGAGCAGAAGCTTGCCGACGCACTGCAGAAGCTCGCCGACGCCAAGGCGGCGGTAAGCGCGGCGCACGCCCAGTTGCGCGCGGCGCAGGCCGAAGTCGACAAGGCAACCAAGCAATTCAGCGATTTTGTCCGGACGAGCTACATGGGCAGCCCCATCAACGGCGCAGCCGCGGGTCTGCTCACCGCACCGGATCCGAACGCGCTGCTCGCCCGCAATGATTACCTGGGCTACTCGGCGCAGCACAGGCTCGACATCATCGGCACCCTCAGCAGGGCGAAGGTCGAGCAGTCGAACGCAGATGCGGCGGCGCGCGGTGCCGAGCAGCGCCAGGCCGCAGCAACCGAGGCGGCCGCGAAGGCGCGGCAGGCCGCACAGGACGCACTCACCGCCGCCCAGGCGGCGCAGCGCCAGACGAGCGCAAAGCTGGCCGCGACCCAGTCCGCGTTGAATGCCGCACGTCTGCAGCTCGCCACACTCAACAAGCAGCGCGCCCAATACATCGCCTGGCAGAAGGAGCAGGCGCGCATCGCGGCGGCGCGCCGGGCCGCCGAGGAACGAGCACGGCGTGCGGCCGCCGCAGCTGCCGCCGCGGCGGCGCGTAGTAGCAGCTGGCACACAGTCGCTGCCCCGCTGGCAGCCCCGATCGGTGGCAGCTGGAGCCCTACGGCCGGGCAGACCGCGGTTAGCCGTGCGATGCGTTACCTGGGCATCCCGTACGCGTACGCGGGCGGCGGATACAGCGGGCCGAGCTACGGCGTCTGCGTGTCCGGCGATGCGTGGAACGACTGCCACGTCTACGGCCTCGACTGCTCCGGCCTGTCGATGTACGCCTGGGCGCCGTACCTGCACATGGACCACTACGCGGCCACGCAGTATTCGCAGGCCGGCTCCGTGCATCCCAGCACGTCGAACCTGATGCCCGGCGACCTCGTGTTCTGGAGTTCCGACGGGACCCAGGCCGGCATCCATCACGTGGCTATCTACGTAGGCGGGGGCAATGTCATCCAGGCGCCGCATAGCGGCGACATCGTTCGGGTCACACCACTTGGCGAGGTCGACAGCGGTTACTTCGGAGCGACCCGGCCGCTGAGCTAGCGCCTACTGTGGTGGGATGCCGCCGGTCACGGAGATGCAGCGCGCACAGCTGGTCGATGCGTTCGGCCGGATCGCCACCGACCTGCGTATCTCGCTTACCGACAAATGCTCGCTGCGGTGCACGTACTGCATGCCGGCCGAGGGCTTGCCGTGGCTGCGCAAGGCGGAGCTGCTTACCGACGACGAGATCGTGCGGCTCGCCGGCGTCTTCGTATCGCTCGGCGTGACGAGCGTCCGGCTCACCGGTGGCGAGCCCCTGCTCCATCCCACGGTGCCCGCCGTCGTCGGCCGGCTCGCGGGGCTGCGGCCGCGTCCCGAGCTGTCGCTGACGACGAACGGCATCGGGCTGGTGCGCATGGCCGGCGAGCTGGTGCGGTCAGGGCTAGACCGGGTGAACGTCTCTGTCGACACCCTCGACCCGGAACGGTTTCGCGAGCTGACGCGACGCGACCGGCTGCCCGACGTGCTCGCCGGTGTGGCCGCCGCGGCGGCTACCGGCCTACACCCGGTCAAGATCAACGCGGTGCTGATGCGCGACAGCAACGCCGGCGAGGCGCCCGCCCTGCTCGGCTGGGCACTGCGCCATGGCTACGAGATGCGCTTCATCGAGCACATGCCGCTGGACGCCCAGCACGCCTGGACCCGCAACGCCATGGTGACCGCCGACGAGATGCTGAATCTGCTGGGCGACTTCCTACTGCGCCCGATCGGCCATGGTGTCGACGGCTCGGCGCCGGCCGAGGAGTTCGAGGTCCTGGACGGCCCGGGCGCCGCCGAGTGGGCCGTTCGTCCTGGACGGCTCGGCGTGATCGCATCGGTGACCCGGCCGTTCTGCCGGGAGTGCGACCGACTGCGGCTCACCGCCGATGGGCAGCTTCGCACGTGCCTGTTCGCGCGCACCGAGACCGACCTGCGTGGCCCGCTGCGCGACGGCGCCGGCGACGGCGAGCTGGCGCAGCTCATCCGCGTCGCCGTTGCGGGCAAGCAGGCCGGGCACGGCATCGACGCCGCTGACTTCGTCCAGCCGGAGCGCCCGATGTCCGCGATCGGCGGTTAGAAATCGATCACCAGGCCGGGGTGTGCCACGTGCAGGTGCCCGGCGTAGTGCTCACGGGCGGCACGCGTCGCGTCATCGGGGTCGGTGCCGGGCCAGAGGTGAGTGAGCACGAGCCGTGCCGCGTCGGCCTGCGCCGCTTCGCGGGCGGCGTCCCGGGCACTGGACAGCATGCCTGCCGATTCGCCGGCGTCGTCGACGTAGGTCGCCTCGGCGAGTAGCACGTCGGCGTCCCGGGCAAGCTCGACCACGCCGGGATCGGGCCCGCAGTCGCCGGTGTACGTCAGGACGCTACCCGGCGCCGCGATACGGAATCCCGCGTTGGGCACGAAGTGGGGCAGCAGCCGCACGTCGACCGTGAACGGCCCGATGCGCAACCCGTCGCCGTCGGCGAAGGCGTGGACGTCGTAGGTGTGCCGCCGCTCGGCCAACATGCCGTGGTCGAGAGCCAGGATCGGGTCCAGCGCGGCGGGTAGCGCGTGCAGCGGCAACGGCGGCACGGGTACGTCGCGCAGGGCGCGGGCCCGCAGCAGCGGATTCAGGTCGGCGCAATGGTCGGGATGTTCGTGACTGACGAGCACGGCATCGACCTCGGCGGCGTCGACGTGTTCGAGCAGCCGCGGCAGGGTCGCGTAGCCCGGGTCGACCAGCAGCCGGAAGCCGTCGTGCTCAAGCAAGTAGCCGCTGCACGCCTGCCTCGCCCCAGGCCAGGCACCGCATCCGCCGAGCGTGGTGAGTCGCATCGCCCGACGATACGGCTGGCCACTTGCGGGCGTCTTGGCGAGGTTTGTGGCAAACGGTTTGTTACGCGTGTGCGGTAGGCGTACGTTCCGCTACAAAACGCCGTACGCCCAGGCGGCCGAGGTGAGCCGACATGAAACGTTCCCGCAGCACAACGGTTCCGGCGATCATGGCACTGTCGCCGGCGTTGGTGAACGTCGTCGTGGCGGTGATCGAGCCGCCGGTGACGATCGGCGGCGCCGCGACGGTGTCCGCCTGGCTGGCGGTCACGAACGTACGCCAGGGTATGGGCGTCCCAGCCGGATGGACCGCCCAGCCGACCTCGCCCACCACCTTCGCCGTCGTCGCGCCGCATTCGTCGGTGCACACGACCTGGCAGATCACCACCACCACGAGCCCCGGCAGCTACTCGCTTTCCGCCGGTGCCTCGTATCACGGCGCCCGGTCCGGGACAGCGATGGGAACCGCCACCGTCCAGGTGCCGTACGCATCGCTTGCCGCGGCCTACGACAACCGCGGGATCACCGACGACGCGAACCCCGCCGCAGGAGCGTTCGCGAGCAGCGGCAAGACGTACTCGGCGCCGGCGCTTGCCACCGCCGGCATCACACCAGGGCTGTTCGAGCGGTCGCCGCGGTTCAGCTACGCAGGCGACGCCTACCTCACCACGGAGGGCAATGTCCTGCGCGGCTTGCTCTGATCCGCCGGTGAGCACAGCCACGTTGTTCGACCGTCGCGGGGTTATGGCACGCCCGCGGTCGAACAACTCGGGGAGGTGGTACGACGCTAGATCGGCTGGCGGTCCAGGAGGAAGCCACGTCGGGCCAGGAAGTCGGCCAGGTGGTCGGCGTGCTCCGGGCACGCCAGCCAGTGCTTGACCCGGCTCGTGTCGTGCAGGCGAGGGTTGCGCCAATGCAGGTCTTCGGTTGCGGCACGCCGGCAGCCCTTCGCCGAGCAGCGCGGCGTCTCATCGGCGCTGCGGTCGACAGGGAGCATCTGGGGCACGGTACAGCTTCGTCCCGTACCGTGAGGCGGTACGCCTGGCGCCCAGCACCCCGGAGTTCCCGTGACCGAGCAGCCCGTCCGCACCCCTGCCGCCGATGCCACCGCGCTGGAGCGCGTGATGTTCGAGGTCAAGAGGGTCATCGTCGGTCAGGAACGGCTGGTTGAGCGGATGATGGTCGGCCTGCTCGCACGGGGCCACTGTCTGCTCGAGGGCGTGCCCGGTGTGGCCAAGACGCTCGCCGTCGAGACCCTGGCCCGCACCGTCAGCGGTACATTCGCGCGGCTGCAGTTCACCCCCGACCTGGTGCCTTCCGACATCGTGGGCACCCGCATCTACCGTCCCGGCTCGGAGCGCTTCGACACCGAGCTGGGTCCGATCTTCGCCAACTTCGTGCTGGCCGATGAGATCAACCGCGCACCGGCCAAGGTGCAGTCCGCGCTGCTCGAGGTGATGGCCGAGCGCAACGTATCCCTCGGCGGGCAGAAATACCCGGTGCCGTTGCCGTTCCTCGTGCTCGCCACACAGAACCCGATCGAGAGCGAGGGCGTCTACCCGTTGCCCGAGGCGCAGCGCGACCGGTTCCTTATGAAGATCAACGTTGACTACCCGTCGGCCGCCGAGGAACGCGAGATCGTGTATCGGATGGGCGTCGATCCGCCCGTGGCCAACCCGGTCCTGACCACCGACGAGCTGGCCCGGCTGCAGGCCAGCGCCGGCCGGGTGTTCGTCCACCACGCGATCGTCGACTACGTCGTGCGCGTCGTCGTGGCGACCCGCAACCCGGGCCAACACGGCATGAGCGACGTCGCGCAGTGGGTGTCCTACGGCGCGAGCCCGCGTGCCAGCCTCGGGCTGATCGCGGCCGGACGGGGATTGGCACTGCTGCGCGGCCGCGACTACGTGCTGCCACAGGACGTTCTCGACGTCGCCACCGACGTGCTGCCGCACCGCCTCGTCATGTCCTACGACGCCATCGCCGACGGCATCATGGCACCGCACGCGGTGCGCCGGGTGCTGCAGACCGTGCCGCTGCCGCAGGTCGCGCCGCGGCAGCGGGCGAGCGGGGCGTCCCAGCAGCTGGCGTACGGCCAGCCCGCCTCCCAGCAGCACGGTGGCAGCACCGGCTGGGAGCGCAGCGCGTGATCGAGCGGCCGCAATGAGCGATAAGCCAGCAGAACTTCCGACGCTGGACAAGGCGGCCGCTGAGCCGTTGCTGCGCCGGCTCGAGCTGACCGTTCGCAACAAGCTGGACGGGCTGCTCCAGGGCAACTACGTGGGCCTGGTGCCCGGGCCCGGCAGCGAGGCAGGGGAGTCGCGGCAGTACTTCCCGGGCGACGACGTGCGGCGGATGGATTGGCCGGTCACCGCCCGGACGCTGGTGCCGCACGTGCGGCAGACGATCGCCGACCGCGAGCTCGAGACGTGGGCGATCGTCGACCTGTCGCCCAGCCTCGATTTCGGCACCGCACACACCGAGAAGCGTGAGCTGGCTCTCGCTGGGTTGACCGCCGTCGTGTACCTGACCGTCCGCGGCGGCAACCGCGTCGGGGCCATCGCCAGCACCGGAGCGCAGACGCTGCGCATCCCGGCGCGTGGCGGCACGGCGCACGCCCGGTACCTGATGGAGACGATCGCGGCCATGCCGCGGGCCGATGAGGGACAGCGCGGCGATCTCGGCGCCATGCTCGAACAACTGCGCCGCCCGCCCCGCCGCCGTGGGCTGGTCGCCATTGTGTCGGACTTTCTGGGCGATGCCGACTGGGAGCGGCCGCTGCGCGCGCTGTCCGAGCGGCACCAGTTGCTGGCGATCGAGGTGGTCGATCCACGCGAGCTCGAACTGCCCGCCGCCGGGTTGATGACCTTCGTCGACCCGGAAAGCGGTGACCAGCTCGAGGTGCAGACGTCGAACGCCGAGCTACGTCGCCGCTACGCCGACGCTGCCACGCAGCAGCGCGCCGAGATCGCCACGATGCTGCGTCACGCGAGCGCTGCACATCTCCAGTTGCGAACCGACCGCGACTGGCTTACGGACATCGTCAAGTTCGTGATCGCGCGCCGTAAGACGCTCGCCGGGGCGGCGGTGGTGCGCTGATGCACTTCCTCGCGCCGGTCTGGTTGCTGCTGCTCATCGTCATTGCGGCGGTGACCGGTGTGTACGCGGTGCTTCAGTTGCGCCGCAAGAAGTACGTTGCCCGCTTCAGCAACGTCGAGCTACTGGCCTCGGTCGCCCCGCGCCGACCGGGCTGGCGGCGGCACTTGACGTTCGCCCTGCTGATGATCGGGCTGACCGTGCTGACGATCGGCGCGGCGCAGCCCACCGCCGCGGTGAAGGTGCCCCGTGACCGTGCCACGGTGATGATCGCGATCGACGTGTCGCTCTCGATGAAGGCCACGGACGTCCTGCCGAGCCGGATGGACGCCGCACGAGCCGGCGCCAAGTCGTTCGTGGACATGCTGCCGCCCCGGATCAACGTGGGTCTTGTCAAGTTCGGCGGCAATGCCTCGGTGGTGGTGCCACCGACCATCGACCGGGACGCCGTCAAGCGCGGCATCGACGGGCTGGCGCCGCAGGATTCCACCGCGATCGGTGAGGCGATCTACACCTGCCTCGACGCGATCAAGACGTTCGGCGCGCAGACGACGGCCAAGGACGACAAGCCACCGCCGGCGCGGATCGTGCTGCTGAGCGACGGCGCGTCCAACAAGGGCCGTTCTCCCACGTCGGCCGCCGCGGCGGCCAAGCAGGTGAGCGTCCCGGTCTCGACGATCGCATTCGGAACCGACCGGGGCACGGTCGACCTACCCGGGTACGGCCCGCAGCCGGTGCCGGCGGACAAGACGACGCTGCACGCGATCGCCGACGCGACAGGCGGCAGCTTCCACACCGCTGCGTCCGCCGAGGAACTGGGGTCGGTGTACTCGAACATCGGCTCGCAGATCGGCTACACCACGGCGCACAAGGTGGTGGCCTGGCGGTTCCTTGTGATCGGCCTGCTGTTCACGGTGGCGGCGGCCGGAGCGTCCCTGCTCTGGTCGGGACGGCTCGCCTGATGCACTAGCGTGCGTCGCGTGAGTCGATCGGTTCTTGTCACGGGCGGTAACCGCGGGATCGGGCTCGCCATTGCGCGGGCGTTCGCCGCGGCAGGCGACAAGGTGGCGGTCACGCATCGCGGATCGGGCGCCCCGGACGGGCTCTTCGGCGTGGCGTGCGATGTGACCGACACCGCCGCCGTCGACGCCGCATTCACAGCCGCCGAGGCGCAGCACGGCCCCGTCGAAGTGCTGGTCGCCAACGCCGGCATCACCGACGACACGCTGCTGCTGCGCATGTCCGAGGAGTCGTTCACCCGCGTGCTCGACGCCAACCTCACCGGCGCCTACCGGGTCGCCAAGCGGGCCGCGCCCGGCATGCTGCGCGCCCGGCGTGGCCGGATGATCTTCGTCTCGTCGGTGGTCGCCTTCGCCGGATCGCCGGGTCAGGCCAACTACGGGGCCAGCAAGGCCGGGATGCTGGGGCTGGCCCGGGCCATCGCCCGGGAGCTGGGTAGCCGCACTATCACGGCGAACGTCATCGCCCCGGGATTCATCGACACTGACATGACGGCCGCGCTCTCCGAGGCGCGCAAGGCGGAAATTCTGGCCAGCGTCCCGCTCGGCCGGTACGGCACGGTGGACGAAGTGGCCGGCACGGCGGTGTTCCTGGCGTCGGACGCGGCGGCATACATCAACGGGGCGGTGCTGCCGGTCGACGGTGGCCTGGGAATGGGGATCTGATGGGCCTGCTTGACGGCAAGCGGCTGCTGATCACCGGCGTGATCACCGACCAGTCGATCGCATTTGCCGTGGCCCGGATGGCGCAGGAACAGGGCGCCCACATCGTGCTCACCGGCTTCGGCCGGATGTCGCTGGTCGAGCGGGTCGGCAAGAAGCTACCGGGGCCGGCGCCGGTGATCGAGCTCGACGTCACCTCGGACGAGCACCTCGCGTCGCTGCCCGATCGGGTGCGGGAACACGTCGACGGCATCGACGGGGTGCTGCACTCCATCGCGTTCGCGCCCGCCTCGTGCCTCGGCGGCGGGTTCCTCGATGCGCCGTGGTCGGACGTCGCGACAGCCGTCCAGGTGTCGGCGTACTCGCTGAAATCCCTGGCCGCGGCGGCGCTCCCGCTGTTCGGTCCGGGCGGGGGCTCGCTCGTCGGGTTGACGTTCGACGCGTCGGTGGCGTGGCCCGCCTACGACTGGATGGGCGTCGCCAAGGCCGGTCTCGAATCGACGTCGCGGTACCTGGCCCGCGAGCTCGGCCCACGGCACATCCGGGTGAACCTGATCGCGGCGGGCCCGATCCGCACGATGGCGGCCAAGAGCATCCCCGGCTTCGCGCGATTCGAGGACGCCTGGGACGGCCGTGCCCCGCTCGGCTGGGACAACTCCGACGCCGAGCCCGTCGCGCGTGCCGCGGCGGTGCTGCTCTCTGACTGGATGCCCGCGACCACCGGCGAGATCGTCCACGTCGACGGCGGTTTCCACGCGATGGGCGTCTAGGGCGTGTCGTACGACGCGTTCCTGCTGCTGTCGTTCGGCGGCCCTGAGCGCCCCGACGACGTGATGCCGTTCCTGCGCAACGTAACGCGCGGGCGAGGCGTGCCGGATTCGCGGCTGGCGGTGGTCGCCGAGCACTACCAGCACTTCGGCGGCGTGTCGCCGATCAACGCGCAGAACCGGGCGCTGCTCGCTGCCGTCGAGAAGGACTTCGCGGAGCACGCCGTCGCCCTGCCCGTGTATTGGGGCAACCGCAACTGGCACCCTTTCCTTGCCGACACGGTGCGACAGATGCGCGACGACGGGGCGCGCCGGGCACTTGTGTTCACCACGAGCGCCACCTCGTCGTACAGCAGTTGCCGGCAGTATCGGGAGAACCTGCTCTCCGCACAGTCCGAGGTCGAGGGCGCCCCGGAGTTGGTGAAGCTGCGGCACTACTTCGACCATCCGGGCTTCATCGAGGCGAACGCGGACGGCGTCAAGGAGGCGCTCGCCGACCGGCCCGACGCCAGGCTGATCTTCACGGCACATTCCATACCGGCTCGTATGGAAGAGGTGTCGGGGCCCGCAGGCCGGCTGTATACCCGCCAGCAGCGGGAAACCGCGCGGCTCGTCGCCGATGCGGTGCGCGGCCCAGGCGCGGACTTCGACCTGGCCTGGCAATCACGATCCGGCCCGCCGCAGGTGCCGTGGCTGGAGCCCGATATCAACGACCACCTACGCGCCCTTGCGGCCGGCGGCGTTCGCTCCGTAGTGGTGTCCCCGACCGGCTTCGTGTCCGACCACATGGAAGTCGAGTGGGACCTGGACACCGAGGCCCGCCAGACGGCTGACTCGCTGGGGCTCGACTTCGCCCGGGCCGCAACGGCCGGCACCCATCGGGCGTTCGTGGCCATGATCCGCGAACTGGTACAGGAAGAGATCGCCGGCACCCCCCGTGCAGCGCTCGGCACGCTCGGCATCTGCGGCCGCGACTGCCCACCCACCTGCTGCGTGTACCGAGAGGCTCAGCCCCGACGACGCGATGAGCGCTCGCGCGAAGAGCCCCGCCGGCCGCGCGAGCGTAGCGAGCTTGCGTGCGGTGCGAGGTATCCGCCCCTTGGGGGCGGTGCCGAGCGACGCGTCCGGCGGTTATGAGGCAGCGTTGTAGCCGGCCATCCGGGCGCGGCGCACCGCTGTCGCC
>JBKOXO010000092.1:0-8626 GCA_046744105.1 Actinomycetota bacterium
GCTCGACACGCCTGAGGTCGGCGAGTCAAACAACGCCGCCGGCCCGTACCTCACGGACTGCGATCTACTGTCGTACGCCCCTCGTGAGCCAGAGTACGGGGCATCGTCGAAAGTTTTCGAGACAGGCCCGAACGGAGGTGCCATCACGCCGCGAAGAATCTAGCGGAAATCCCGGCACTCTATTGACGTCCGTCGGGCGGGAGCCTAGTCTCCAGCTGATTCTTCGACCCGTCATTTCGAAAGTTGTCGCCGCGCAGGCGACGTGACGCCGCTGCGCCTGACCGAAGGGCTCAATCGTGAGACTCCGTTATGTGGTCGCGACAACCGCGACCGTGGTGACGGCTTTGGCCGCGAGTGCGGCGGCAGCCGCCGGAACATTCGAGGCATCGCATTCCAGCCCACCGCGGGATTCGCTGCGAGCGCTTGCCGCACCGATTGGCCTGCGCATCGGCTCGGCGATCGACCCGTCGAAGCTGAGCAACGACGCCTATGAACAGATCGCCGCCGGTCAGTTCTCGACCGTCACGCCTGAGAACCAGATGAAGTGGCAAGTGGTCGAGCCGACGCGGGGCACCTACGACTGGTCGCAAGCCGACCAACTAGTCGCTTTCGCCAACGAGCACGGCCAACTGGTGCGCGGCCACACTCTGGTGTGGCATAACCAGCTGCCGGATTGGCTGACCAGCGGCGTCGGCAACGGCACGATCAGCAACGCCCAGCTGAAGGACCTACTACACAAGCACATCACCGACGAGGTTGCCCACTTCAAAGGCGAGATCTGGCAATGGGATGTCGCCAACGAGATCTTCGCTAACTCATGGGATCCCCATTCACTCCCCGACGGCATCAATGCTGACGACTTCTGGGTGTCCCACCTAGGGGAAGGCATCATCGCGGATGCGTTCCGCTGGGCGCATCAGGCGAACCCGAACGCGTTGTTGTTCTATAACGACTACAACATCTCCGGCCAGGACGGCACGAACGCCAAGTCCGATGCCGTCTACAACTGGGTCAAGACGCTGCGCGCGCAGGGCGTACCCATCGATGGCGTCGGCGAACAGGGCCACCTCGACACGCAATACGGCTGGAATGCGACGCTGTTCAGGCAGGACCTGCAGCGCTACGCGGGCCTCGGCGTGAAGGTCGCGGTCACGGAGGCGGACGTGCGCACGTTTGTTGACTCGGCCGCGACGCAGAACCCGACCAGCAACCTGGCCACCTTCGCCCAGCCATACGAGTACAAGCAGATGCTCCAAGCGTGCCTGGCCGTCCCGCAGTGCATCTCCTTCACCGTTTGGGGATTCGGCGACGCCTACTCCTGGGTCCCGGGCAGCTTCCCTGGGGAGGGCTACGCCGACCTGTATGACGTCAACCTCAAGCCGAAGCAGGTCGTCGCTGACCTCCAGGAAGATCTGGGGCTCGCCCAGCATGGTGCGCCGCACCGGCTCGCGTCCACCCACTAACAGACCGCACCGCACAGTACCCGCCCGGAAGCCCCCCTCCGGGCGGGTGCATAACATCAGCGAATGAAGCGCACCCGCCAGCGAGCCGCAGCTGCGGATGGTCTCGACGCCTCCCCAGCGGCGCGGACCACCCTGGCGGCAATCGCGGCACAGGCAGGCGTTTCCACTGCGACCGTCTCCAAGGTCATCAACGGCCGCTCCGACGTAGCAACAGCGACACGAGATCGCGTGCACCGCATCCTCATCGAATCCAACTATGTCCCGCAAAAACGCCGCAGCGGTGTCGTCGACCTCATCTTCTCGGAGCTGGACAGCCCCTGGGCGGTGGAGATCCTCCGCGGGGTCGAACGCCACATGTCTGCCCACGGGCGCGCCGTCGCCGTGTCAGCAGTATCGGGAGACGGCCCCACCTATCCGCCGAGTTGGACCGGAACCATCGCTCGCCAGCATCCAGCTGGAGTAATGCTGGTGATGTCACAGCTGACGACCCGCCAATGGCGACAACTACACGACCAAGGCATTCCACTCGTCGTGATCGACCCTGCCAATCTCCCTGACCCCGAATTGCCCAGCGTCGGCGCCACAAACTGGGCCGGCGGCATTGCCGCAACCGAACATCTGCTCCAACAAGGCCACACACGCATCGCCGCTATCAGCGGACCGCAGGCATACCTATGCAGCCGCGCAAGAATCGATGGCTACCGGCACGCGCTCGAGCACAACGGACAAAGCTTCGACCCAGCGCTCGTCCGGTGGGGCGATTTCCGGCAAGAAGGCGGCTATCGCTGGGCATCCGATCTACTGGCGCGGCGCAATGCCCCCACCGCAATCTTCGCCGGAAACGACCAGCAAGCCCTCGGGGTATATGAGGCAGCCCGCCAACGTGGCCTCGCAATTCCCGGTGACCTCAGCGTCGTCGGATTCGACGACCTTCCACTAGCCCGCTGGCTGCCACCGCCGCTCACGACCGTCCGCCAACCGCTCGCGGATATGGGGGCCATGGCTGCGGAAATGCTGCTCCGGCTCATGGACAATCGACCGTTACCGACTCGTCGCATCGAGCTGGCAACGAAACTCGTGGTGCGCGAATCGACCGCCGCCCCCACCTAGTGCAAAGAGCCGTTGACGACACCACTGAATTGCTTCACCAACTCGACGCCGCAATGTTCCAGCAGCGTAGCGACGATCAGCGCATCGAGCATTGGCGCGGCGGCACAGCCCACCCGGGGCAAACGGTTGCCGCACCGTGTGAGTGATGGTGATCAGCACCGTGAAACGCGCACGCGCTTGTAGACGGCAGATCAGTGCGCTTGACTTTCCCATAGCACGCGGGGGCTTCAGGAGTCTTCAGCTTCGCCGACCGACTCGCGCCCAATACTCACCGACTCGCTGTCAGTGCACAGCTCGGCCGCCAGAAACGCCAGTGTCTCGGAAGGTCTCGCTTCGCCGACCGGCTCGAATAGCAACATTTCAAACCCTGATCCTGCTCGGCCGCGTATGCAGCCATGAGGTCTGCAACATGCTCGTCCGGCCGGCTCTGTTGCGTTGGCTCGTGCCAGGGGTGGGGGAGCCTGCCGCGGTGATCGAGTCGAGGCCTGGTAGGTCTGCTCCTGGGGGTTACCGGTCTCCCGCGCGAGGTGATCGCGGTGGCGGTCTGTTGGTACCTGTGCCACGGCCTGTCCTACCGCGACGTGGAGGAGTTGCGCCATGCCGGCGGGGATCGGTGGTTTGTCGATGAGACCTGTGTCAAGGTCGCCGGTCGCTGAGCCTGCCTGTACCGCGCGGGCGACAGCACCGTCAGATGGTCGATGTCCTGGTCTGCACGCGCCGGGATACCGCGGCGGCACGCAGCTTCTTCGCCCACGCCCTCCGGCTCGGACGCGCCCGGTCGAGGTCGTCACTGACCGGGCGCCGGTCTACCCGCGAGTGATCGGCGAGGAGTTGGCGGCGGCGCGGCATGGGACAGACGGCATGCCAACAGTTCGATGACCTCGCATTGGCTCTCTGACGACGAGTAAACCCACCGCCGCGTGCAACCCCGGCACGGTCGGACCGATCAGCGCGACGGCGCCCCGGGGGTGCCCCCGACCGCCCAGACGGTGAGCACGTAGTGATGCGTGGCCCCGGACGGCGGGCAGGGGCCGCCGTAGACGCGCTTGCCGCATCCGTTGTCGAGCTCACGAGCGCCAGCAGGCACCGCGCCGCCCGGGCTCACTCCCTCGGGTAGCGCCGTGGTCGACGGCGGCACGTCGAGCGGCACCCAGTGGACGAAGTCGTGCGCGTCCGGATCGATGACCGTGATCGCATAGCCGGTGGTGCGTGCCGGGCCGGCACTCCACCGCACCGGCGGGGTGCTTTTGCGCCGGTGCGAGTGCGCGGGTACTCTTACCACCGAACCCGGAGCGATCCGGGTCGTCCTCTGTGCCCGTAGAGCGGCATACCGGTCACGCCGGCGCCGCGCGCGGCACGGCTCACCGTCCGGACCGGCGATTTCCCCGCCGGGCTGGCCTGCGGGAAAGGGTGCGACACGCCCGACCTCGGGGACCGGTGAGGGCGAGCACCACCAGAACCACGCAGGCACGACACAGACAGCACCCCGGCTAGCCGTTCGACACGATTCGACACGAGGAGATTGCAGGGCCGCATGCCTACGATCCAGCAACTGGTCCGCAAGGGCCGCCAGGACAAGATCGGGAAAGCGAAGACGCCCGCTCTCAAGGGCTCTCCGCAGCGTCGTGGCGTCTGCACGCGGGTGTACACGACGACCCCGAAGAAGCCGAACTCGGCGCTGCGCAAGGTTGCCCGGGTCCGGCTGACGAGCGGCATCGAGGTCACGGCCTACATCCCTGGCGTCGGTCACAACCTCCAGGAGCACTCGATCGTGCTGGTCCGTGGCGGACGGGTGAAGGACCTGCCGGGCGTCCGGTACAAGATCATCCGCGGCTCGCTCGACACCCAGGGGGTGCGCGGCCGCAAGCAGGCACGCAGCCGTTACGGCGCGAAGCGGGAGAAGGGGTAAAGCAGGATGCCACGCAAGGGCCCGGCGCCCCAGCGTCCGCTGGTGGTCGACCCGGTTTACGACTCGCCGGTTGTCACGCAGCTGGTGAACAAGGTGCTGCTGCGCGGCAAGCGGTCCACCGCCGAGCGCATCGTTTACGGCGCCCTCGAGGGGTGCCGCGACAAGACCGGCACCGACCCGGTCGTCACGCTCAAGCGCGCGCTCGACAACGTCAAGCCCACCCTCGAGGTCAAGAGCCGCCGCGTCGGCGGTGCCACCTACCAGGTGCCCGTCGAGGTGAAGGCTCCCCGCAACACCACACTCGCGCTGCGCTGGCTGGTCGGCTACGCCCGGCAGCGCCGCGAGAAGACGATGACCGAGCGGCTCATGAACGAGCTGCTCGACGCCAGCAACGGCCTGGGCGCGAGCGTCAAGCGTCGCGAGGACACCCACAAGATGGCCGAGTCCAACCGCGCCTTCGCCCACTACCGCTGGTAAGCCAAGCCACAAGCTCTAGAGAAGGAATCATGGCCAGCAACGCCGACCTCGCCAGGACCCGCAACATCGGGATCATGGCGCATATCGACGCGGGCAAGACCACCACGACCGAGCGCATCCTCTTCTACACCGGCATCACCTACAAGATCGGCGAGGTCCACGACGGCGCCGCCGTCATGGACTGGATGGAGCAGGAGCAAGAGCGCGGCATCACGATCACGTCCGCGGCCACCAAGTGCACGTGGAAGGGCCACACGATCAACCTGATCGACACCCCCGGCCACGTCGACTTCACCGTCGAGGTCGAGCGCAACCTGCGCGTTCTCGACGGTGCGATCGCCGTGTACGACGGGGTGGCGGGCGTCGAACCGCAGACCGAGACGGTCTGGCGGCAGGCGGACAAATACCACGTCCCGCGCATGTGTTTCGTCAACAAGATGGACCGCACCGGCGCCGACTTCTTCCGCTGCGTGCAGATGATGGTGGAGCGACTGGCCGCCACCCCGCTGGTGTTGCAGCTGCCGATCGGCGCCGAAGCCGACTACGTCGGGGTCGTCGACCTGCTCGGCATGCGCGCACTGGTGTGGCGCGGCGAGACCAAGAAGGGCGAGGACTACACCGTCGAGGAGATCCCCGCCGAGCTCACCGATCAGGCGAACGAGTGGCGTGAGAAGCTGCTCGAGACGCTCGCCGAGAACGACGAGGAGATCCTCGAGGCCTACCTCGGAGGCGAGGAACTGCCCGTCGAGACGCTCAAGGCGGCGATCCGGCGCGCGACGATCGCGGGCCAGCTCAACCCGGTCCTGGCCGGCTCGGCGTTCAAGAACAAGGGCGTCCAGCCGCTGCTCGACGCCGTCGTCGACTACCTGCCCTCACCGCTGGACGTGCCCCGCGTGGACGGGCTGCTGATGGACGGCGTCACCGAGGCGCACCGCATGGCCGACGAGTCCGAGCCGCTGTCGGCGCTCGCGTTCAAGATCGCCACCGACCAGCACCTGGGCAAGCTCACGTATGTGCGCGTCTACTCCGGCGTGGTGGAGAACGGTTCGCAGGTTCTCAACTCCACGAAGGACCGCAAGGAGCGCATCGGCAAGATCTACCAGATGCACGCCAACAAGCGGGAGGAGCTGCCGCGGGCCGGCGCCGGCGACATCATCGCCGTCGCCGGGCTGAAGCAGACGACCACGGGCGACACCCTGGCCGACCCGCAGAAGCCCATCGTCCTCGAGTCGATGACCTTCCCCGACCCGGTCATCTACGTGGCCATCGAGCCGAAGACGAAGAGCGACCAGGAGAAGCTCGGCACCGCGATTCAGAAGCTCGCCGAGGAGGACCCGACCTTCCAGGTGCGCACCGACGAGGAAACCGGGCAGACCGTCATCTCCGGTATGGGCGAGCTGCACCTCGAGATCCTCGTCGACCGGATGCGCCGCGAGTTCAAGGTCGAGGCCAATGTCGGCAAGCCGCAGGTTGCCTACCGGGAAACGATCCGGCGCACCGTCGACAAGGAGGAGTACACCCACAAGAAGCAGACAGGTGGCTCCGGGCAGTACGCGAAGGTGGTCGTCAAGCTCGAGCCGCTGGCGATGACCCCGGACGGCCCGAGCTACGAGTTCGCCAACGAGGTCACCGGCGGGCGGGTGCCCAGGGAGTTCATCCCGTCCGTCGACGCCGGCGCCCAGGAGGCCATGCAGTACGGCGTTCTGGCCGGCTACCCGCTGGTCGGGCTGAAGCTGACGCTGCTCGACGGGCAGTACCACGAGGTCGACTCGTCGGAGATGGCGTTCAAGATCGCCGGCTCAATGGCCCTCAAGGCGGCGGCGCGCAAGGCGCAGGCGGTGCTGCTCGAGCCGATGATGGCTGTCGAGGTCACCACGCCCGAGGAGAACATGGGCGACGTGATCGGCGACCTCAACTCCCGGCGCGGCCAGATCCAGGCGATGGAGGAGCGTGGCGGCGCCCGTGTCGTCAAGGCGCTGGTGCCGCTGTCGGAGATGTTCGGCTACGTCGGCGACCTCCGGTCCAAGACACAGGGCCGGGCGAGCTACACGATGCAATTCGACTCCTACGCCGAGGTTCCGGGGAACGTGGCCAAGGAGATCATCGCCCGGGCAACCGGCGAGTAAGACCCTAGAAACCCAAGAGAGGGAGTACCAGAAGTGGCGAAGGCGAAGTTCGAGCGGACCAAGCCGCACGTCAACATCGGCACCATCGGTCACATCGACCATGGAAAGACGACGCTCACGGCTGCCATTACGAAGGTCCTGCACGACAAGTACCCGGACGTCAACCCGTTCACGCCGTTCGACGCGATCGACAAGGCGCCGGAGGAGAAGCAGCGCGGCATCACGATCTCCATCGCACACGTCGAGTACCAGACGGAGAAGCGGCACTACGCGCACGTCGACTGCCCGGGGCACGCGGACTACATCAAGAACATGATCACCGGTGCGGCGCAGATGGACGGGGCCGTCCTGGTGGTGGCCGCCACGGACGGCCCGATGCCGCAGACCCGCGAGCACGTACTGCTCGCGCGCCAGGTCGGCGTCCCGTACATCGTGGTGGCGCTGAACAAGGCCGACATGGTCGACGACGAGGAGATCCTGGAGCTCGTCGAGCTCGAGGTGCGCGAGCTGCTGAACCAGTACGAGTTCCCGGGCGACGACGCCCCGATCGTGCGCGTGTCGGCGTTGAAGGCGCTCGAGGGCGACGCCGAGTGGGGTGAGAAGGTGCTCGAGCTTATGACCGCCGTCGACGACGCCGTCCCTGAGCCGGTGCGCGAGATCGACAAGCCGTTCTTGATGCCGATCGAGGACGTCTTCACCATCACCGGCCGCGGCACCGTCGTCACCGGCCGGGTGGAGCGCGGCGTGCTCAAGGTGAACGAGACGGTGGACATCATCGGCATCCACCCGCAGAAGCAGAGCACCACGGTCACCGGCGTGGAGATGTTCCGCAAGCTGCTCGACGAGGCCCGGGCAGGCGAGAACGTCGGCCTACTGCTGCGCGGCGTCAAGCGCGAGGAGGTCGAGCGCGGGCAGGTCGTGATCAAGCCCGGCACGAACACCCCGCACACCAACTTCGACGGCACGGTCTACATCCTGTCCAAGGACGAGGGCGGCCGGCACACGCCGTTCTTCAACAACTACCGGCCCCAGTTCTACTTCCGCACCACGGACGTGACCGGCGTGGTGACCCTCCCCGAGGGCACCGAGATGGTCATGCCGGGTGACACCACCGACATGAAGGTCGAGCTGATCCAGCCGATCGCCATGGAGGAGGGGCTGCGCTTCGCGATCCGCGAGGGCGGCAGGACGGTAGGCGCGGGCCGCGTCATCAAGATCAACAAATGAAGACGAGCGGCGGTCGGGGCGACCCGGCCGCCGCTCAGTGTGAGCATCCGCCCCGGACGCCGAGCGCCGCGGGCTCGTTCCTAGACGAAGGTGAGCTAGCCAGACATGGCGGGACAGAAGATCCGCATCAGGCTCAAGGCCTACGACCACGAGGCCATTGACGCCAGTGCGCGCAAGATCGTCGAGACGGTCACGCGCACCGGCGCTCGCGTCGTCGGCCCCGTGCCGTTGCCGACGGAGAAGAACATCTACTGCGTCATCCGCTCGCCGCACAAGTACAAGGACAGCCGCGAGCACTTCGAGATGCGCACCCA
>JBKOXO010000168.1:0-5976 GCA_046744105.1 Actinomycetota bacterium
CTGCCACGGCTATCGAGGAGTTGCTGCGCTGCGACAGCCCGGTACGGATCACCGGCCGCACCGCGGTCGATGACACACAGATCGACGGTGTGCCGGTCCGGGCAGGCGATCGCGCGGTCTGCTACCTCGGTGCGGCCAACCGCGACCCGCAACGTGTCGCCGACCCTGGCCGCCTGGACATCACCGGAAGCACAACAGCCCGCTGTCCTACGGTGGCAGCATCCATTACGGCCTGGGGGGCGCCGCTTGCTCGGCTCGAGGCGCAGCTCGGGTTCCCTGCGCTGCTGGCCACCTACCCCGATCTGCGCCTCGCAGTCGATCCCGAGCGGCGGGACAGCCTCACGCTACGGGGATATCTCAGTCTGCCGATCTCGACGGATTGACCAATGCCACGCTAGAGCGCGACTGCACCGGTGTCTGCCCACCCGGCGCCGCTCCGTGATATCTGCGTGCACCGCTCACGGTTGTTGGCGCCCTCGCCGAGGGTCGTCATCACTCCACGCGCCGGCTCGACCATCGCGAATGACGGCCAGTTGCGTCGATGCTTCCGCGCAGCAGCGACGCTGTCCTGACATTCGGCGTGTGTTCACCCCCCGGGCAATAAGTGACGCGCTCCAAGGTCAGCGCCACACCCGCGCGGTACCGGGCCCGATGGGGACTTAGCCACGACCCGGCGGAAGCCGTCAACGGCCTACAGGGTCAGGTCGGTGACCGGTTCGCAGCCCACCGGTAGCCATCGAGCGAGACCGCGCTGGACAGCCGCGGCCATTTGAGATCTCGGTCATGTCGATTCCTGGGGCGGTAGCTCGTAGCTGAGCAGCATGAGGTTGCGGGGCCGGTCAAGGTAGTCGATCGCATAGTTGTCTAGCAGCCCCTCGCAACGGAAACCGAGCCGCACGAAGATGTGCTGTGCACCGTAGTGTTCTTCCACGATCTCGACGATCAGCTTGCGTAGCGACAGCTCGCGACCCGCATCTATAGCAGCTTCTGTGAGGGCCGTGCCGATCCCTCGGCGGCGGTTGTTGGCCCGCACCACCAGGGCAATGTCGCCGACGTGCCGCTTCCAGCCGGGCAGTTGCCGCACGCTGGCGTAGCCCACGATCTCGTCGCCGATCACGGCGACGAACTGGCGCCAGTTGCGCGCCTCGACGGCGTTGATCAGCCGCACGATCGTGGCCTCGGTGTGTAGGTCGATGTCGAGGTAGAGCCAGTCGTCCTTGGGCAGCGCAGTACCGAACGCGAGCAGCGCCGGCAAGTCGTCCTCGACCAGTTTCCGGATTTGCGGCTGGACGGGCGGCGGCTCGACGACGTCTCGAACCCTGCGACCGGGCTGATCGCTCATGACCTTCCGATCTGATGACAGACGACGGTCGACCCCAAAGCGCTGGAGATCGAGTCGGCCACCTCGCTGGGTTCACCGGTGCCGTCAATTTCGAGGACGGTGCTCGTGTCGCGGTAGTAGTCGACGAGCGGGCGGGTCTGCTGCTCGTACACGTCCAGGCGGTGCCGCGCAGTCTCCATGTTGTCGTCGCTGCGCGTGTGCAGGTCGCCCCCGCACAGGTCGCAGACCGCCTCGACACGCGTCGGCGAGTAGAAAACGTTGTACGGCGACTGGCAGATAAGGCAGGTCTGCCGGCCGACGATCCGCCGCAGCAGCGTCTGCCGCGGGGCGGCCAGCAGCACGACGGCGTCGACGTCCCGTCCGGTGGACCCGAGCCGCGCGGTCAGCTCGCGCGCTTGCGCGAGCGTGCGCGGGAAGCCGTCGAGCACCACGCCGCTTGCGCCGTCCCGGCCTAGCATTCGGTCGAGCACCATTTCGATGACGATGCGATCCGGCACCAGCTCGCCGCGATCGACGAACGCCTTGGCCAGCAACCCGAGTTCGGTCTCGTCGCGGATGTTCAGCCGGAACAGGTCACCACTCGCGAGATGGGTCAGGCCGGTGCGCTCGGCCAGCATCGCTGCCTGGGTGCCCTTGCCGACGCCGGGCGGTCCCATCAACACGATGTCCACGGGGCCCTCCCGCGGTCCTCGGCGAATCCCGCCTTCAGCGCGGTCACGACGACCGGTCACCCGGCGTGGAGACGTCGCCGCGTTGCCGGCCCTCGGTCACGCCCCGGACCAGGCGTCCCATGATCTTGCCGAAGCTTGTCCTGGGCAGGTCGGGGTGAACAGCACGCGCTGGGGTCACTTGCACCGTCCAGTCGAGACACTGGCGGCCCTGCTGGCACCACCATTCCTGTGGGTCGCCGGCCGCATCGTAGGGGCTCGCTGCGGTGACATTGACCCGCGCGACGACGCCGGCCGCGGTAACACACGAAGCGACCTCAACGACGTCCTCGAGGTGAGGCTCCAAGCCAGTGCGGGGACCGATCATCACGCTCCCAAGTTTTGGACGCGACCCGTAAGACCGGCAACCGTACGGGCGCGCATCGGCGTGGCGTAGTGCCCAACGGGCCCTTGTCTCGGGCCATTGGGCCCACGCACCTCTCCATTAGTTCGGACAGGGCCCGCCGCGAGGACAAGACCAGCATCGGTCTCGTCCAGGAGACGGTGCCGCCTCAGCAGCAGGATTCACGCTGCACCAACCGCGCCTGCCGGGGCGTGTTAACCACCCGGCAATAGGTAGCGCGCTCTGGCAGCTGGTCGTCGAGGCGCGCTCCACCCTCAACACCGGGTTCCTGACCTTGGGAAGCACCCGGACAATCGCTCGCTATCCGTCAGTATGCGCGGCCACCCCATTCTTGATCAGCCGGATCAGGCGCTCAATAAGGCGTGGCAGCGGCGGGGCCGAACCTGACCGGGCCGAGCCGCGGCCGGTAAGCGCCGGGACCGGCGACGATGGAGCCGTCAGGGAGCGGCCCACACCGCGTACCAGCGAGCGCATCGTTGCGCGTGCCGCGTGGTGTAGTAGCAGCCGGTCGATCCCGGCGCCGGCGGCGCCCAAGGGTAGATCGTAGACGGCCTTGACTAAGCGTCATCGCAGATCGCAGCAGAGCCTGTACGCCGACACGAAAATCGAATGGGACGGGTCCTTGCCCGATCAAGATCAAAAAGCAAGACTAGCTGGCTGTGGGCCTGCTTGGTCCGGCGAACGGTGATCGGGACGTTCGTCCCGAGCGGCGGGTTCGCCGCAGGGTGTCTGCTTTTCACGCCGAATCCACGGAGGCGCTCGATGAGTCCCGCCCTTGCCTCGTCATCAGTGAGCGCTGTGCCCAGCGCGCACGGTGTGCTGTCTAGGCATGCGTATTTCTTGCATTGGGGCGTGATCCAGATCTCGCTGACGAATTTCGTGATCATCGTGCTGATGCTGGTGATCTTCGTACTTGCGCTTGTGCTTCCGTTCCCGGGGGGCAGGGGTGGCGGCTCGGACGAGTAGGAGTCACGGTGAGTACTGAGCAGCAGTCCTCGACCAGTTGGACGGTGCGGCTGCGTGCCCGGATAGCGCGTATCGTGCCGGCGGGCCAGTGGTTGCCTGATCGTCAGCCGGCCTACGTCCGGTCGTGGATCTATGTCTTCGGTGTGGCCACGCTCGCGGCGTTGCTGTATGTCCTTGCTTCCGGGCTGGTGCTCATCATCGGCGAGCCGACGTGGTGGCACACCTCCTCGGTCGGGCACTTTTTCAATTCGACCCACCTGTGGAGTGTGGAACTGTTCTTCGTCTTCATGGTGATCCACTTATGGGGCGAGTTCTTCAAGGCCGCGTGGCGCGGCCGGCGGGCGCTGACCTGGGTCATCGGCGCGGTCGCGTTCGTCGGCTCGATCGCGACAGCGTTCACCGGGTACCTGTCGCAGACGAATTTCGACTCGCAATGGATCTCCACCCAGGCTAAGGACGGGCTCAACTCCGTCGGCATCGGCTCGGTGTTCAACGTGCTAAACACCGGCCAGATGCTGATGTGGCACATCATGTTGCTGCCGCTGATCGTCGGCCTGCTCGTCATAGTGCATGTGATCCTGGTTCGCCGGCATGGCGTCGTGCCGCCGATCGATGCGGAGCCACCTGAACGCGCGATGCCCGCCGCCGCGGAGTTGCCCGCCGACGCCGCGCAGATACCAACCGCGGGCGCGACCACCGCCGAGTCCGCGGACGTGTCGCGATGAGTCACGACGGCAGATCACCTGGGCGGCGGGGTCGCCGGTCCACGCCGGACACGCACCTGTTTCCCACCCGCCGCTACGACCTGGTCAAGGAATTCGTCATCGCCGTAGTTGTGATTGGGGCGCTGACCGTGGTTCTCGCCGCGGTGTTCTCCTCCCCGGACCGCAAAGCGATCACGCTCGCGGACTGGGCCAACGCGGCACCCAACGACGTCGTCGCGACCGCCACCGGCGAACTCGCCGGCACCACCACCAGCGCCGGCTACGGGGCGCCGTACAACCGGGTCAGTGACGGGCAGAAGCTGGGGCCGCTGCCGCTGCAACGCTGGGGCAGCGTACGCATCCCGATCGACAGCGCCAACGACCTAGTGATCGAGCCGTTGAGCACCGTCACCAACGACCCCGTTCTGACGCTGGCGCTGCAGACCTGGCGCCGTGCCGGCGCGGACCAGCAGACCAGCTGGGCCGGCGCCTACTCCGACGCGCTCGCCGCCGCGCCCGACGGCGACCCGAGCAAGGTGACGCCCGGCGACTACGGACCCGTCCCGATCCTCGCCGCACGGTTCCTCACCCTCGCTCGCAGCGGCGGGCTGGAAGGGCTGCTCACCTCACGCACCACGTTCTACGTATCCGACGACCGTCGAGGAGCCGCTGCGCACCCGGCCTCACCCGCGACACCGAAGGCGTGTTCACCCCCGAGCCGTGGATCACCGTGCTGCGCAACCACGCCGACGCCACCAGCATCCGCGACCCGCTGGCCACCGTCGCCACCGGCACCGAACACGGCGGCGGTCACCAGGCGCTGACCGTCCCACCCGGAGCGTTCATCCAGAAGCATCACGGCGGGCTGTCCTACCGCGCCATCGCCCACATGACCAAGGGCGTCACCGACCCCATGCCCGGCGTGGTCGCCCGCCCCAACCTGTCGCTGGTCATCCCCTACCGCCGAGGCAAGGCCAAGACCACCGACGAGCCGCTGCACACCCTCGCCACCCACGACTCCGCCGCCCTGCTCGCCGCCGCCAGCATCGACATCGACGACTGTCGGTTCCGGATGCTCAAGCCCCGCGAGCACGGCCGCGCCCCAGCGCTTCCCGGACAGCTACCGCCACCAGCCGTGGACCGACGGCGGCTTCGCCGGGATCAGCATCTACGACACCGCCGCTGACCCGTACCACCCGACGCTGCTGCGCCGGGTCGCGCTGCCTGGTGGCATCCACACCGTCCAGCTCGACCCGGAGGTCGAGTCGGGCCGGCCGTATGCGTACGCGAACGCGTTCGAGTTCGGCACCGAGGCGGTCTTCATAGTCAACTTCCTCACCGGCGCCGTCGTCGGCACCTACCAGTCACCCGAGCCGCAGGGGTGCTATCCCTCCGACGCGGACTGCCAGCAGTTCAACTCACCCCATGACGCATGGCTGCAGCGAAGCCCTGCCGGCCGCATGCTCGACTACGTCGCCTACTGGGACAGCGGCATGCGGATCGTGGACGTGACCGATCCGGCGCACCCGGTCGAGACCGGCTCGTTCGACTACCCGGGCGCGCCCGGCAACTGCTGCGCCCACTCGACAGCGCCGACACCCTCCGGCAACTACGTCTATCTCGAGGACGAGATCGGCGTAGGTGGCACCGGCGGCGTTCACATGCTCGATACCCACGGCTGCGACGGCGTCCACACCTGCGCGCCGCACCAGGTCGGCTTCTGGCACATCAACGGCCACCCCGTCCAGGCCGCGGCGATCAATGGGCAGGGCAGCGGCTCCTACCACGGCGTCATCCAGCGCTTCTTCAGCTGGGACGCGCACAACCTCGACCGCAAGGGCGAGAACACGCTGCTCGTCGCCAACTACACCATGGGCATCCGGCTGATCGACA
>JBKOXO010000075.1:0-7221 GCA_046744105.1 Actinomycetota bacterium
CGCCCGCAAGGCGGGCAAGCGGGTGCGCTATGCGGCCGAGGCGGCGGCCGCGGCCGGCGACGACCAGGCGCAGCGCCTGGCCCACGACATCACCAAGCTCCAGGACTTGCTCGGCGAGTTCCAGGACAGCGTCGTCGCCGCTAACCTGGCGCGGCGGCTGGCCGAGGTCGCCCACGAGCACGGCGAGCACGCGTTCACCTACGGCGTGCTGGCCGCCGAGCAGCGCCGGCAGGCCGACGAGGTGCGGAACCGGGCGCGCCGCTTCCGGTCGTAGGGGCCTCTGAAGCAGCCCCGCTCGTCGCGCGGCCGACGAGTCGACTAGCGTCCCGCGCCCTTGGCGCGACGGCCCATGGCACGGCGCACCTCGCGGTCGGCGTCGCGCCGGGCGAGGTCCTGCCGCTTGTCGTACGAGCGCTTGCCCCGCGCGAGCGCGATTTCGACCTTGACCTTGCCCTCGGAGAAGTACAGCGACAGCGGGACGAGCGTCAGCCCGCTCTCCTGCGTCTTGCCGATCAGCCGGGTGATCTCCGCGCGGTGCAGGAGGAGCTTGCGGGTGCGTCGCGGCTCGTGGTTCGTCCAGCTGCCCTGGGTGTATTCAGGGATGTGCACGTTGCGCAGGAAGACCTCGCCGTCGTCGATCGTCGCGAACCCGTCGACCAGCGAGGCTCGGCCGGCCCGCAGCGACTTCACCTCGGTGCCGGTGAGGGCGATGCCTGCCTCATACGTGTCGAGGATCGCGTAGTCGTGGCGCGCCTTACGGTTCTGCGCGATGAGCTTCCGGCTGCCCTGCTTGGCGGCCATCACAACCGGACGTAGGCGCGCAGTGTGACGTACGCGGTGACGATCGCGAGCACCACGCCCACCGCAATCGACGTGCCGCTCGCTATGAGCACGTCGTTCATCGACAGGTTGGGCAGCACGCCATGGCTCACCGAGTGCCCGAAGATGCCGTTCAGCACGTACGTTTTCGTGAAGTACAGCGCCGGGATGATCAGGATGCCGCCGATAACCGCGGTGATCACCGCCTCGATGACGAACGGCAGCTGCGTCATCCAGCGCGATGCGCCTACGAGTCGCATGATGTTCGTCTCATTACGCCGCTGGGCGGCCGCCACCTGGATCGTGATTGCCATCAGCAGGATGGCCGCGACGAGCACAAGGAGGGCGAACGCCAGCGCACCGATCCGCGACTTGTCGAAGATGTCAAGGATGGTCTTCAGGCTGACGTCCTGGTTCTGCACTCGGTCGACGCCGTGCGCCTTGTTGTAGCGCGACACCATCGCGACGTAGTCGCGCTTGATGTCCTTGAGCTTGACTGAGATCAGGTTCGGGAAGTCGCTGGCCTGCAGGATGTCGAGATTGCCGAGCCCTAGGTAATTCGGGTTGTTTCTGAAGATCTCGTTCTGGCTAACGAACCGTTCCGACGTGATCAGGGGATCTGACCGCAGCCGCGCCTCGAGACTGGCACGCTCCTGCGCGGTGAACGGGTGCTTGCACTTCGCGTCCTTCGTCGGGCCGCACAGGTAGATCGAGACGTTCAGCCTGTCCTCGTACGTGCTGCGGAACTTATCGATCTCCTTCTGAGTCAGCAGCGCGCCGCCGAGGAAGTACAGCGATACGAAGGTGATCATAATTAGGGCGATCGACATCAGGATGTTGCGGCGCAGGCCCTGCCCGACGCCCGACATCACGAAGTTGGCGCGCATGATCTCCTTCGGTTCAGCAGCTGCTCAGCGGCCCACGCCGTAGACGCCGCGGGACTGGTCGCGAACGATGTGGCCATAGTCGAGTTCGATAACCCGCCGGCGCATGGCGTCGACGATGTTGTTGTCGTGTGTGGCCATCAGCACGGTGGTACCCGTCCGGTTGATGCGTTCGAGCAGGTTCATGATGCCTTGGCTCGTGTCCGGGTCGAGATTGCCGGTGGGCTCGTCGGCGAGCAGCACCAGCGGCCGGTTGACGAACGCGCGCGCGATCGCGACCCGCTGTTGCTCGCCGCCGGAGAGCTCATGTGGCATCCGCAGCGCCTTGCCCTCCAGCCCGACGAGGTCGAGCACCTCAGGCACAGAGCGGCGGATCGTGCGCTGCGGCTTGTTGATCACTTCGAGCGCGAATGCGACGTTGTTGTAGACGTTCTTCTTCGGCAGCAGCCGGAAGTCCTGGAACACGCAGCCGATCTTGCGGCGCAGCTCGGGAACCCTGCGGCGGCGCAGCCGTCCGACATTGCGTCCGTCGACGAAGACCTTGCCGGCGGTGGCCAGCTCCTCGCGCAGCAGCAACCGCAGGACAGTGGATTTGCCCGAGCCGGACTGGCCGATGAGAAAGACGAACTCGCCCTTGGCGATGTCGATGGTCACGTCTTCGATGGCAGGACGGGCACCCGCCGGGTAGATCTTTGTGACGTGGTCGAGTCGGATCACGCCGGGGAAGTCTACCTAGTGCCTACGGGCGCACCCCGGCGGCGCCACCGAATGCCCGCCCCGATGAAGTCGTCGATCTCCCCGTCGAGGACGGCTTGCGGGTTGCCGACTTCGTGCTCGGTGCGCAGGTCCTTCACCATCTGGTACGGGTGTAGCACGTAGCTGCGCATCTGATTGCCCCAGCTGTTCCCGCTGTCCTTGAGCGCGTCCAGCTTGGCCTGCTCCTCAAGCCTCCGTCGCTCGAGGAGCTTGGCCTGAAGCACGGCCATGGCGCTGGCGCGGTTCTGGATCTGGCTGCGCTCGTTCTGGCAGCTGACCACGATGCCGGTGGGAAGGTGGGTGATCCGGACCGCGGAGTCCGTGGTGTTGACGCCCTGCCCGCCCGGACCGCTGCTGCGGAACACGTCAACGCGGATGTCTTCGTCCGGTATATCGATGTGATCGGACTGTTCGACGACCGGGAGCACCTCCACGCCGGCGAAGCTCGTCTGACGGCGGCCTTGATTGTCGAACGGGCTGATGCGCACCAGCCGGTGCGTCCCCTGCTCGACGCTCAGCGTGCCGTAGGCATAGGGCGCCTTGACCTTGAAGGTGGCTGACTTGATGCCCGCTTCCTCGGCGTAGGACGTGTCGAGCACCTCGATCGGGTAACCGTGCCGCTCGGCCCAGCGCAGGTACATGCGCAGCAGCATCTCCGCCCAGTCCGCCGCGTCGACGCCGCCCGCCTCCGAGCGGATCGTTACGAGTGCCTGA
Organism: Actinomycetota bacterium; assembly: GCA_046744105.1. Classification (GTDB taxonomy): domain Bacteria; phylum Actinomycetota; class Actinomycetes; order Mycobacteriales; family Jatrophihabitantaceae; genus DASXRA01. The sequence continues at coordinate 3,174 of JBKOXO010000075.1, forward strand.
CGGGCGTCGTACTCGCCATTGAGGAGCGTGCGCACCTCGAGCTCGTCGATGCTCTTGCGCAGCGACGCGACCTCGGTCGCTGCTTCGGCCTTCTCCTTGTCGTCTCCCGCATCCTCGGCCAGCTCCCACAGCACCTGTGCGTCGTCCAGGCGCCGCCTCAGATCCTCGGCCCTGCGGATCTCGCCCTGTACCGCCGACAACCGGCTCGTTACCTGCTGCGCCTTGTCCGAGTCAGCCCATAGGTCAGGCGCCGACGCCTCCTTCTCGAGCGCCGTCGCCTCGGCGTGGAGCTTGCCGAGGTCGAGGACGGCCTCGATGCTGGCCATCGTGGTGGAGAGCTCTTTGAGCTCCGCGGGGACGTCGGTCACGTCCGATCACGGTACCTTCTGGGCCGATTACGCGCTGGCTTCGCCCAGCTGCGCGCACAGCGACTTGGGCGCGACCTGCCGGTAGGCGTCCCGCACGATCTCGGCGATCTCCGTCCAATCCGGGTCCTAGTCGATGCGTACCCCCAGCCAGCCGCGATGCCCGACGTAGGGTGGTCGGTAGTACCGCTGCGGATCGTCGGCGACGTACGCCACCTGCGCCCCGGTTGGGGCGGCGCACCAGAAGCCGAGATGCTCGGCGCCGTGGTGGTGGTCGTCCAGCATCACGAACAGCTTCTTGTCACGCACGAAGAAGCCCGGCTCGCCGTGGGTCGGCCGCTCGGTAACCTCGGGCAGCGCGAGGCACAGCTCACGCAGCCGCTGGACGGCGTCTAGCTCGTGGGGACGGAGTCGAGCCAACGGATCAATGCGCGTTCGTATGCAACGGCGAACTCGACGGCAACCGCGCCGTAGGTGTCACCAGCCTTCTTCAGCTCGGCCGCATCCCTCTTGTGTGCGGCAAGCGCGGCCTCGTGTTCCTGCCTCGCCGACTCGACGATCTCTCGGCGCTGCCGCGTCGACAGGTGTTTTCCGAAGCCGAGCCGAAGCACAGCCTGGCTGCGTACCGAGTCGCTGCCATTGTGCGTGGACGCCCACTGGGCAAATGCCTTCCGTCCCGCCGCGGTGATCGAGTACGGGTGGCTGGCCCGCACTCCCTCCTTGCCCGCCTTGATGTAGCCGTCGCGCGCAAGCCCCGGCAGTTCGCGGTAGACCTGACTACGCGTCACCCCGCCCTGAGCCGTCAACCGTCGCGACGCCGCTGTGACGATTTCGCCGCCCGTTGCCGGGCCATCGTGCAGCACGCCGAGAATCACGGCCGACGTTGAATTCAGCCCCATCCAGGCAGATTCTCAGATGCGCTCGGTAACTGTCCAGTCGAAGTAGCGGATACCTTGAACACGAATACATGCCGCATTCCACCTATATCTTGGGCTTTCGTTCGTGCCGGATAACGTGCCACGCTCACCGTCTGGTGACAGTGGACCGCGCCGACGAGGTGACCGTCGCCACGACGCCACCGGGCTTGCCGAACACCCACCCGAACGCGATCTGCGAACGGCGCCGACAGGACACCGTGACCTCGGTGCGATCGGCGTTCAGCGAGGCCGTGAGCCGTATCGCCGAGCGCCAGGGGTCGCGCGCCAGGTAAGCGTTCACCGCGGACTGAACGTCGGCGAGCCGCAAGAACCCGTTGCTCTGCGCGCCGCCCACATCCCGCCCGCCGGCGAAGTCGACGGAGTTGGCTGCGGCGATCGCCGCGCCGTCGCATACGTCCTGCAGGTCGACCCGCTTGGCAAAGGCGTCCGTGGCGGCGACATAGCCCGCGGCGACCAGCATTACGAGCAACCAGCAGCCGAGGATCAACGGGATTACCGAGCCGCGATCGTCCCGTAGCCGTGCGATCACGACGGCTGCACGGTCCGGAAGTCGTCGACATGGATGACGTAGCGCCCGATCGTCGTGATGCCGTGCCCCGCGATCAACGTCGGGATGCCAGGAAGCAGCGCATGCCGGACGACACAGACCGCGAACACCGCACCTGGCGCCAGCACCGGCGTGATCGACCCGGACTGGCAGGACGCGTCGGCGGGCACGAACCGCACGTCGGCGTCGTCGGGCAAGCCCTCGTCGGCGAGCGCCAGGCGTACCGCCGCCCGAGCCCGCGTCACCGCGTCCGCCGTCGACTCCCCTGACGCGAACGCCCGGCCCGCCTCACGCGCCGCCTGCGCCACGCCGACATTGCTCCGCTGGATCGCGGCGACTGCCGTCACGAAGTAGACGATCGGCACGAGGATGAGCAGCGCCACGAAGATGAACTCGATCGCGGCGTTGCCCGAGTCACGTGCGCACAACTCCCGGGCGTTCTTCCCGCAGGGCAGGGCGGGTCCGACGCGGTGCTGGTTCGCTCCGCAAGCGTCGCTCACGGCTCGCCCTCCTTGAGCACCCGGGCCGTCACGTCGATCGACAGCACTCGCCCCAGTGGAAGGAAGATCGACTTGACGTGCCCGCCGCAGTGCACGACAGCGAGCGGCAGGCCGCTGACGTCTCGAGCCGGGCTGCCGCGGCAGGGCAGGTTGCGGGCGATCGTCGCGCTCGAACCCTGACGCACGAGCGCGCTCGCGTGTTCGGCACCCGCGCCATAGTCGACGCCCTGGTTCGCTGCGTATCGGGCGCCCGCCGCAGCGCTCGCCTGCACGATATTGCGGACGTAGAGGTAGAGCGCCACCTGCAATACCGCGAACACAAGAAAAATCAGCAGCACGGCGATCATGACGAACTCGACGACTGCAGATCCGCGCTCGCGGCGCGGCACGCTACTTTGTCTTGCCCGTAACCGAGTCGATCGCATTGCTGATCGCATCGACGATCTTCCCCCGGAACACGGCGAAGATCACGACAACCAGCCCGGCGGTCATCACGGTCACCATTACCCAGCCGGGCACATCGCCGCGCTCCGGATCCCGTCCCCGCACCCGCGCATACGCGCCGGCCACCCAGACGGCCAGCATGTCCAAGGGCACCATCGCCGGGGCCATCCCTTCATTACCTGGTGAGCGATACCAACGTGGAGAGCGCCGGAAAAAGCGCGAACAGCACCGTGACCGGCAAGAGCATGAATACGACCGGAATCATCATCGAGATTTCCTTGCGCCCGCCGGCCTCCAGCAGGGCGCGCTTGCCCGCCTCGCGGACGTCCGCTGCCTGCGCGCGCAGCACGTCGGCGAGTGGGGTACCGCGCTCGATCGCCACAACCACGCCTTGGACGAAGCGCGAGAACGGCTCGAGAGTCGTCCGCTCGGCGAGGTCTGCGAGCGCCGCCGTCAGCGGCATGCCCGACCGCGCCCGGGCCAGGGCCGCGTCAAGATCACGGGCGAGCTCGCCACCGGTGAGCCGGCACACCCGCTGCAGCGCGTCCGGCGGCGCCTCGCCGGCCACGACAGCCAACGCGAGCAGGTCGGCTACCACAGGAAATTCCGCGAGCATCGCTGCCTCGCGGCGCTGCAACTGACGGGTGAGGTACCAGTCGCGCGACAGCACACCGGCCACCAGACCCACCAGGGCCGCACCGGCGGCGAGCACCGGGTCGACGCCGCCCCGCACCACGCCGATCAGCACCACGAGCAGCCCGCAGCCCACCGTGCCGATCGCGCCCCACACGACCTGCTCGATGCGGAACTCCTCGACGGAACCACCAGAACCCAACCCGCCCAAGCGCCGGCGCACCGACACCGAGCCGCCCACCACACGGTCGAGGAAGCCCACCGCGTCGCCGATCACCGGCCCGAACAACCGGCGCACCACGGCAAACGGCGCCGCGGTGGCGGTGGGCCGCGCGAGCAGCTTCGACGGCGGCGGCGTGTCGGCGAGATAGGGAGCGACCCGGTCGACCAGACGCACCGGGCGCATCGGCGGAGCCGCCCGCACTGCGAGCAGCACTCCGGCGGCGAACAGCAGCCCGAGCAGCGCACCCAGCACGAGTGACGTCATCGCAGCACCCGTCGCTCCTGAGGCAGCTTGCCGATCCGCAGCATGATCCGGTACGCGACCACGCACACCGCCGCGCCGATGGCCAGCAACACGACGCCACCCGTCGAGTTGTACGCCTGCAACGTCGTCGACTG
>JBKOXO010000035.1:0-6314 GCA_046744105.1 Actinomycetota bacterium
ACCTGGACATCAAGGTCCTCAACGAGGGGGAGTCGGATCGCCGGGTCAAGGACGTGATCATCGGCGCGCAGGCCGTTCCCGGGATCCTGCCGCTGCTGCGCGAGGGTGTGCTGGTGATCGTGCCGGGCGATCGCCACGAGGTGATCCTCAGCGTGTGTCTTGCGGCGATGAACGGCGTCCGGCTCGCCGGGCTGCTGCTCACTATCGGGCTGGAACCGGACGCCAGGGTATGGGAACTGTGCCGGCCGGCGGGCGGGACCGGGCTGCCGGTGCTGCTGACCGGCACCTACAGCTACGAGACCGCGATGATCGTGCACGGCGTCGACCCGGAGGTGCCGGGCGACGACGCGGACCGGGCGCGGCTGGTGATGTCCACCGTGGCGGCTGCGCTGGAACCTGAGTGGCTCGGCACCGTGCCGACCCCGACGCACGTGCCGCGGCTGAGTCCGCCGGCCTTCCGGCATCGGTTGACCACGATGGCCCGGCGCGCGGCCGGACGTATCGTGCTGCCCGAGGGCGCCGAGCCGCGCACGCTCCGTGCGGCGGCCACCTGTCACGAGCTGAGCATCGCCCGGTGCGTCCTGCTGGCCCGGCCGTCGGAGGTCACCGCCCAGGCGGCCGGACTCGGGCTGACCCTGCCGCCCGACGTCGAGATCATCGACCCCACGCAGGTCGACGAGCGCTACGTCGCCGCCCTGGTAGAGGCCCGCCGGCACAAGGGCATGACCGCCGACATCGCCCGCGACGAGCTGAGCGACCCGGTCATGCTCGGCACGGTGATGCTGCGCCTCGGCGAGGTGGACGGCCTGGTCGCCGGCGCGGTGCACACCACCGCCGCGACCCTGCGCCCGGCGCTGCAGGTGATCGGCACCGCGCCCACCGCCGAGCTGGTGTCGTCGATCTTCTTCATGTGCCTGCCCGACGAGGTGGTGATCTACGGCGACTGCGCGGTCAACCCGGACCCGAGTGCCGCGCAATTGGCCGACATCGCCGTCCAGAGCGCGGCGTCGGCGCGGGCGTTCGGCATCGAGCCCCGCGTGGCGATGATCAGCTTCAGCACCGGCGCATCCGGCTCCGGTACCGACGTGGAGAAGGTGAGCGAGGCGACGCGGCTGGTGCGCGAACGCGAACCGGGCCTCATCGTCGACGGGCCGCTGCAGTACGACGCCGCGGCGATTGCCTCAGTCGCGGCCAGCAAGGCGCCTGACAGCCCCGTCGCCGGACGCGCCACGGTGTTCGTCTTCCCCGATCTGAACACCGGCAACACCACCTACAAGGCGGTGCAGCGCAGCGCAGACGTGGTCAGCATCGGCCCCATGCTGCAGGGCCTCGCCAAACCCGTCAACGACCTGTCCCGCGGTGCCCTCGTCGAGGACGTCGTCTACACCATCGCGCTCACCGTCATCCAAGCCGGCCCGAGGAGTTAGCGGACGCGTCGCATGCGTACTTGTGATAGCCAGGTCGGCACGGCCTGCTTACGATCCGACGGTGGCTATTATTTCGAGCGGCGCCGTCCGCGTGACCCGGTCCGGAGATTGACGTGAGCGGCCCGCTGCGTGATGTGACACGGCTGCCGGATCTGTTGCACGGGCATTCTCGCGCCGGACCGGTGCGGGACCGGCGGCCGGTGTACGTGGACCTGTTGCCGCCGTGCAACGCCGGCTGCCCGGCCGGGGAGAACATCCAGGCGTACCTCGCCGACGTCAAGGCGGGTGAGCACGAGCGGGCGTGGCGGCAGCTGGTCGCGGACAATCCGCTGCCCGCGATTCACGGCCGAGTCTGCTATCACCCCTGCGAGAACGTTTGCAATCGCAAGCGGCTCGACGCCTCGGTGTCGATCCACTCGGTGGAACGCTTCCTCGGCGACCTGGCCCGCGAGCAGCGCTGGACGTTCGACCCGCCGCCGCAGTCCAGCGGCAAGCGGGTGCTGGTGGTCGGTGCTGGGCCGAGCGGCCTGTCCGCGGCGTATCACCTGGCACGGCTCGGTCACCAGGTCGAGATACGCGACGCGGGACCTGAGCCGGGCGGGATGATGCGCTACGGCATCCCCGCGTACCGCCTCCCCCGCGACGTCCTCGGTGACGAGCTCGAACGGATCGAGCGGCTCGGCGTGCGGATGGTCGCGAACCACCGGGTCGAGGACCTGATGGCGGAACAGGCCGAGGGCAGCTTCGATGCGGTCTTCGTGGCGGTGGGCGCGCACCTGTCGAAGCGAGTCGACATCCCGGCCATGGACGCGGCCCGCGTGCTCGACGCGGTCAGCTTCCTACGCGGTGTCGCCTCCGGCGAGCGGCCGGTGCTGGGTCGGCGCGTGGCCGTCTACGGCGGCGGCAACACCGCGATGGACGCGGCCCGGGTGGCCCGCCGGCTCGGCGCCGAGGAGCCGACGATCGTCTACCGGCGCACGCGCGCGCAGATGCCGGCGCACGAGGAGGAGGCCGCCGACGCCGAACGCGAAGGCGTCCGGATCAACTGGCTGCGCACCATCACCGCGTTCGAGGGCCCACAGACGATGACCGTCGAGGTCATGGAACTCGACGAGACCGGCTTCCCCCGCGGGACCGGACGGCTGGAGACGCTCGCCGCCGACACGGTGATCTTGGCCCTCGGCCAGGACACCGACACCGGCTTCCTGCGCGGCGTGCCCGGCGTGGAGTTTGCCCGGGACGGCACGGTGCAGGTCTCGCAGTCGCTGATGACCGGCTGTCCCGGTGTGTTCGCCGGCGGCGACATGGTGCCCAGCGAGCGCACGGTCACGGTCGGCGTCGGGCACGGCAAGAAGGCAGCCCGCCACATCGATGCGTACCTGCGAGAGAGCGACTACGAAGGGGCGCCCAAGCATCGCGAGGCGGGCTTCGACGAGTTGCACCTGTGGTACTTCGGCGACGCCGCCCGGCAGCGGCAGCCGGAACGTGAACCGGAGGCGCGGGTCAGCGACTTCGCGGAGGTGGTCGGCAGCCTGTCCGCCGAGCAGGCCGGCTACGAGGCCGGCCGGTGCCTGTCGTGCGGGAACTGCTTCGAGTGCGACGGCTGCCTTGGCGCCTGCCCGGAGGATGCGGTGATCAAGCTTGGCCCGGGGCATCGTTACCGCTTCGATTACGACCGGTGCACCGGCTGCGCCGCGTGCATGGAACAGTGCCCGGTGCACGCCATCGACATGATCGACGAACCGTCATGACACGCGCCGTCGTGGACGGGAACGAGGCCGCCGCGTCCGTGGCGTACCGGCTCAATGAGGTGTGCTGCATCTACCCGATCACGCCGTCCTCGCCGATGGCGGAGCTGGCCGACGAGTGGGCCAGCCGGAAGCTGCCGAACGTGTGGGGCAGCGTGCCCACCGTGGTGGAGATGCAGAGCGAGGGCGGCGCCGCGGGCGCCCTGCACGGCGCGTTGCAGGGCGGCGCGCTGAGCACGACGTTCACCGCGTCGCAGGGTCTGCTGCTGATGATCCCGAACATGTACAAGATCGCTGGCGAGCTGACGTCGGCGGTGATGCATGTAGCCGCCCGGTCGATCGCGGCCCAAGGGCTGTCGATCTTCGGAGATCACTCCGACGTGATGGCGACGCGGCAGACCGGATTCGGCATGCTCGCCTCCGCCTCGGTGCAGGAGGCGCACGATCTCGCGCTGGTGGCACAGGCGGCGGCGATGCGCACCCGCATCCCGGTGGTGCACTTCTTCGACGGCTTCCGCACCTCGCATGAGCTGAACACGATCGAGATGCTTTCCGACGACGACCTGCGCGCGCTCGTGCCGGAGGATCTCGTGCGCGCTCATCGCGGGCGGGCGCTCTCGCCGGAGCGGCCGTTCATCCGGGGCACGGCGCAGAACCCGGACATCTACTTCCAGGCGCGCGAGACGGTCAACGCGTTCTACGCCTCGACGCCGGCGGTTTACGAGGAGGTCATGGCCGCGCTCCGGGAGCGCACCGGGCGACGGTACGGGCTCGTCGACTATGCCGGTGACCCTGACGCCGAGCGGGTGCTGGTCCTGATGGGCTCCGGCGCGCAGACCGCGCGGGAGACCGTGGCCTACCTGAACGCCCGCGGCGAGCGGGTAGGCGTGGTGCAGGTCCGGTTGTACCGGCCGTTTCCGGCCGGCGCTTTGGTTGCTGCGTTACCGCGTTCCACGCGGCGGGTCGCGGTGCTGGACCGGACGAAGGAACCCGGCTCGCACGGCGAGCCGCTGTTCCTCGACGTGCTCGCGGCGTTGACGGAGGCCCATCTCGACGGCGAGCGCGACACCCTGCCGCAGGTGATCGGCGGCCGATACGGGCTGTCGTCGAAGGAATTCACGCCCGGCATGGTCGCCGGCGTGTTCGCCGAGCTGGCCCGTGAGCGGCCCCGCCGCCGGTTCACAATCGGCATCACCGACGACCTCACCGCGACCAGCCTGCAATTCGATCCGACCCTGGACATCGAGCCGGCCGGCACGGTGCGCGCGGTCTTCTTCGGCCTCGGATCAGACGGCACGGTCGGCGCCAACAAGAACACCATCAAGATCCTCGGCTCCGACCCGGACATGCACGCCCAGGGCTACTTCGTCTACGACTCGAAGAAGTCCGGCTCGCAGACCGTCTCGCACCTGCGGTTCGGCAGCGAGCCGATCCGCGCGCCGTACCTGGTCTCGCAGGCAGGCTTCGTCGGATGTCACCATTTCGGCCTGCTCGACAAGGTCGACGTGCTCGGACTCGCCGCACCGGGCGCCACCCTGCTGCTCGACGCGCCGTACGGGCCGGACCGGGTCTGGCACGAACTGTCGCGCGAGGTACAGCAGCAGATCATCGCCAAGAAGATCGACCTGTACGCGATCGACGCCGGCCGCGTCGCGCGCGAGGCGGGGCTCGCCGGTCGCACCAACACGGTGCTCCAGACGTGCTTCTTCGCGATCTCCGGGGTGCTGCCACGTGACGAGGCGATCGCGCGGGTCAAGGCGACGATCGACAAGACCTACGGGCGGCGCGGCGCCGAGGTCGTCGCCCGCAACCACGCGGCGGTCGACAGCGCCGTCGCCGCGCTGCACCGGATCGAGGTGCCCGAGGAAGTGACCGCGACTCGCGACCTCCCGCCGGTCGTGCCCGCGCACGCACCCGAGTTCGTCCAGCGGGTCACCGCCGCCATGATGGCCGGACGCGGCGACGACCTGCCGGTCAGCGCACTCCCCGCGGACGGCAGTTTCCCGAGCGGCACAACGGCATTCGAGAAGCGCAACATCTCCGATCTGGTCGCCGAGTGGGATCCTGACCTGTGCATCCAGTGCGGCAACTGCAGCTTCGTGTGCCCGCACAGCGTGATCCGGTCGAAGTACTACGACGGGTCCCGCCTCGACGACGCCCCGGACGGGTTCCGCTCGGCGCCGCTGTCTGCCGTCGGCCTGCCCGACACCCGCTACACGCTGCAGGTCTACGTGGAGGACTGCACCGGGTGCGGGCTGTGCGTCGAGGCGTGCCCGGCCAAGGCTCCCAGCGATCCGTCCCGACGCGCCATCAACCTCGCCGACCGCCTCCCGCTGGTCGCACCGGAACGCCAGAACATCGCGTTCTTCGAGGCGCTGCCGGTCAACGATCGGTCCCGGGTCGACTTCGGGACGGTCCGCGGCACGCAGTATCTGCAGCCGCTGTTCGAGTTCTCCGGTGCCTGCGCCGGATGCGGCGAGACGCCCTACCTCAAGCTGATCTCGCAGCTGTTCGGTGACCGGGCGCAGGTCGCGAACGCCACCGGCTGCTCGTCCATCTACGGCGGCAACCTGCCGACGACCCCGTGGACCACGAACGAGGCCGGCCGCGGACCGGCCTGGTCGAACTCGCTGTTCGAGGACAACGCCGAGTTCGGGCTGGGCTTCCGGCTGGCCGCCGACCTGCACACCGATCTCGCCCGCACCCGGCTCACCGAGCTGCGCGACCAGATCGGCCCGGACCTGGTGCAGGCCGTCCTCGACGCCCCGCAGCTGACCGAGTCCGAGCTCGCCGAGCAGCGCGCGCGGGTGGAGGAGGTGCAGCGTCGCCTTGTCGGCCTCTCCGGGCCGATTGCCGACGACCTGCGCAGCGTCGTCGACCACCTGGTCCGGCGCAGCGTGTGGATCGTCGGCGGGGATGGCTGGGCGTACGACATCGGTGCCGGCGGCCTGGATCACGTCCTGGCCAGCGGGCGCAACGTGAACGTGCTCGTCCTCGACACCGAGGTCTACTCCAACACCGGCGGGCAGATGTCCAAGGCGACGCCGCTGGGCGCCGTCGCCAAGTTCGCCGCCGCCGGCAAGACGGTGCCGAAGAAGGACCTCGCCCTCCAGGCGATCGCGTACGGCAACGTCTACGT
>JBKOXO010000011.1:0-3637 GCA_046744105.1 Actinomycetota bacterium
CTGCAGCACTACGACGACCCGACGGTGATCGACCGGACTGTCTGGAGCATGGTCGACTGGTTCTCACGCCACCTCGGCCCCGGCCAGCAGCCCGCGCGCAGCAACGCCGCCGGCAGCCTCTAAGGAGCCGCGCGATGACGATCGCCGCACACCCGGCCTGCCTTGTTGCCGCATGAACCGATGGAGGCACACGTGAGCGACCTGCCACCGTGGGTGGGGCCCGTGCAGACGGTATGTGCGGCGATCGCCGCGCTGCTGCATCCGCATGCCGAGGTGGCGCTGCACGACCTTGCCACGGACACGATCGTCGGACTTTGGAACCCATTGTCCGGGCGCCGTGTCGGCGATCCATCGCTTCTGGAGGAGCTGCCGCAGTCCTGGCGGGAGCGGCCGGTGCAGGGTCCCTACCGCAAGCCGCTAGCCGATGGGCGCGAGCTCAGCGCGGTCAGCGCGGTGGTGCACGATACCAGCGGCGGGCCCCGGGGCCTGCGGTGCATCAATCTCGACCGCACCCCGCTACTGGACGTCGCCCCACTGCTCGCCGGGGTCGCCGCACCGGTGGAGGCGCGGCCGGCCGGGCTGTTCGCGCGCGACTGGCGCGAGCACATTGCTCTGGCGGTCGACGAGCTTTGCCGCGAGCATGGGCTGGATCACCGGCGGCTAACGCGTGCCGATCAGCGCGCGCTGGTCGAGCGGCTGGATGAGCACGGGCTGTTTGCGACCCGGAACGCGGCCGAGCACGCCGCCCGCGCTCGGCGTCTCACGGGCCACCGTCTACACGCTGCTAAAGGAGGCGTGCCATGAGCGTGACGCTGCCCAACTTCCGGCTTGAGGTCTACCTCGGACTCTGGGAGTTTGCCGCCCGATATCACCTCACCGCCTCCGATGCGGAGACGCTGACGGTCGCCGAGCTGCTCGCGCTGGCCAGCGACGACCAGCGTGAGGCGTTCCAGCGCCTGCCGCTCGGCTACACGCCGACGTGGGGCACGCCGGCGCTGCGCGAGGCGATCGCGTCAACCTATGACACGGCCGGCGCCGAGCACGTGCTGACTTTTGCGGGGCCGAGGAGGCGATCTTCTGGGCGATGCAGGAACTCATCGGTCGGCGAGCACGCCCTCGTGACCGTGCCCAACTACCAGTCAATGGAGACGGTCACGATTGCCACCGGCGCGGACGTGGACGCGCTCGCCCTGCGTCCCGAGGACGACTGGGCGCTCGACCTGGACGCGCTCAAACGGCTGCTGCGCCCCCAGACGCGGCTTATTGCCGTCAACTTCCCCAACAATCCGACCGGCGCGCTGCCCGACCGCCAGACTTTCGGCCGGCTCGTGGAACTATGCGAGGAGCGCCGCATCCGCCTGTTCAGCGATGAGGTCTTCCGCGGGCTCGAACTCGACCCAGGCCGCACGCTCCCCCAGGCTGCCGACCTGTCGCCCACCGCGCTGTCGTTGAACGTGATGTCCAAGGCCTACGGGCTGCCTGGCCTGCGCATCGGCTGGCTGGCCTGCCGCGACCGCGCGCTGCTCGAACGCCTCGAGCGGCGCAAGCACTACACCTCGATCTGCAACGCCGGCCCCAGCGAGCACCTGGCGACGATCGCACTCGGAGCGGCCGACCGCATCAAGGCCCGTAACCGCGCGATCATCGCCGAAAACCTCCCCATCTTCGACGCATTCTTCGCACGGTGGCCAGAGCACTTTACGTGGCAGCACCCCCACGGGGGCTGCGTCTCATTCCCGCGCCTGCTAGGCCCTCGGGGAGTATCGGAACGAAAATTAGCGGTTGCGGGGCGACCTCGATTCCAGTTCGGTGACGGGACCGTTTTACCTATTCAGCGGGCTGTGTTTTACCTATTCAGCGGGCTGTACGGTCCCTTGCATGCCGGTTGAGTACCTGTCTGCTGCGCAAGAGGCCCGTTACGGCCGGTTCGTCGCTGAGCCGACCCCGGGTGAGCTGGAGCAGTTCTTCCGCCTGGACGCGAAGGCGCTGGAGCTCGCGCGGGCCAGGCGCCGTGCGGCAACGCGCCTGGGCTGGGCTGTGCAGTGGGGCACTGTGCGGATGCTCGGCACCTTCGTGACGGAGGAGCCGGCCTTGGTCCCGGCCTCCGTGGTGGCGTTCGTGGCCGGGCAGCTTGGCGAGGACGCTGAAGACTTCGCCGGTTACGGCGCCCGCCAGCAGACGCCGTATGAGCATGCGTGGGGGATCCGGGACGCTTACAGCTGCCGGGACTTCGCCGCGGGGGAGGATGAGCTGCGGGAGTTCCTGGCGGCCCGGGTGTGGTCGTCGCTGGAGGGCCCGCGGGCGCTTTTCGACCGGGCGGTGGTGTGGCTGATCGGCAGCCAGGTGCTGCTGCCGGGGATCACTACGCTGGCCCGGATGGTGGCCGAGGTCCGGCGGGAGGAGAACGACCGGCTGTATGTCTGCACCGGGCCACCCCGCACGGGCTGCGCACCGAGATGGTCCGGCTGCTGGAGGTGCCGGAGACACGCCGGGTCTCGGAGCTGGAGCGGTTGCGGCCGGGGCCGATGCGCATCTCGGGCCGGGCGATGGAGTACGCCCTGGAGCGCACCCGGCAGGTCCAGGATCTCGGCGCCGGGAAGGTCGACGTTGCGCAGGTCCCGGCAGCCCGGCTGACCGGCTGGCCCGGCACGGGCTGACCTCGAAGGCGGCCACGCTCAAGCGGCTGGAGATCACCCGGCAGACTGCGACCCTGCTGGCTACCGTGCGTCACCTGGAGACCGCCACGGTGGACGACGCCCTGGACCTGCTGGACGCGCTGATGGCCTCCAAGCTGCTGGCGAGGGCGGAGCGGCTGGGCAGGGACGCCGAGCTCAAGAGCCTTCCGCGGCTGCGGAAGGCGGCCAGGAAGGTGGCCGCGGCGGTGGACGTGCTCATGGGCACGGCGCCGGCGACCGAGGACGGCGAGGTGGTCTCGGTCGCCGACGCCTGGTCGGCCATAGAGCAGGTGGTGCCGCGCGAGCAGCTGGCCGCTGCGCTGGCGGTCATCGCCGAGATGGTGCCCGATGTCGGCGGGGACGACAACGCCGAGTGGCGCCGTGAGCTGGTCGCCCGCTACGGCACCGTGCGCGGCTTCATCAAGCTGCTGGTGGAGGTCATCGACTTCGGCGCGGCTGGGGCCGGGATCGAGGTGGTCAAGGCCCTCCGGCAGCTGCCCGGGCTGACCGGGCGGAAGAAGATCGGCGCCGAGGAGGTCGCCCGCGACCTGATCACTGGCGCGTGGCGCCGGCTGGTGTTCGCCGACCCCGCGCGCGGGGCGGCGGGCTGGTCGCCTCTGCCGACGGCGTGCGGTTCACCGTGCCGGTCAAGAGCCTGTATTCCGGGCACAGCCCGAAATACTTCGGTCTGCGGCACAAGGGCGCCACCTGGCTGAACGTCGTCAACGACCAGGTCATGGGCCTGGGCGGAGTCGTCGTGCCGGGCACGCTGCGCGACTCGATGTTCATCCTGGACGCCATCCATGCCCGCGACGGCGGCCCCAGGCCGGAGACCGTCATCACCGATACGGCCTCCTACTCTGACATCGTCTTCGGCCTGTTCGCGATCTGCGGCTACCAGTTCTCCCCGCGCATCGCCGACATCACCGACGCGCGGCTGTGGCGGGTTCACGCCGCCGCCG
>JBKOXO010000131.1:0-15162 GCA_046744105.1 Actinomycetota bacterium
CCCGCACATCGAGCAGACCTCTTGCATCTCTCCATAACAACGCGGCCGCTGGACATTAGTCCAGCGGCCGCGCTGTCATTGGCAGAATTTGTCCACCTGTCCGTAGTCGCCTTGGCCGGTGATCTTGGACTTATGGCCGGATTGCGACCACAACTTCAAGATCACGACACCTGATGCGGCTCGCCGCGCCTAGCGAGCGGCCGCACGCCGGTGGGCCGAGCGCGCTATGCGCTGCAGGCGGCGCTCCCGCCGCGCGTCGCGGGCCGCCCGCTGCTCGCTGGCGATCCGGCGCGCCTCGGACATTCGCTCCCGAGCGAGCGCTTCTTGCATGCTGATCATCTTCGTGCTCCTTGATGTCGTGTGGACGAGGCGGCGCCTGTTCATGCGGCCACCTCGCGGTCGGTCTTGCGGGGACGCCCCCGCGGGCGCTTGCGGGCGATAATCCGTCCGCGCTCGAAGATCTCTCCCCCCCAGACGCCCCACGGCTCGCGGCGCTCCAAGGCGCCGGCAAGGCATGCGAGGCGCGCCGGGCACTCCTGGCAGTACGACTTGGCCAGCTCCAGATCCCCCGGGGTCTCGGCGAACCAGAGATCCGGGTCCTGCACCCGGCACGGCACGTCGTCGGGGCACAGCGGCGAGTACGGGTCGAGCAGCGGCGTCTCGGCGAGCGCCAGCCCGTTCTGACCTTCGAGCGCGACCAGTCCGGTCGCACTTCCCGTCAGCACGCCGGTCACCTCCTTGTAGGTAGTGGGTGGACGGTGCGGACAAACAACGAGGCCGCGGTTCCCGGTCTGGGAGCCGCGGCCTCGAGGAGGGCCGGCGCTGACGCGCGGTCAGCGTGGTGCTCCTCGAGGCGGGCTGCCCGGCTTGGCAGCGTTGACGACACGGTTACGAATGAAGATTCGGTTCTGCGTAATACCGGCGGTGGGCTGGAACACTGGCCCCGCGTACCTGCCGTGATCGAGCTGCGGTACGTCGATGCACCACTGCCCCTCGCCGGGCCGCATGAACGCAGACGTGCGCTGCAGAAGCGAGGCAGCCGGAATCGTCATCGTGTGGATGCTCATCGGGCCACCTCCTTCGTAACGGCCGGCGGACACTGGCACGCCGGCGAATCAGACAAGGAGAGGCTATCCCCGGGCGCGAGAGCGCCGCAATCCGATTAATTCCCTAGGCGGGCACCTTAGTCGAGCAGGGCTCGCAACTAGGGAACCTTAGCGCGCTACCTCGACCGGGTCGATCGAATTCGGGTCGGCCCCGCCGACGACGGCGAGCACGGGCTGTGCGTAACGGTCGAGCTTGGCCGGCCCGACGCCGAACACGCGGGCCAGTGCCGTGCGGCTGCCGGGGCGCGCGTCGGCGATGGCGACAAGCGTCGCGTCCGAGAAGACGACGTACGCCGGCACCTGTTGTGCGTCGGCCTGCCGCCTGCGCCAGGCGCGCAGCCGGCCGAACAACTCGGCATCCTCAGCTTCCGGCCTGATCGTCTTCGGCCGCGGTTTCGGGGTGTGCCCCACCGGGCGCAGACCGTCCAAGAAGCGGCTGGGTCGCCGGCTGCGGCGCTGCCCGGGACTGCGAGCGAGCGCCCACGACAGCGCCAGCCGTTCACGGGCCCGCGTGATGCCGACGTACAGCAGGCGGCGCTCCTCGGCGAGCTGCTCGTCGGTCGTCGCGTGCTGGATAGGGATGGTCGTGTCGGTCAGTCCGACCAGGAACACCGCGTCCCACTCCAGGCCCTTGGCGCTGTGCAGCGAGGCGAGCGTGACGCCCTGCACGGTCGGCGCGTGCTGTGCGGACGCGCGGTGATCAAGTTCCGCGACAAGCTGCGGCAGCCGGGCCGTGACGTCGGCGGCGAGCAGGTCGTCCGCGAGGCTGACGAGTGCGGCCAGCGACTCCCACCGCTCACGGGCGGCGCCCCCGGGCGGCGGGTCTTCGGGATGCCAGCCGATGCTGGCGAGAACGGCTCGGACGGTCTCCGGCAGCGGCTGCTCGCCCGTGTCGGCGCGTGCGGCCCCGCGCAGCAACAGCCGTGCCTCACGGATTTCCGGGCGGTCGAAGAACCGTTCGCCGCCGCGTAGCACGTAGGGCACGCCGGCCTCGGCCAATGCCTGCTCGTACACCTCTGACTGAGCGTTCACCCGGAACAGCACCGCGATCTCGGCAGCGGACGTGCCGGCGTCGATCAAGGCACGGCACTGGGCGGCCACCGCGGCCGCCTCAGCCGGCTCGTCGTCGAACTCGGCGAACGTGGGCGCGGGACCGTCCGCGCGCTGGCCGAGGAGCGTGACGCGTCCGCGGATCAGCGTGTTGGCAAGCGCGACCACCTGCGGGGTCGACCGGTAGTCGCGGTGCAACTGGATCTCGACGGCACCCGGAAACCGGGCCCGGAACTCGAGCAGGTGTCGTGGGGTGGCGCCGGCGAAGGAGTAGATCGTCTGGTTGGCATCGCCTACTACGCACAGGTCGTCGCGCCCACCGAGCCACGCGTCGAGCAGCCGCTGCTGTACCGGTGAGACGTCCTGGTACTCGTCGACGACGAAGTGCCGATACCGCGACCGGACCTCCTCGGCGACGTCGCGGTACTGCTCCAGGGCGCCGGCCATGACCAGCAGCAGATCGGCGAAGTCGAGCTGCCGGGCACGCTGCTTGGCCTTCTCGTACCCGGCGTACACCTCGGCAACGGTCGCCGCATCATAGGGGCCTACGCGCCCGGCGTCGGCGGCGCGCTTCGGGTAGTCGTCGGGGGTGGCGAGGACGGCCTTGGCCCAGTCGATCTCGGCGGCGAGGTCGCGCAGCTCGGCGCGCTGCGGCCGCAGCCGGGCGCGGGCGGCCGCGTTTCCGACGAGGCGTATCGGGTTGTCGATCACCTCGGGCAGGGCGCCGCCGAGCACCCGGGGCGCGAAGTACGAGAGCTGGCGCAGCGCCGCGGCGTGGAACGTGCGCGCCTGAACCCCGTGCGCTCCGAGCCGCGCCAGTCGGGCACGCAGCTCACCCGCCGCTCGCGCGGTGAACGTCACGGCGAGCAGGTGCCCCGCGGGCACTGCCCCGGAACGCACGGCGTACGCGATGCGGTGCGTGATGGCCCGCGTCTTGCCGGTACCGGCGCCGGCCAGGATGCACACCGGCCCGCGGATCGCCATGGCGGCGGCACGCTGCTCGGGGTCCAGCCCGTCGAGCACCGCGTCCGCGTCAGTCACGAGCCCGATGGTGCCAGCGGGCACCGACGGTTCACCGGGCAGGTCGGTACGGTCGTGACCCGTGCGCCGCTACGCCGCGATCTCCCCGGACCGGCTGCCGGACGAGCTGGCCGAGTTCCTCGTCGCCGTCCACGTCCCGGGCCGGGCGCTGCGCGTCGCGCTCGACGGACCACCCGCGGCCGGCCCGGGTGAGTTGGCCGAGGCGCTCACCGAGCCATTGCGTACCCGCGGCCGGCCAGCGATCCACGTCCGCACACAGACGTTCTGGCGGGACGCCTCGCTGCGCCTTGAGCACGGCCGGCACGATGTCGAGTCCTACCACGACTGGCTCGACGCCACTGCGCTGCGCCGCGAGGTGCTCGCCCCGCTCGGTCCGGATGGTTCGGGCGAATACCTGCCGTCATTGCGTGATCCGGTGACCAACCGGGCTACTCGTGAGCCGCGCCGTACCGCCGCGTATGGTGCTGTGCTGGTCGTCAGCGGCGAGTTGCTGCTCGGCCGAGGCCTGCCCTTCGACGTGACGATCCACCTCGCCGTCGGCGCTGCCGCCCGGGCCCGGCGCAGCGCCCCGGACCGGGCGTGGACGCTACCCGCGTTCGATGCGTACGACCGCGACGTCGACGCGGTCGGAACGGCCGACGTGGTGGTGCGCCTGGACGACGCCCGCCATCCCGCGATCTCGCTCACCAGCGACCGGCGAGCCAGCCGTCGATGAGGTACCGGGAGATGGATAGTGGCGGCGAGACACCCCTCAGCTTGGCTTTCGGGTCCGGCGGCTCGCGGCGGTCCGTCCAGGCCACGGCCTGGTGCACCTCGTCCCGGCTGAACCAGTACGCCTCGGCCATCTCCTTCGGATCGAGGTGCAGTGGCGGATGGCCGTCGACACGGGCCACGAAGCCCACCATCAGCGACGAGGGGAACGGCCACGGCTGGCTGGCGATGTAGCGCTCGTCCCGGACGGAGATCCCGACCTCTTCGAACACCTCCCGGGCGACGGCCGCCTCCAGCGACTCGCCCGGCTCCACAAAGCCAGCCAGCGTCGAGAAGCGGCCCTCACCCCAGGTATGTCCGCGGCCCAGTAGGCACAGGTCGCCGCCGTCGTGGACCACCATGATCACTGCGGGGTCAGTGCGCGGGAAGTGCTCGCTGCCGTCATTGGGACAAGTACGTGTCCAGCCGGCCTGTGTTTCTGCCGTGATCGCGCCGCAGCGCGGACAGTGCTGATGCCGTGCGTGCCACTGCTCGAGTGCAACAGCGCTGGTGAGCAACGCGGCATGGAGGTCATCGGTGGCGCCGCCCACCTCGCGCAGGTTGGCCCACCCGGAGCTGTCCTCGTCCACCGTGACGGTGAAGTACGGCACTCCGTCGACCAGGCCGAGGAGCCGCCGCGGTACGGCTTCGTCCACAGTGGACGGAGTGCGCAGCGCCAGGCGCATCACGCCCTCACCCCGGTCGACAGGCGTGGTGACGTCCGAACTGATCGCGATCACCCGGGAGCGTGTCCAAGCCTCAGCAAGCCAGTCACCGTCATTGCGGTGCAACGCCGCCCGGTCGTACGCCCCACGGGCGAGCTTGGGCGGATCGAACGTCATGCGACGGGCACGAGCCCGGACAGCGGGCCACGCACCGCCGCCGCGTCGCCCACCACGACGATCGCGAATCGGGACGGGGCGAGCAGTTCCGCAGCGGCGGCGGCGACCTCGTCGCGGCTGACCGCCCCCAGGCGCCGTGGATGCTCGGCCAGCCACTCCGGGCTCAGGCCGACGCCGGCGAGCGCCGCGAGGGTCGACGCCAAGCCGGCCTGCGTCGCCGTCGACAGCGCCAGTGTGCCTATGGCGTACTGGCGCGCCGACTCGATCTCGTCGGCCGTCGGCGCCAGTGACGCGATCTTGCCGAGTTCATAAAGGGTTTCCAGCAGCGCCGGGGCGGTAACCTCCGTTGCGACGTCAGCCTGCATCTGGAACGACGAGCCGAGAGTGTGGTGCTCGATCGCGCTGTGCGAGCCGTACGTGTAGCCCTTGTCCTCGCGAATGTTCTCGGTCCATCGTGAGGAGAAGTAGCCGCCGAACACCAGATTTGCCAGCTGTAGCGCGGGATAACGCTCATCGTCGCGCCGGAGCGCGGCCGCGCCGAGCCGCAGCGACGACTGCACCGAGCCCGCGCGGTCCACCAGCACCAGCGGGCCAGGAGTGACCGGCGGCAGCGGGGCCACCCGAGTCCGCGCCCGAGCACCGTCCCACCCGTCGAGCGCGGATTCGACCAGGTCAGCTGTGCGCGTGGCCGATACGTCGCCGACGACGACCAGGACCGCACCTTCGGGGCGGACGAGGTCGCCGTGCAGCCGCCGTACCTGCGCTGCCGTCACCGCCTGCACGTCAGCCGTCTCGGGCAGGTCACGCGCATACGGGTGGTCGCCCCACATCCGCTTGGCGAGTGCCTCGTTGGCCACGACTCCGGCACGGGATCGGGCGATCGTGAGCCGTTCGACCAGCCGTTCGCGTTCGGCGACGACCTCCTCGGCGGGGAACGTCGCCCCGGTAAGCACGCCGGCCAGCACGTCGAGGAACCGGCGCAGGTTGGTGGCGAGCACATTGCCGGAGACGAGTAGCCGGTCGGCGTCGACGTTCACACCGAGCTCGCCACCGAGCTGTTGCACCGTCGCGGCAAGACTCGCGCGGTCGTGCTCGTCCGTACCGGTGAGTACGGATTCGGACAGCAGCGCCGCCCGTGCGGCGTGCGCAGCCCGTGCGGACAGAAACGGCACCCGCAGCCGCACCTCGACGAGCGGCACCCCGGGCTTGCGAACCGCCAATACGCGCAGCCCGGAATCCAGCGTGCGCTCTACGGTGGTCAGCTTGCGTGCCCGGCGTGGCGCGCTCAGCGCCGGAACGGTCGCACGGAGGGCGGGCGCGCTCACGAGTGCCCACCTCCGGCGATCAGCTCGACGACGGCTCGTCGATCCGGTTGCAGCGCAAGGGCGGCGCCCTGGATGTCGGCATCGCCCACCGCGCTGAGCCGGTCGGGCAGCTCGGAGATCAGCTCGGCGCGTCCGAAGATCAGCTCGAACTTGGCGAAGTTCAGCGACCGGGAAATCACCGCGTCCATCTCGCGGTAGATAGCGCTGGCGAGCTTGGTGCGCACCCGGTCGAGCTCCCCGGCGTCGAGTCCGTTGTCGGCGATGCGCGCGAGCTCCTCGTCGAGCGCCGCCATAATGCGCTCGAGCGATTTCGCATCCGGGTAATGCGCTGTGACCGTCAGCAACGTCGGGTCGCGCTTGTCGAACGGGTCGCCGAACTCGCCCAGATAGGCCGACACGTCGGTGACGAGGTGATCGCGCTGCACCAGCCGACGTTGGAGCCGCGATGCGTCTCCGTCGGTCAGCGCTTCTGCGAGCAGGAGGTTCGCGAGGTGTGCATCGAGCTCGCGCACCGGATCGGGCACTCGGTACCCCACCGCGACCGCGGGAATCGGCGCATGATTGTCCAGTGTGGACGCTCGGCGCTCTTCGGTGAGCGGCGGCTCGCCGAAGTCGGGTCGCCGTGGCGCGTCTCGTCTCGGGATCGCCGCAAAGTGCTTCTCGATCAGGGCAAGCGTCTGCTCGGGGTCGAGGTCGCCGGCCACGGCGAGCACGGCGTTGGCCGGCGCGTAGTAGCGGTCGAAGAAGTCGGCCGCGTCAGCGACAGTGGCGCTTTCCAGGTCGACGAAGTCGCCGTACCCGTTGTGAGCGTTAGGGAACGTGTCGAACAGCACCGGTGGCAGCTCCAGCCACGGGAAGCCGCCGTACGGGCGGTTGAGCACGTTGACGCGGATCTCCTCCTTGACCACGGCGATCTGATTGGCGAGATTCTCTTCGTTGATGCGCGGCGAGAGCATCCGGTCGGCCTCGAGAAACAGGCCGCGCTCCAGGGCGTTCGACGGCAGCGCCTCGAAGTAGTTGGTGTAGTCGGGATGCGTGCTGCCGTTGAACGTCCCGCCGCTGGACTGCACGTAGCGGAAGTGTGCGAGCTTCTCCAGGTTCGCCGACCCCTGGAACATCAGGTGTTCGAAGAGGTGCGCGAATCCGGTGCGGCCCTCGGGCTCGGAACGGAATCCCACGTCATACAGCACCGCGATGCCGACCACAGGGGCGGAGCGGTCAGGCGCGAGCACGATGCGCAGCCCATTCGGCAGCGTCGCGTGGATGAGATCGAACGCGGGGTGGGGCAGCTTGCTCGCGCGCGGCGCGAGGGTGGCAGAACGAGGCACGCCGTCAACCGTACTTACAGCTCGCCGCCGCTGCGCCGCAGGGCGGCGTAGCTCGATAGGTCTCTGTCCGAAGGTAGAGGCGGAAATCTACCTCCGCGGCGATGTGCCCGGCATGTCCTGCGGCCCACCATCGCGGTATGAGAAACGAAACCGTGGTGATCGCCCGCGATCTGCATAAGCGGTACGGCGGACGAGCAGTGGTGGATGGCGTCGACGTCGACGTCGAGCAAGGTGAGGTCGTCGGCCTGATCGGTGCGAACGGCGCCGGCAAGACGACGACCGTGGAATGCCTGCAGGGCTTGCGCCGGCCGGACAGCGGCGTGCTGCGCGTCCTCGGCTACGACCCGACGACACAGGCCGACCGGCTGCGTCCGCTGATCGGCAGCCAGTTGCAGGACTCGGCGCTGCCGGATCGGCTGCGGGTCCGCGAGGCGGTAGAACTGTTCGCGACTGCGCGGGCGCGCGACGCCGGCGAGCTGCTGGAACGGTTCGGGCTGATCGAGCGCCGCAACTCGGCGTTCGCGTCGCTGAGCGGCGGGGAGCGGCAGCGGCTGTTCCTCGTGCTGGCGCTGCTCAACCGGCCGCAGCTGGTGTTCCTCGACGAGCTGACGCAGGGCCTCGACCCGGCAGCACGGCGCAACGTGTGGGCCGCGGTCGGCCAGCTGCGCAACGAGGGTGCCACCGTCGTGCTCGTGACGCACGAGCTCGACGAGGCGGAGGCGTTGTGCGACCGGGTGATCGCGATGCGGTCCGGCCGGGTGCTGGACGCCGGCCCGCCCGCCGACCTGGTGAGCCGGCATGCGAAGTGGGCCACCGTCCGGTTCAGCTGGAGCGTCGCCGACTCGACCCTGGCCGAGCTGCGCAACCTCGACGGCGTGCAGTCGGTGCAGCGGGTCGGCGAGCGCGTGGAGGTGCGCGGCGACCGGCGCGCGATCGCGTACGTCGGCGCTGACCTGGTGCGCCGGGGCACCGTCCCGGACGACCTCACCGTGGAAGTCCCTGACCTGGAATCCGCGCTGTTGCGGCTGTTGGAAGGAGCGGCGGCATGAGCACTGCAGTTGGCCGGATGGTGCGGGCAGAGCTGAAGCTGATGGTCCGCGACCCGCTGGTGTTGACGTTCGTCTTCGCGTTCCCGATCGTCACCATGCTGATCATCGGTGGCTCGTTCGGGACCACCCCCGATCCCGATTTCGCCGGGGCGCGCCCGTCGCAGTGGTACGTCGCCTCGTACTTCACCGTGGTGATCGCCGCGACCGGGATGATCATGCTGCCGGTGCACCTCGCGTCCTACCGCGAACGGGGGGTACTGCGCCGGTTCCTCGCATCAGGATTCCCGCGTTTCTCCTTTGCAGCGGCACAGTTCATCGTCGGGTTGCTCGTGACTGCAGTGTCCGCCGCCCTGCTGCTCGTGGTCGCGGCGCCGGTATACGGCATCCCGGCGGTGCAGGTGCCATGGCGGGCCGCGGCCGGCATCGCGGTCGGTGCGGTGGCCTTCGTGAGCGGCGGCGTGCTGCTCGGGTCGCTGCTGCCCTCGGCGCGGGCGGCTCAGGCCGTGGGCCTGCTGCTGTTCTTCCCGTCATTCCTGCTCGGGTCGGGAGGCCCGCCGCCGAACGTCATGGGTTCGGTGCTGCGGGACGTGGCGAACGTGTTGCCGCTGACCCAGGTCACCAAGGCGATCCGGGAGCCGTGGCTCGGCCTCGGGTCGGCCACCCCGTCACTGATCGTCGTGTCGCTGCTGGCCGTGCTCGCCACCGTCGTCGCGGCCCGCCGCGCGGCGCTGTGAGTCGTAGCATCCGCAACGTGAACCGTGCCGAGTTGTTTCCCGGCCCAGGTCGCTGGGCCGGGTTCGGCATGCTCATGCTCTTCACCGTCATCGCGACGGTGCAGCGGCTTTCCGCCAGCGTGCCGGTCACCGTGGCCGGTGCGGTGCTCACGCTCGTGGGCGGGGCATTGATGACGCGCTCCGGCAGGCTGCCGCTGCTTGTCGGAGCCGGTGTCGCGACGGGCGGCGTTGTCGTGCTCTGCACCGGGTGGTCCGGCAACATCGGCTGGTTCGCGATCTGCGTGATCGCCGGATGGTGCGCCCTCGCCGGCGGTGTGCGCGTCGCCACCGGTTACTGGGTCGCCGCCATGGTCCTGTTCGGCGCGGAGTGGCTGTGGGTGCGGTCCGATCCGGGATGGGGAGCGTGGATGGCCGGAACGACGTTCACCGTGCTCCTCATGCTGCTCGTCCGCCACGAGCAGGAGCTTGTCGTGCAGCTGCGTGCCGCGCAGGCCAGCCTCGCCGACAGCGCCCGCACCGAGGAGCGCAATCGCATCGCCCGCGAACTGCACGACGTCATCGCGCACACGCTGGTCGTGTCGCAGCTGCATGTGGCGAGCGCCCGCCTGGCCGTTGAGGACGACCCGGCGTCCGCGGCGGCGGCGTTGGCCGAGGCGGAGCGGCTCGGGCGCGAGAGCCTGGCCGAGGTGCGCCGCACGGTCGGGCTGCTGCGCACGGATGCGGGCGGCACGGCGCCACTGCCCGGCGCGGGTGACCTGCCCACTCTGGTCGAGCGGTTCCGGACGGCGGGCACCGACGTCACGCTGAACGTCACCGGCGACGTCGCGGCGATCCCGGCCACGACCGGGCTGGCGCTCTACCGGGTCGTCCAGGAGGCACTCACGAACGCGGTCAAGCACGCGGCGGGCTGGCCCGTCGACGTCGAGGTCTGCGCCGACGGGACGCACACCGAGCTTGTCGTCGAGAGCGGTGGGCCGCCGGGCCAGGGCAGCGGTCTGGGGCTTTCGAGCATGCGGGAACGCGCTGTGTCGGTGGGCGGCATCTGCGAGGCAGGGCCGGGCGGGCACGGCTGGCTGGTACGGGCGGAGTTCCCCACGTGATCCGGCTGCTGCTCGTCGATGACCAGGAACTCGTGCGCGCCGGCCTGCGCGGGATCCTGCGCGAGCAGTTCGGGTTCGAGGTCGTCGGGGAATGCGCGAACGGGAGCTCCGTGCCGCAATCGGTTGCCGCGCTCCACCCGGACGTCGTCCTCATGGATGTGCGTATGCCCGTCGTCGACGGTGTCGAGGCCACCCGCCAGCTCACCGCCCGCGATGGGAGCCCGCCGGTGCTGGTGCTCACCACGTTCGACGACGACGAGATCCTGGCGGCGGCGCTGCGGGCCGGCGCCGCGGGATTCGTGCTGAAAGACGTGCCGGCCGAGGACCTGCAGCGGGCGGTGCGTGCCGTGGCCGCCGGCGGCGCGTGGCTCGACCCGTCCGTGACCGGACGGGTGCTCGCGGTCTACCGCGGCACGGCGCCGGCGCCACGCGGCGACGACCCGGCGCTCGCCTCCCTGACCGCGCGCGAACGCGAGGTGCTGGCCCTGATCGGCCGCGGGCTGTCCAATCCCGAGATCGCGGCCGAGCTCGTGGTCGGCGAGGGCACCGTGAAGACGCACGTCAACCACATCTTCGCGAAGCTGGGCCTGCGTGATCGCGCCGCCGCCGTGGTCTTCGCGTTCGACCACGGATTGGTCTAAACGCGATGAGCGCTCCCGCGAAGAGCGCGAGGTAACCCGAAGGAGCGCGAGCACGAAGCGATGAGCGCTCGCGCGAAGAGCCCCGCCGCCGCTATGCGGCCCGCGCCGGAGGCGCGCAGCGGAGGCGAGGATGCACCCGAGCGCAGCGAGTGGTGCAGACTCGGATCCGCGCAGGCGGGATCACACCACGTGCAGTGTCTTCAGCAGGTTCGGGACGGTGGGCCACAGCTGCTGCTGGAGATCCGGCACCGAGACATACCAGGCGGACAGCCGACTCCCGCCGATCGGGACAACGACCAGCCACAGTTGCTCCTGCTTCACCCGGAGATGCTGCTGCGAGCGGTACGTCGGGTTGACGGTAATGAGCGTCTGGACCAGATGTCCTCGCGCGCTGCCGACGGTGATGTCGGCATCGTGCACCGTCTTGCTCGTCGGCTGCGGGTCGCCGTAGAACTGCTCAAGCATCTGCTGAGTCAGCAGCTTGGCCTGCGCCGCCGCGGGGCCGATGCCGCGAACCTGGCCCGAGCCCTCGTCCATGCTCCAGTGCGTGTCGACCTCCCGACCGACGTCCACCGGCCACATCGAGTTCCTGCCCGGCGTCATGCCGGTGCTGATGCAGTCGTAGGCGAGGCGCGCGGCGGGATCGACGACGTGTGGGCAGGCGAGCTGTGGCGCCGGCGGCGGCGTCGAGGTGCGCGGCGCCGAACTGGTGGGGGTGGACGTGGGTGAGTCGGAGCTCGCTGAGGACCCCGGGACGTTGCTCGCGGCGGCGTGGCCGGACACGGTCTCAGTGCAGCCGGCAAGCAGCAACCCGGCGGCGGCCAGAACGGCGACGATTAGCCCTACTCGGCGCCGCATCGCTAGCTCGCGTCCAGCCCGGCGCGGCCGAGCGCGGCGAGGTTCTCCCAGAGCAGCGCGGCCGCCTCGGCGCCCCGGTACAGCATGGACAGGTTGACCTTCTCGTTCGGGGCATGGATCTGGTCATCGGGCAGCCCGACGCCGAGGAACACGAGCGGTGCCTGAACGGCCTGCTGGATTGCCGCCTCGGGACCGCTGCCACCCTCGCGCGTGGGCAGGACCGGCGCGCCGTCGAACGCCCGGCTGATTGCATCCGCCAACGCTCCGTACGCCGGCGTGTTGAGCGGCACGATGCACGGCGCGACGCCGTCGCCCTCCCACTCGATGCGGCGCTCGATCCCGTCCGGCGTGTGGTCTCCGACGAACTGCTCGACCGCAGCGATGATCTTGCCTCGCACCTGGTTAGCGACCAGCCGGAAGGACAGCTTGACGTGCGCGTCGGTAGGGACGATCGTCTTGCTGCCCTCGCCCATGTAGCCGCCCCAGATGCCGTTAACCTCGGCGGTCGGGCGGGCCCCGATGCGTTCGAGGGTGCTGTATCCGGCCTCGCCCGCGGGCGCCCGCGATTTGGCGAGCGCCAGGAACTCCGCTTCGTCGTAGGGCACCTTCGCGAATAGCGCCCGCTCGTCGTCGGTCAGCTCGACGACGTCGTCGTAGAAGCCTGGGATGGTCACCCGGCCGGCCTCGTCGTGCAGCGCGCCGGCGAGTCGGGCAATGGCGGTGGCCGGGTTGGGCACCGCACCGCCGAACACGCCGGAGTGCAGGTCGAGATCAGGGCCGTGGAAGTCGACGGTGCAGACGACCAGGCCGCGCATCCCGGTGACGGTGCTCGGCGTGTCCGCGGCGAGCATGCCCGTGTCGGTCACGACGACGACGTCGCAGTCGAGACGGTTACGCCGCTCGGCGAGCAGCTCCTCGAAGTGCGGCGAACCGGATTCCTCCTCGCCCTCGATCAGGAACTTCAGGCTCACCGCAGGCGACCTCCGGCCGGTCGCCGCGATGTGGGCACGCAGCCCGAGCAGGTGGAACAGCAGCTGGCCCTTGTCGTCGGACGCCCCGCGCGCCCGCAGCAGGTCGCCGTCGACCGTCGGATCGAACGGGTCAGTGCGCCACGACTCGAGCGGGTCGACGGGTTGCACGTCGTGGTGTGCGTACACCAGCACCGTCGGGGCGTCGGTGTCGTCGCTTCGCCATTCGGCGTAGACGGCGGGCAACCCGCCGGTCGGCCAGATCTCGACGATCGGGAAGCCGGTACGTCGCGCCGCATCGGCGAACCACTCGGCGCTGCGTGCGACATCTCCGTGGTGCTCGGGCTGGGCGCTAATGCCCGGGATGCGCAGCCACTGGTCGAGGTCGGCCAGCAATTCCGCTCGATGCGACGCGACGTATTCGCGTGGCGTGGTGCTCATGCCGGAGCACGGTAGCCGATGAGCATCAGGACGAATCAGCCACGCTGGCGCAACCACCAGGCGATGAGCGCTCGCGCGAAGAGCCCCGCCGCCGCGACGCGGCCCGAGCGAAGCGAGGAGCGGCACGCGAGATGGGCCCGAGCTCGCGAGAGGTCCAGATCGCGGGACGCGTCAGGCGGGATTAATGAGGCGGCGCAGGCCATCGGCGTCGAGCAGGTCAATCGGGCTGATCGTCTCGTTGCTGCGAACGTAGTGGAACGCCGCCCCGATCCGCTCGACATCCACGCCCGACAGTGCGGCCCAGGCCAGCCGATAGGCGGCGAGCTGCACGGCGGCGGCCTGCGCCTCAGCGCCGGTGGGTCTGGCACCGGTCTTCCAGTCGACGACGGTGTAGCCGTCGGCTTCCTTGAACACGGCGTCCATGCGGCCGCGCACCACGGTGGATTCGATCGCCATCTCGAACGGCACCTCGACCTCGACCGGGGTGCGATCGGCCCACTCGCTGGCCTCGAAGGCGGCACGCAGTGCGGCGAGATCCGAATCGTCGGCGGTGGCGTCAGCAGCCCCGGGCAGGTCGTCGATATCGAGCAATGGCTGGGCGGACCAGCGCTGCTCCAACCAGGCGTGGAACGCCGTGCCGCGCCGCGCCAGAGGGGCCGGCTTGCTCGGTAGCGGGCGGCGTAACCGGCGAGCGAGCGCGTCCGGGTCGCGGCGCAACGCGACCAGCTGCGACACGGACAGTTGTGCCGGCAGCGCAACGTCGACGGTGCCGGCGGCTGACAGCCGGGCCCGTTCCGCGAGCAACTGGTCAACGCTGCGCCGCCACGCCTCGCGCCGCGCGGCGGTGTCGTCGAGCAACCCGGGAATCTGGGCCGGTCCAGCTGCGGGCGCCGGCGCCGTCACCGCCGCGCGCACCAACTCCGCCCCTGCCTCGACGTCGATGCGGCGTCCGCCTAGCGAATCCACCGGCCACGCCGCCGATGCCGGCTCGCCCAGCCGCGGGTTCTCGGCGCCGTCGACGGGCACGAACCACTCGTCCACCTCGGCGAACTCGCGAAGCTCGTCGAGGAACGGCGACACCATCCGGGCGCTCTTGGCGACGTCCCAGGCGTAGCCGCTGACAAACAGCACCGACCGCGCCCGGGTGAACGCAACGTAGGCGAGGCGGCGTTCCTCGTCCTGGTGCCGCTCGCGGACCTCGGCGGCGTGCCGCTTCACGACCTCCCCGACCTGCCTGCGGCCGGCGGCACCCGAAAGCCGCAGCACCGGCAGCTCACCGTGGTCGCCGCGCAGCGGGGCGGGCAACAGCTGCCGGGTGCGCGTCCAGTCGACCGACCTCGGCTCGGCCGGGAAGACGCCGCCGACCAGGCCGGGCACGGCGACCACGTCCCACTCCAGCCCCTTGGCCCCGTGCACGGTCAGGATCTGCACGCGCTCCTTCTCGACGGCCACCTCACCGGATTCCAGGCCGTTCTCCTCCACCTCGGCGGCGTCGAGGAACGCCAGGAACGCCGGAAGCGTCGCCTCGTCGGCGTCAGCGGCGAATCGGGCCGCCTCGTCGAGGAACCGGTCGAGGTGCACCCGGCCCACCACCGACCGGTCGGCGCGTGCCGCCACCTCGACGTCCACCCCGATCGCTCGCTCGACGTCGGCGACCAGCTCGGCGAGCGGCGCCGAGAGCCGCCGGCGCAGCGCGCGCAGCTCGACCGACAGCGCCCGCATCCGCGTCAGCCCGGCCGCCGAGTAGCGGCGCTCCGGGCCCAGGTCGTCGAGCGCCTCGATCAGGCTGCCTTGATCGATGTCGTCGGCGTCGTCGACGCGGCGCATGCGGGCGAGCTCGCGGGCCCGGTCGCTCAACGCGGCTAGGTCGCGAGGCCCGATGCGCCAGCGGGCGCCGGTCAGCAGCCGGGACAGCGCGGAGCCCGACAT
>JBKOXO010000126.1:0-18801 GCA_046744105.1 Actinomycetota bacterium
GTTCGAGCCGGGCGTGCGCTACGCCGAGTCCGAGGTGAACGCGGTACTGCGCGCCTACCACGACGATGTGGCGGCGCTGCGCCGTTACCTGGTCGACGAGGGGCTGCTCAGCCGCGAGGCGGGCGTGTATTGGCGCACCGGCGGCTGGGTGGACGTCCGGCCATGAACGTCGCCGACCGGGGCCAGGTGCCGCCGTTTCACGCCATGCGGGTGCTCCAGGTGGCGCACGACCGCCGCGCGGCCGGGCTGCCGGTATACGTGCTCAACGCCGGGCAGCCCGGAACGCCGGCACCGGCTACCGTGCTGGCGGCCGCCCGGCGGGCGCTTTCCGCCGACCGGCTCGGCTACACGTCGCAGATCGGCATTCCCGCGCTGCGCGAGGCGATCGCCGGCCACTACCGGCACTGGTACGGGCTTTCGGTCTCGCGCGACGACGTGGTGGCCACCACCGGCTCGTCGGGCGGTTTCCTGCTGGCATTCCTGGCGGCATTCGATCCGGGCGACCTCGTCGTGCTGGCACGCCCCGGCTATCCGGCCTACCGCAACATGCTGGCGTCGCTGGGCTGCCGGGTGCTCGAGCTGCCGTGCGGACCGGACAGCCACTTCCAGCCGACCGTCGCCGCGCTGGACGCGCTCTCCGAGGTGCCCGCCGGCGTCGTCCTCGCGAGCCCCGCCAACCCGACCGGCGCGATGCTGGCGGCCGGCGAGCTCGCCGAGCTGTCCGGTTGGTGCGACGCCCACGACGTCCGGCTGATCAGCGACGAGATCTATCACGGCATCACCTACCGCGGCGCGCCGTCGTGCGCCTGGTCGACCAGCCGCAACGCCATCGTCGTCAACTCGTTCTCGAAGTACTTCTGCATGACCGGATGGCGGCTGGGCTGGCTGCTCGTCCCGGACGAGCTGCTCGACTCGGTCGACCGGCTGGCCAGCAACTTCGCGCTGTGCCCGCCGACCCTTGCGCAGCACGCCGCGGTGCACGCGTTCGACGCATACGCCGACCTCGACGCGAACGTTGCCCGATACCGCACCAACCGTGACCTGCTGCTCGAGCGCCTACCGGCGATCGGACTCGACCGACTGGCTCCCGCCGACGGCGCGTTCTACATCTACGCCGACGTGTCGCGCTGGACGTCCGACGCGCTGGCATGGGGGGCGCGCCTACTCGACGAGACAGGCGTTGCGGTGGCCCCGGGCGTCGACTTCGATCCCGTCGACGGGGGCAGGTTCATCCGGATGTCGTTTGCCGGCGATACCGCCGAGATCGCCGAAGCCGTGGACGTGCTCGGCGACTGGTTGGTCAAGCAGGACTAGCCCGCTACGGGCGGCAGGTCGAAGTGCATCCGGATCGCCACCTGAACCTCGCGGACGGGCGCCGCGGCGTCGATGCTCGCGACGATCTCCTTGCGCTGGAAGATCTCGATCAACGGCTTGGTCTGCTCGTGGTAGTCCGCGACGCGGACGGCGAGTGCCTCGGGGTTGTCGTCCTCGCGGGCGGCGAGACGTCCACCGCAGACGTCGCACACGTCGGGCACCTTCGGGCGATGGGCAATCAGGTTGTAGTCGAGGCCGCACTGCGTGCACAGCCGCCTGGCCAGCACGCGCCGTTGCATCTCCTGGTCGGGCAGCTCCAGGTTGATCACGCCGTCGATGTCGTAGCTTTCCAGGAAGAACTCGGCCTGCCGTGCGTTGCGGGGGAAGCCGTCGATGATGAACCCGTAGTTCCAGTCGTGCTCGGACAGCCGCTGCCGGACGACGGCCTCAACCACGTCGTCGCCGACAAGCCGTCCCTCGGCGACGGTGCGGCGCACCTGGGCGCCGAGCTTCGTGTGGTGCTGGACGTTCCACCGGAAGATGTCGCCGACGCTGATGTGCTCCAGGTCGAGGTCGTCGGCAAGCAGCTTCGCCTGGGTGCCCTTGCCGCTGCCCTGGATGCCCATGATCACGAACTTGCGCATGGCGGCTCCCGAGTCGGTGCTGCTAAGTAGTACTCGCGTCGTGAGATACGGCTTCATCCTGCCCGGCGGCGCCTTCCTGGAACAGACATCACAAGCCCCGCGCGCTGGGGCGGGTCATCGCACTCGACCAGAGCACATCGGTAAGGGACCTTCGGCCCTGTTTACGCGACCGGCCCAACGCGGAGCCTGATTTCAACGGCCGGTCCACCCAAATGCGCACATGATCAGGGATCTGTCGGGCGAGCCCGGCCGCAGCGCAGTTCAGGGGAGCAGCTCATGCAGGGGATGGGCGTTTCACTCGGCGCGCGGCTGGCCGTCACCGACCGAGCCCGCCGCGCGATGGGCCAGGTATGCCGAACTCAAGGACAGCAGGTCGTCGTACTGGCCCGGTCCGGGCGCGCCACGTACATGCCGCTTGCGGCGTACCGGTCCAGCAAGCACGACGTCGTTATCGGCCACATCGCGGGTTGCCCGGTCTACGCCGACATGCGGCGGCTCAGCTGGTCCAGCCGGACACGAGTGGTTCTCGACGTCGTAGAGATGCAAGGGCCGGGGCGGCGGCTGTTCCTGCACGTGCGGCCCGCCGCCCAAGCGCCAGCGCGCGCGGCAGCCGCGTCGGATTCCGTCGCCCGCATCGTCGACGAGCTGTACCGGGAATTCGCCGATTCAACACCCGAGGTCGTGGTCCGGGCCTGCCTCGCCAACGCGCTCGCCGACCTGCGCGGATCGATCAGCCAGGAGGCGCTTCCCGAGATGGCTGTTCGGCTGGCTCGGGTCAGGCTCGCCGCACGCCCTCTCGCTAACGAGCGGTGAGCCGGAAGACCCGGATTTCACGGCGGGCGCGCTGCGCATACGTCTCGTACGCCGGCCACACCGCGGTCACGGCATCCCATAACCGGTCGCGGTCGGCGCCCGTCGCGAGGGTGGCGTGGACGTCGGTCTGCTCCCGGCCGATCGTGATGGTCGCGTCAGGGTTCGCAATCAGGTTGGCCGACCAGTCCGGATGGTGCAGCTGGCCCCAGTTGGACGCGGTGACGATCCAGTCGCCGCCGTCGCGCGCGTACAGCAGCGGCGTGGTGTGCGCCACCCCGGTCCGGCGGCCGATCGTCATCAACTGGAGCCGAGGCAGCGGCCAGGCGATCGAGAGCCGCCCGGCGGTTGTGCGCTCCAGCCATCGGTCGAACGGCACCAGCCGACGCCCGATGGCAGCGACCCATGGGCGATGGCCGAGCCGCCGGGCAAGCGCGACGTATCGAGTGGCCATGTCCGTAGTCTGCCGCCCGGACCTGACCCGCCGGATATGCGCGCCTGCTGCGGCCCGCGAAAGCCTTCGCGGAATCCCAGGTCCGTGGGGTCAGAACGGCGGTGGCTTGTCATCGAGCGTGGTGTCGACCGGGATGTCGGGTGGTCGGGCTCGATAGCGGTGGCCGGTGGGGCTTACCCACGTATGACTGCCATCCGGCTGACGCCGGGGCGTCCAGGTCGTCTTGTGTTTGCCGACATGGTGCCGTTCGCATAGCGCTGCGACGTTTTCGCTGCTGGTTGATCCGCCTTTGTCAAAAGGGATTCGATGGTCGAGGTGGCAGCGCCGCGCCGGTCGGGCGCACGTCGGGAAGACGCACACGTGATCACGAGCGATTACGAACTCGGCGAGGTCTTTCGGCGGCCGGTACGTCGTGTGGCCGTAGTCGATCAGCTGCCCGCTGACCGGATCGGTAACCAGCCGCCGCCATGTTCCGGTTTCGTCGGCGGCCAATCGCCGGGCCACCGACGCAGGGATAGGACCGTGCCCCGTCAACTCGCCGGGCTGTTCGTCCACCCCGAGCAGCGTCGACAACGCGACGGTCACCTGGACGGCCGGCCGCATACCTTGCGCCTTGGGTAGCAACGGGTCGTGCAACGCGGCGACGGCGAGGTCGACCAATGCGTCGGCGCGCCGCTGGTCGGCGGAGCGCGGGTCGTCGGCGGAGGTAACGGAGGCAAGCGCATCGACGGCAGCGCTGATCGCGGTGGCGCCCTCCGCCGGTAGCAGCGCCCACAGTTCGGCCATGCCGTCATCGCGCGGGGTGACGCACACCCGCCGTTCGGACATCGCCTGCGCCCGCTGCTGCTCCACCGTCGAGGCGGCCACCGACGCCACCGCCCGGCGCACCGCGCGCCGGAACTCGCCCAGCGTCTGCTCACCGGCCCGCGGCAACACCCGAGCTTCGACCTTGGTCGTCTGCTCGCCATCGAGCGGATACACCGCCTCGGCGAGGCCGGCCGCGTGCAGGTAGCTGATCTCACCGCGGCCGAGCAGCTCGAGCGTCGCGGGCAGCCGTTCCGCAAGCGTCTGCGCCACGGCGATCCGTCGCGTCGCGGTCAGTCCGGACAGGCGCAGCGCACAGGCGACATCCTCACGAACCCAGCCCTCACCCGTGCGATCCACGTCGTCGGCCGCGGCCGCGGGATCGGCGGCCATCGCAGCCAGGACGCGTTGCTGCATCGCCGCCAGCCATGCGGCCTGCCGCTCCAACGCCACGAGCAGATCGACACGCCCGGCGTGGGACAGCGTGCTCGGGTCGAGCAACGACACGCTCACGCCGGTGTCGGGACCCGGCATGTCTCGCGCCACCCACGCCGCGGCCTGATCCGGGTCGTCGAGCACCTCGGCGACCGTCAGCGGCGGCGCGGGTCGTTCAAACATATGTTCGAGTCTACTGCGTCGCCCGCGCCCATGTCCAGCCAGAATCGGCTTATTTTTCAAGCAGATCCAGGCGAAAGGATGGCGGTGACGCGTCACGAAGCCGCGCACTCACGGTGCAGCGCTGCGAGCTGGCCGGGCGTCCCGACGGCGATCAGGATGCTGTTCTGGCCGAGGCGGCAGTCCGGGCTCGGGTTGGCGGCGAAGGGCGCGGCCGCGCCGGGACGCAGGGCCAGCACCAGCACGCCCGTGCGCTCGGCCAGCGCCGCCTCGCCCAGCGTCCGGCCGCACACCGACGATCCACGAGCGACGACAACCTCCTCCATGCGGAACTCCAGCGATTCGTCGTGCATCACCACATCGAGGAACTCGGCGACGTGTGGCTGCAGGGCCAACGTCGCCATGCGCCGCCCGCCGATCAGCTGCGGGTTCACCGCACGGTTCGCTCCGGCGCGTAGCAGCTTGGATTTCGACGTCTCGGTCCGTGCTCGGGCGATGATCACCAGGTCCGGGCGCAACGCCCGGCTGGACAGCGTCACGTAGACGTTGTCGGCGTCGGTGTTCAGCGCGCTGATGAGTGCCCGTGCCTTGGTGATGCCGGCGGCGAGCAGCACATCGTCGTCGGTGACGTCGCCGACCACGAGTGGATATGGCAGCCCGGCGAGCCGGCCCGGGTCCCGGTCGACGACGACGAACGGCTGCTCGGTCGCGACGAGGTACTGCGCACAGGCACGCCCCACGCGTCCCCAGCCGCAGATGATCACGTGGCCGGTCATCCGGCCGATGTCCCGATCCATGCGACGCCTCTCCAGGTGCTGGTGCAGGTGGCCCTCGATGAGTGCTTCGAGCAGGACGCCCAGCGTGTACAGCGCGGTGCCCACCCCGAGCAGGATGAGCACGATCGTGAACACCTTGCCTGCGGCGCTGAGTGTGCGCACTTCCCGGAACCCGACCGTGGTCACGGTCGTCACGGTCTGGTACAGCGCGTCCAGCCAGCCGAACCCGAGGATGACGTAGCCGACCGTTCCGGCGAGCAGCACCAATCCCAGCGCGCCCAGCGCGAGCCGGATCCGTCGCAGCGTGCCCACTCGGGGATTCTGCGCCGACGCCCGTCCGCCCGCGAGGGCCCAGCGTCGCCGTACCCGGGGACTTCCGGCCCTGTCAACCCGCGGCGTCGAGCCTGTCTGATGAAACCGTGTTCCAGGTGCGGTTCCACGGCCGCGGTGGTCAGGGTGTGGTGACGTCCGCGGAGCTGCTGTCAGTCGCGGCATTCCTCGACGGACGTGAGGCGCAGGCGTTTCCCAGCTTCGGGTCCGAACGGATGGGCGCGCCGGTGATGGCGTTCTGCCGGGTCGCCGATGTGCCGATCCGGGTGCGTGAACCGGTCACCGAACCCGATGCGGTCGTGGTGGCCGACGCGACACTGTTGCATCACGTGCAGCTGTTCGCCGGGCTCGGCCTGGAGGGCTATGCGCTGATCAACTCCACCCGCTCGTGGGACGAGTTGGGCCTGGGGGAGATGGCACACCGGCACTATCTGCAGCGGCTGGCGACGATCCCGGCGGCGGACATAGCCCGCCGGCACACCGGCCGGCCGCTGCCGAACGCGTGTCTGCTGGGTGGGCTGGCGGCACTAACTCGTGTGGTGTCCATCGATGCACTGGAACGGGCGGTGCGGGAACGGTTCACCGGCGCGGTCGCCGAAGGCAACGTGGCCGCTGCGCGCGCGGCATACGACTACACGAGGAGTGTCGTGCATGCGTAGGCAGTTGGAGGGATCGCGGGCGATCGCCGAGGCGGTGGCGCGGTGCCGGCCGCAGGTCGTACCTGCGTACCCGATCACGCCGCAGACGCACATCGTCGAGGCGATCGGCGCGATGGTGCGTGACGGCTCGCTGCCCGGCTGCGAGTTCCTGACCGTGGAGTCGGAGTTCGCGGCCATGTCCGCAGCGATAGGGGCCTCCGCCACCGGCGCTCGTGCGTACACGGCGACGGCAAGCCAAGGACTGCTCTACATGACCGAGGCTCTGTTCAACGCGTCCGGGCTGGGCCTTCCGATCGTGCTCACCGTCGCGAACCGCGCGATCGGCGCACCGATCAACATTTGGAACGACCAGAGCGACTCAATGAGCCAGCGTGACTGCGGATGGGTGCAGCTCTACGCGGCAGACAACCAGGCCGCAGTGGATCTGCATGTGGTGGCGTTCGCGCTCGCCGAAGAGCTGTCCGTGCCGGTGATGGTATGCGTCGACGGCTTCGTCCTGACGCACGCGTTCGAGCCCCTCGAGGTCCCGGACCAGGAGGCAGTCGACGCGTTCCTGCCCCCGTATGCGCCGCGGCAGGTGCTCGATGTTGATGACCCGGTTGCCATTGGCGCAATGGTCGGGCCGGAGGCATTCACCGAGGTGCGCTATCTCTCGCACTACCAGCTGTCGCAGGCGCTGACCGTGTTCCCGGAGGTGTGCCACGGATGGGGACGGCGGCTGTCCACTGTGGACGCTTACCGCGTCGACGGTGCCGACACCGTGGTCGTCACGCTGGGCTCTGTCAGCGGCACGCTGAAGGACGTCGCCGACGAGTTCGGAAACGTCGGCGTGCTGACAATCACCATGTTCCGGCCGTTCCCGTACGCCGAGGTACGGAAAGCCCTGGGAGCTGCGAGGCGAGTCGTCGTCCTGGAGCGGGCGTTGGCGCCCGGCGCGCGCGGCATCGTCTCCGCGGACGTGCATGCGGCGCTGTCCGGCTCGCTCGCGGAGGTCAGCACGGTTGTCGCTGGGCTCGGTGGCCGCGCGGTGACCAGGTCCGGGCTGCGTCGGATGGTCGCCGACGCGATGTCGGGCTGGCTGGGCGAACGGCTGGTCTTCCTCGACCTGCACGACGAGCTGGTCGAGCAGCAGATCGACCGGATGCGGCAGCGGCGCGCCTCGGGTCCGCACGCCCTGGGTGTGTTGCGTGACGCGGGCGTGCCTGGATCTCGGATTGGTTGACATGTCCGTGCAGAGCGTGAAGTTCTACCAGGTCGGCAGCCGTGCTGTAGGAAACCGGCTGCTCGGCGAGGCACTGCGCACCGAACAGGCGAGCCCGGCCCGGCGAAACGCGCTCAACTCCGGGCACCGTGCCTGCCAGGGCTGCGGCGAGGCGCTCGGCGCCCGCTACGTACTCGACGCGGCGGTTCGCGCGACCGGAGGAAAGCTCGTCGCGGTGAACGCGACAGGCTGCCTGGAGGTGTTCTCGACACCGTATCCCGAGAGTTCCTGGCAGTTGCCCTGGCTTCACTCGCTGTTTGCCAACGCTCCCTCGGTAGCGTCCGGCGTCGCGGCGGCGCTGAAAACGCAGGGCCGCGAGGAGATTCGGGTGCTGGCCCAGGGCGGTGACGGCGGCACGGTCGACATCGGCCTGGCGTGCCTGTCCGGCATGTTCGAGCGCAATGACGACGTCCTCTACGTCTGCTATGACAACGAGGCGTACATGAACACCGGGGTGCAGCGCTCCGGCTCCACCCCGCCGTTCGCGCGTACCGCGACCACACAGGCCATGGGCGTCGAGCCCGGCGCGCCGATCGGTCAGGGCAAGGACCTGCCACGCATCGCGATGGCGCACGAGATCCCGTATGTCGCGACCGCGACCGTCGCGGAACTGCACGACCTGGAGACGAAGGTCGAGCGGGCGATGACGATGCGCGGAGCACGCTACCTGCACGTGCTCGTGCCCTGCCCGCTGGGCTGGGGGTCGGCGCCGGCCGACACTGTCCGACTGGCCCGCCTCGCCCAGCGCAGCGGGCTGTTCCCGGTTTTCGAGGCATCGCACGGTGAGGTGACAGACGTGCTGCCGATCCGCGGACGCGTCCCGGTTGCGGAGTACCTGCGTCCGCAGCGGCGCTACGCGCACCTGTTCGCCGACCCGCCGCGCACCGACCTGCTCGCGCGCATCCAGGCGATCGCCGACCGCAATATCGCCCGTTACGGCCTGCAGGAGGCGTGATGGACCGCCCCTTCGCGATCACGCTGGACGTGAAATCCAGTCTCGCCAACCACACCGGCGCATGGCGCACCGAACGCCCCGTCTATATCGACCGCTGGCCACCCTGCAACGAGAACTGCGCTGCCGGCGAGAACGTCCAGGCCTGGCTGTACGCGGCTGAGGACGGCTCGTACGAGACCGCGTGGCGGCGCCTGGTCGCCGACAACCCGTTCCCCGCGATCATGGGCCGGGTCTGCTATCACCCCTGCGAGACGGCATGCAACCGCGCCCAGCTCGACAAGGCCGTCGGCATCAACTCCGTCGAGCGGTTCCTCGGCGACGAGGCGATCCGGCAGGGCTGGCGGCTGCCCGAGCCTGCCGCGAACACCGGCAAGCGGGTGCTCGTCGTCGGCGCCGGTCCGTCGGGATTGTCGGCGGCCTACCAGCTGCGCCTGCTGGGCCACGCCGTGGAGATCCGCGACGCGGGCGCGCAGCCGGGTGGCATGATGCGCTACGGCATTCCCACGTTCCGGCTGCCCCGCGACGTGCTCGACCTCGAGATCGGCCGACTGTTGGCGCTGGGGATCCAGCTGCGGCTCAATACCCGCGTCACCGACCTGCGCGCGGAGCTCGCCGACTACGACGCGGTGTTCCTCGCGGTGGGCGCACAGCTGGCGCATCGGGCCTACATCCCGGCCGGGCAATCCGCGCGCATTCTCGAGGCCTTGGACCTGCTCGGGCAGACCGCGGGCGGCGAACGCCCGCAGCTCGGCCGCCGAGTGATCGTCTACGGCGGCGGCAACACCGCCATGGACGCCGCCCGCACCGCCCGCAGGCTGGGTGCCGATGAAGCGCTTGTCGTCTACCGCCGCACCCGCGAACGCATGCCGGCCAACGACATCGAAGTGGAGGACGCGATCGCCGAGGGCGTGCGCATGCGCTGGCTGTCCACGATCAAACACGTCGATGGCGGACGCCTCTCGGTCGAACGGATGGAACTCGACGAGACCGGCTTCCCACAGCCGACCGGCGAGGTCGAGGAACTCGACGCCGACACGGTGGTACTCGCGCTCGGTGAGGACGTAGACCACTCGTTGGTGGACACGTTGCCCGATCTCGAGATTGTGGACGGCGTGGTGCGCGTAGACGCGCGGATGATGACCGGGCACCCAGGCGTATTCGCGGGCGGCGACATGGTGCCCGCGACCCGCTCGGTGACGGTTGGCATCGGGCACGGCAAGGCAGCGGCCCGCAACATCGACGCGTGGCTGCGCGGTGGGCCCGCGCCGGTCGAGCCGGCCCGCGAGGCGGCCACGTTCGAGCGCCTCAACACGTGGTATTACAGCGATGCTCCACACGCCGTACGCCCCCGTCTGGAAGCCGCCCGGCGCATGTCCGAGTTCACCGAGGTCGTCGGCGGACTGGACCCCGAGACAGCGCTGTACGAGGCGCGACGTTGCCTGTCGTGCGGCAACTGCTTCGGCTGCGACAACTGCTACGGCGTGTGCCCCGACAATGCCGTCCTCAAGATCGACGGCGCCCACGGCTACGCCATCGATTACGACTACTGCAAGGGCTGCGGCTTGTGCGCGGTCGAATGCCCCTGCGGCGCAATAGAAATGCAGCCCGAGACCACCTAGCACATCCCGCCCGGGCGGATCCGTGTCTGCACCGCTCGCTGGCGCTCGGGTGCATCCCCGTCTCCGCTCGCGCCTTCGGCGCGGCCGCGCCGCGGCGGCGGGGCTCTTCGCGCGAGCGCTCATCGCTGACAGGCCTGAAGTCCCGGCCGCTGGGGACACTGGCCCCTACTGCTGCGGTGGGTGCATCGGCTGAACTAGACGTGGCGGGACGGCCTGGCGCGCCGACGGTCTAACACCGCGGCGACGCTCGCGCTTCCAGGCCGTTCCGCCACCAACGTGGGCGAGGAGCCGGCATGAACACCCGACCAGCACTGAACCAACTCGGGCTCGACACGGGCAAGAAGGCGCGGCTGAGCCGCATCCTCTTCCAGCACGGGCTGGGCAACGGCACCGCGCTGTTCCTGCCGTACGACCAGGGTCTCGAGCACGGCCCGCGCGACTTCTTCGCCAACCCCCAGTCCTCCGACCCTCGTTACATCGTCGAGCTGGCACGCACCGGCGGCTTCAACGGCATCGTGCTCCAGATCGGGCTCGCTGAGAAGTTCTACTGGGACTACGCCGGCGAGGTGCCGCTCGTGCTCAAGCTGAACGGTAAGACGGACATACCGTCTGACGCGGAGGCGCTGTCGCCGCTGAACGCGACGGTGGAAGATGCGGTACGGCTCGGCGCCGACGCGGTGGGTTACACGCTCTACGTGGGCACCCCGGCGCAGCCAGCCGACTTCGAACAGTACCGGCGCGTACGGGCCGACGCCGTACGCCTGGGTATGCCGCTGATCGTGTGGGCGTATCCGCGCGGGTCGGCCATCGAGCCCAAGGGCGGCAAGGACTCGTTCTACGCAGTCGACTACGCGGCCCGCACTGCTAGCGAACTCGGCGCCGACATCGTCAAGGTGAACTTCCCGCAGCCCGAGAAGACCGCCGGTGTCAAGGCACCCTACGAGCAGCCGTTCACCAGCCAGCAGAGCATCGACGCTGTGGTCCGATCTGCCAACCGCACGCTCGTCCTGGTCTCGGGCGGTGAGAAGGCCGGTGATGAAGCGATGCTGGACAAGGCGCGCCAGTCCATGACCGCCGGCGCGACCGGGTTGATCTTCGGCCGCAACGTCTGGCAGCGCCCGCACGATGAGTCGCTTCGCTTCGTGGACGCCCTGCGCAAGGTCCTCGCCGAATATCCGAGCGACGGGCGATGAAGGCCCTCGTCGTCTACGAGTCGATGTACGGCAACACAAGGACGATCGCCGAGGCGATCGGCTCGGGGCTCGGTGCGCACGCCGATGTGGTGCCGGTGCGCGAGGCTGCCCCGGACCAGCTGGCGATCGTCGAGCTGCTGGTCGTCGGCGGCCCCACACATGTGCGCGGGCTCAGCCGACCGGCCACTCGGCGGGCCGCCCGCGATGCCGCGGGGAAGCCGGGTGGCACGCTCACTCTCGAATCGGACGCAGGCGAGTTCGGCCTGCGCGAGTGGTTCGCCTCGCTGGGCAGCCTGTCGTGCCAGGCCGCGGCATTCGACACCCGTGTCGACATGCCTGCGATCTTTGCCGGCCGGGCGTCGGTGGGCATCGCTCGGCTGCTGCGGAGCCACGGGGCACAGCTGGTCGCGCCGGTGCACAGCTTCCGCGTCGACAAACAGAACCACCTGCTCGAGGGCGAGTACGTCCGCGCCCATGCGTGGGGGGAAGACCTCGCCAGGGCGTTGCGTCCCACGTAGACGATCGCGGCGGCCGGCCGGCAGAGCTGGCCATCGTCGGCAAGTCGGCACGTTCGGCCAGCGGCGAGCCCGTGCTGGTGGTCGCATCGGGGTGACGCGGGCCGGAGGTCACGACCGCCGAGTGCCTTCGACTCTGGTGACAGCCGCTGCCGAGGCGAAGCGTGAAGCGTGGATCAGTAGGGATGGCGCACGGAGGGGGATTGTCGATGAGCACGATGAGGCAGGCTGCATCGGAGTTCCTGGCGAACCGGCGGATCGCGGTGACCGGAGTGTCGCGGAGCCCGAAGGGGCACGGCAGCAACGTCGTCTACCTGCGGCTGCGCGGCCGCGGCTACGAGGTGTTCGCCATCAATCCCAGTGCCGAGCAGGTGGAAGGCGATGTCTGCTACCCGCATCTGGCTGCGGTGCCGGGCGGCGTCGACGCGGTCGTGATTGCGACCAATCCCGAGCATGCCGAGGACACCATGCGGGAATGCGTCGACCTCGGCATCAAGCAGGTGTGGATGCATCGCGGTCCGGGCCCGGGCAGCGTGTCGGCGGCGGCCACGAAGTACGGGCGCGAACACGACGTCACGGTCATCGACGGTGGCTGCCCGTGCATGTTCGATCCGACCGCGGATTTCGGCCACAAAGCGA
Organism: Actinomycetota bacterium; assembly: GCA_046744105.1. Classification (GTDB taxonomy): domain Bacteria; phylum Actinomycetota; class Actinomycetes; order Mycobacteriales; family Jatrophihabitantaceae; genus DASXRA01. The sequence goes on from JBKOXO010000126.1 coordinate 12,589, forward strand.
TGCGTGCCGTGTTCAGCCTGACGGGCAAACTCCCCAAGCAGGTGTGAGATGTGGGACCGGTACTACCGGTGGATGTACCGGGGCGGACGTCCCAATTGGTGGGCCCGCCCGCAGAACCGGCTCTCGGCCGCCGTCGGGAGGCTGCTGCCCACCCGGATGGTGACCCTCGAGGTGACCGGCCGGCGCAGCGGGCGACCGATCTCCTTGCCGCTGGCGGTCGCCGACTATGCAGGTAAGCGCTACCTCGTGTCCATGCTCGGCAACGACGTGAACTGGGTGCGCAACATCCGGGCGGCTGATGGGCGTGCGGTGCTGTGGCACGGGCGGCGCCGCGAGGTTGTCCGTCTCGAGGAGGTCGAGCCGAGCGTCCGCGCCCCCATCCTGCAGCGTTACCTCGATCGCGCCCCAGGCGCTCGGCCGCACATCCCGGTGAACCGGCGCGCCCCGCTGAAGGATTTCGAGGCGGTCGCCGCGCAGTTCCCGGTCTTTCTCATCACGCCTGACGGGAGTTTGACATGACTGCCGTACCGGCCTACCCGGTCCGCATCGACGCGTCACTCGACGCGCTGCTGTCGCGGTGGCGGTGGCTGGTCAAGTGGATGCTGGCGATCCCGCATTACGTCGTACTGGGGTTCTTGTGGATCGCGTTCGTGCTGCTGAGCATGGTGGCGTTCTCCGTGATCCTGTTCACAGGTCGCTATCCGCGATCGATCTTCGAGTTCAACGTAGGGGTGCTGCGCTGGACGTGGCGGGTGATCTCCGTAGCGGGCGCCACGGCCCTCATCGCGATCCCGATACGGCGATCCCGGCGCAACCTAGAGTGATGTCGTGGTGTCGTTGCGGCGGCACGGCACGACGGCGTTGTTCGCCTCCTCGGTCGTCTTGCTGGCGGCCGGTCTCGCTGCCTGGTTCGCACATTGGCGCACCGCGGCCGACGCGTTATGGGCCGCGGCGACCGTCGTCGGCTTGGGCTATGCGATCGCGCTGGTGACCGGGGCGCTGCGCCGTCGCGAACTGAGTGTCGACGTTATCGCCGTGCTCGCGCTTGCCGGGGCGCTGGCGGTGGGAGAGCCGTTCGCCGGAGCGGTGATCGCCGTCATGCTCGGCACCGGCCAACTCCTCGAAGCCCGCGCCGACTCCCGTGCCCGGCGCGACCTCAGCCTGTTGGTGCAGCGGTCCCCGCGTACCGCGCGGCGGCGCATCGAGAACGGCGTGGTCGAGGTGCCCGTCGATCAGGTGACGGTCGGCGAGCGGCTGATCGTCGCCTCCGGTGAGGTGGTGCCGGTCGACGGGCGGCTGCTGACGGTGGCCGTGCTGGACGAATCGGCGCTCACAGGTGAGTCGCTGCCGGTCGATCGGCGCGTCGGCGACGACGTGCGCAGCGGCGTCGTCAATGCGGGGGAGCCGCTCGAACTGCTCGCGACCACCACAGCCACCGAGTCCACGTACGCCGGCGTGGTGCGCCTCGTCGAGCAGGCGCAGGCCTCGTCGGCGCCCTTCGTGCGCTTCGCCGACCGGCTCGCCGTCTTCTTCGTCCCGTTGACGCTCGCCCTGGCGGGTGTGGCCTGGGCGTGGAGCGCGGACGCGACCCGGGCCGTTGCCGTGCTCGTGGTCGCCACCCCCTGTCCGTTGCTGCTCGCCGCACCGATCGCGATCATGTCCGGCCTGTCCGGCGCCGCCCGCTCCGGAGTTGTGGTGAAAGGTGGCAGCGCGCTGGAACGCCTCGCCGCCGGACAAGTGATGCTCTTCGACAAGACGGGAACGCTGACCCGTGGTCAGCCCGAGCTGACCAACATCGTCACGGCCGACGAGCGGTTGCCGCCCGAGCAGGTGCTGCGCTTGGCAGCCTCGCTGGACCAGATCTCGCCACACGTTCTGGCCGCCGGCATCGTCACGGCGGCCGCTCGTGCCGGGCTCACATTGCGCATGCCGAGCGGAGTCCGCGAAGTCCACGGCTACGGCATCGAGGGCGACGTCGGCGATGAGCGGGTGCGCCTCGGCAAGCCCGGCTGGATCGTCGGCGACGATCCTTTGGGTTGGGCGCGGCAGGCACGCCGTCGCGCCGAACTGGACGGCTCACTTGCCGTATTCGTCGGTGTCGACGACCAGCCGGCCGGCGCGCTGCTGCTCCGCGATCCGATCCGCCCCGACGCGCGTCGCATGGTGCGCGCCCTGCGCAGCGCCGGCATCGGCAGAGTCGTCCTGCTCACGGGAGACCGCGCCGACATCGCAGACACCGTCGGACGGCTGGTCGGCGTCGACACGGTGCTCGCCGACCGCGACCCCGCGGCGAAGCTCGCTGCCGTCCAGCACGAGTCGGCAGCATCCGCGACGATCATGGTCGGCGACGGTGTGAACGACGCGCCCGCGCTGGCGGCCGCCGGTGTCGGCGTCGCGCTGGCAGCGCGCGGTGCCACCGCGTCCTCCGAGACGGCCGACATCGTGCTGACGGTCGACCGAGTGGATGCTCTCGCCGATGCAATCCTGATCGCCCGGCGTGCACGGCGCATCGCCTGGCGCGCGGTCGGCGTCGGGATGGGGCTGTCGCTCGCCGCGATGGTGTTCGCCGCCCTCGGCTTCCTGGTACCCGCCGTCGGTGCCCTCCTGCAGGAGGTGATCGACGTACTCGCGATCGGCATCGCGCTCGTCGCTGTCTTGCCGGGACGGATACACACCGTGGCGATGCCCGCGGCCGACATCGCGACCGCGCACGATTTGCGCACCGAGCACGACGCGGTGTTGCCGGTGATGGAGCAGATCCGCGCCGTTGCGGACTCGTTGTCGCGCCAGCGGCCTGACCTCGACCCGGCGCGCCGGCTGCTGGAGCGTCTGGAGAACGAGCTGCTCCCGCACGAGGACGCGGACGAGGCAGTTCTGCTGCCGCTCGTGGCGCGTGCGTTGGGCACTACCGCGGCCACTGCCGGGTTGAGCCGCACACATGCGGAGATCGCGCAGCAGGTAGCTCGGCTGCGGCGGCTCCTCGACAGCATCGAGCCCGAGCATGTCCGGCCCGAGGACGTTGTGGAGCTGCGTCAGCGCCTCTATGGACTGGACGCGATCCTGCGCCTGCACAACGCGCAGGAGGAGGAAGAGGCGTTCAGCGTCATACCCGAGCGGCCGGCCGATCCGGCGCCGTGACGGGACACGCCCTAGTCCCGGGCGAAGGCGCCGATGCCGGCGAGGACGAGTTCGGCCAGCTGCCGGTCGCCGTCGATGGTGGCGTCGAGGGTGAGCACCAGCCTCGCCGCGGGCTCGCGGCGTCTGGCACGGCTGCGGGTGCTCGTCAAGCGGCTGGTCTGCATCGAGGACCTCGGCGACCTCGACATCCTGGTGACCGACAAGACCGGAACGCTCACCCAGGGCCAGATCGCGTTCGATGCCGCCCGCGGCATCGGCACCGGCGATGGCCGAGCGCTGCTGCTCGGGCTGCTGGCCAGTGACGTCGACCTCCGTGACGGCGTCCCGGTGGGCGGCAACCCGCTGGACACGGCGCTGTACCGGGCAGCCGGTCCGACCGCGATCTCCGGATACCGGCGTCTCGGCGAGGTACCGTTCGACCACGAACGGCAAATGAGCAGTGCGCTCGTCGAAGCACCCGACAAGGGACGGCTGCTCGTCACCAAGGGTGCTCCCGAGGCGGTGCTGGCTCGCTGCACCGACCCGCCGGACGTCGCCGCGGTGCTGCCGGCTCTGTTCGCCGACGGTGCCGTTTGGTGGCCGTCGCGTGTCGGGACATGTCCGGCGATCACGTGAGCGCTGCCGACGAGCACGACCTGCGGTTTGCAGGTGTGCTGTCATTTCGCGACCCCCCGAAACCCGACGCCGCCTCGGCGCTCGGCACGCTGGCCGGACTCGGCGTCACCGTCAAGGTCGCCACCGGGGACAATCCCCTTGTCGCGGAGAAGGTCTGCGCCGACCTCGGCCTCACTTCCGGCGGAACGCTGCTCGGCATGGACATCGAGGCGCTCGACGACGAGGCGCTGGCCACGGCGGCGACGCGCGTCGATCTTCGCGCGAGTCAGCCCGGAGCAGAAGGCGCGCATCGTGCGGCTGCTGCGCCGCCACGGCCACTCCGTCGGCTTCCTCGGTGACGGCGTCAATGACGCACTCGCGCTGCATGCCGCCGACGTCGGCGTCTCGGTCGATACCGCGACCGATGTCGCCAAGGACGCCGCCGATGTCATCCTGCTTCAGAAGGACCTCGGCGTACTGGCCGCCGGTATCGGGGAAGGCCGGCGTATCTTCGCCAACACGATCAAGGACGTGCTGATGGGCACGTCGAGCAACTTCGGCAACATGTTCTCCCAGGCGGGCGCGTCCGCGATCTTGCGGTTCCTGCCGATGCTGCCGGGTCAGATTCTGCTGAACAACCTGCTCTACGACACCAGCCAGCTGGCCATTCCCACCGACAACGTCGATCCCGAGCAGTTGAAGCGCCCCTCGCACTGGGACATCGGGTTCATCCGTCGCTTCATGCTGTTCTTCGGCCCGATCAGCTCGCTGTTCGACTTCCTGACGTTCGCCGTCATGCTCGGCCTGTTCCATGCCGGCCCGACGCTGTTCCGTACCAGATGGTTCGTGGAGTCCCTCGCCACCCAAACGCTGGTGATCTTCGCGGTGCGCACCCGGCGGGTCCCGTTCCTGCGCAGCCGGCCGAGCGTGCCACTGCTTGCCGCCGCGCTCGGCATCGTCGCGATCGGTGCGGTGCTTCCGTTCACGCCGCTTGCCGATCCGCTGGGGTTCACCACGCTGCCCGGCGGCTTCTTCGCCGTACTGGTCGGTATGGTGATTACCTACCTGCTCCTCATCGAGGTCGCCAAGCGGCTGTTCTATGGCGAGCCTGAGCCCGAGCCGACGCGCAAACGCCGCCGCGGCCACCCGCACCGTGTCGAACGGCGCGCGGCTCGATTCAGCCACGCGCGGGCCGGGTGATCGGAGCGACGACGGCTCCCGCGAGACTAGTCCGATGACGCACAAGCTTTCCCTCGACGCCCTTGCCCGTGAGCAACTCGACGCCGCACGCCGCGCCCCGTCACGCCGGTCGGCCCGTACCGTTACCGGCGGCCACGAGACGACACTGCGCCAGACGGTGGTCGCGCTGTGCGAGGGCGCCAGCCTCGACGAGCACGAGAACCCCGGCGAGGCGACGGTGCTCGTGCTGCAGGGGCGCGTCGAGCTGATCGCGGGTGCGGACCGCTGGCAGGGCCGCGACGGTGACCTGCTCCTCGTCCCGAACGCCCGCCACGGCCTCCGTGCCCTGACGGACTCCGCAGTGCTGCTCACCGCCGTGCCGGGTGCCCGCACCTAAGCCGATCGATGGAGGGCATGGCTGCGCCGCCCGCCGTGGACACCTGACCAAAGTCCCTATTGACGTCGCGGGTGCGGCCCGGAGCATGGGGTCATGTGCCTGGGTGAGGTGGCGCAGGTGCGCGCCGTCGCGGCCGGCGGATCGCTGGTCGTCGACACGGTGGAGCGGACAGCGACGGTGTCCAGCTTGCTGCTGGATCGGGTGCCCGCGGCCGGCGAGTGGGTGGTCGCGCACGCCGGCTATGCGCTGGCGGTACTGACGGACACCGAAGCGGCCGACGCGCTGACGGTACGCGCACATATGAACGAGGGGACAGGATGAACAAGGGTCTGCTTCTCGCGCTGAGCGCCGCGATGATCAGTGGCGTGTCTGTCTTCGTGAACTCCTATGGCGTGAAGGCGTTCGGGGACGCGACGGCCTACACGACGGCGAAGAACACCATCGCCGCCGCGGTGCTGCTCGCGATTTGCGGCCTGGCGGGAGCCAGGGGACACAAGGTGGTCGCCGCACCTCGGCAGCGTTCACGGCTGGCAGGGCTCGCTGCGATCGCCGTCGTGGGCGGCAGCGTGCCGTTCGTGCTGTTCTTCGAGGGGCTGGCGCACGCGACGTCGGGGCCGGCGCAGGCGCAGTTCATCAACAAGACGCTGGTGGTCTGGGTGGCGCTGCTCGCGGTGAGTGTGCTCGGCGAGCGGCTGGGCGCGCTGCAATTGGGCGCGGTTGGCTTGCTCGTGGTAGGACAGGCGGTGTTGTCGGGCGGGTTGGGCACGGCGTTCAGCCCCCATCTGGGCCGAGGCGAGGCGATGATCTTCGCGGCAACGCTGCTGTGGGCTGTGGAGGTGGTGCTCGCCAAGGTGCTGCTGCGCGATCTCAGCTCATGGACCGTGGCGCTGGCGCGGATGGTCCTG
>JBKOXO010000169.1:0-17425 GCA_046744105.1 Actinomycetota bacterium
GCCATTCCTCGTGCATCCGGCTGACCAGGAACACCTGGTAGTCCATCGACAGTCCGAACAGGATCGCGAAGAACATGACCGGCGCCCAGGCGTCGATGGGACCGCCCTTGCCGACGCCGAGCGCCTCCGAGCCCAAGCCCCACTGGAAGATCGCCACCACGATGCCGAACGATGCACCGGCCGCGAACAGGTTCATGATGGCCGCGGTGAGGGGCACGACCAGGCTGCGGAACGCGATCATCAGCAGCAGGAAGGACAACCCGACGACTGCTGCGATGAACAGCGGCATCTTGGCCGAGACCACCTTGGCGAAGTCGACCTGGATCGCGGTGTCGCCGTAGACGTAGACGTGGTTCGCGGTGCCGTCATAAACGGGCGGCAACACGTCGGATCGCAGGTGCTTGACGAGGGAGTAGGTCTTCGCGTCCTGCGGTGAGGCCGTCGACTTGAACGAGATCAGCGCGGCGCTGTTGTTGAGCGGGATCGGATGCACGCTGGCCGGGTCGACGCCTGGCGTCGCCGACAGGGCCTGGCCGATCTTCTGCAGGTACGCCTGGTCGGTGGCGCCGGGACCGTCGATGACGGCCTCGAGGTTGGAGTTGTAGCCGACGCCGAAGCCGGTGGCGATCAGGTCGTAGCCCTTGCGGGTCGTGGTGCCGGCGGGGTCGTTGCCCTGGTCGCCCTGACCGAGTCGCATCGAGAAGAATGGCAACGCGAGCACCACGATGATCGCCGCCCCGGCCAGGCCGAGCGCGATCTTGTGCGCCGCGACGATGCGCGACCAGCGTGCCCAGAATCCGGTCGGGTGGACGTCGATGAACTGTCCGGCCCGCACGGCGCGACGCTGCGCGCGTGGCAGCACCTTCAGCCCGAGCAGTGCGAGCAGCGCCGGTAGCAGCGTCAGGGACGCGGCCATCGTCAAACCCACCGCGACCGCGGCACCGATCGCCATGCCGTTGAAGAAGCTGACGCCGAGGGCGATCAGGCCCAGGATGGCGATGCACACTGTCGTGCCCGCGAACAGGACCGCGCGGCCGGACGTGTTGATCGACGCGACGATCGACTCCTTGACCGGCATGCCGCGACGCAGATTGCGCCGGTGCCGGGTGACGACGAACAGCGCGTAGTCGACACCCACGCCCAAGACCATCAGCTCGGTCAACTGCGGGGTGATGTTGGAGACGTTCATGGCATGGGTGAGGATGCCGATGAGCCCGAGCCCGCCGCCGAGCGCGGCAACGGCGCTCGCCAGTGGCAGGGCAGTGGCGCCGAGCGTGCGGAAGACGATCAGCAGGATGATCAGCGCGGCGATGAAGCTGAACGCAAACGGCGGCACACCCTCGGAGCTGCCCACGTTCTGGAACGCTTTGCCGGTGAACTCGACCTGCAGGCTGTCACTACGCAGCGTCTTGAGGTCGTTGAAGACATTGGTGAACAGCTTGGTGTCGGAGCGGTTCGACTGCCAGGTGATGTTGACCAGGCCGGTCGTCGCGCCCTTGTCCGTGTTGAGCAGCCGCTGGTCGCCCGCTGAGGTGGAGCCGTTCTTGGTGCAGTCGATCGCCTGCCACGGCGTGCGAATGGTTGCGACCTTGTTGCCGGATGTGCACAGCTTCACCAGCGCCGGCTCGAGGGTGGCGGGCTCGGTGCGCAGCGTCCCGGTCTTGGCCTTGAGCACGACCGTGCCGGTGGCGCCGGTCTGGCTGTCGAGGCCGGCGTTCTTCAGCACCTTGGCCACCGAGGCGGTCTCGGTGTGCGGCAGGCTGTACGTGTCCTTGTAGTTCGCCCCGCCTAATGAGGCGGAGATACCTTGCGCCAGGACGATGAATGCGAGCCAGGCGACGATCACCAGCCATCGGCGCTGGATAGCCAGGCGGGCAAGCTTCTGCATAATCCACTCCGGAGGGTTCTGGGCGGCACGGCTGCAAGCCGACTGCCCTGGACGGGGTAACGAGGGTTCTCGGTCGAATCCGTACCTCTCGCGGATCGAGCCGCGGCTGGAGTGCTCGGACGCGCCCCCAGGGCTTGAACACCGACAACGCCATCCCGACGACGGGTGCGCTGGTCGACACGTCGCCGGCGAGAGGACAGGCCGCTTGCCTGCCCAGCGGTCCCGGCGGCGGCGTCACGAGTGGGTCTCGTCGGTCGTCGGGCGTGGACACGTCGGTCATGGAGGGTTCCGTAGCTGGTTTCACGGAAGCGATCGTCGCGCCGACCACGTGGGCGCGTCGTCCGACAGCGGATGGCAGTAGCTACGCAGATCCGCGTAGTTGACCGGTGCCGAAGTGCGCTCCTCGTCGTAGCCAGTCGCGCGCTTTATCGGAGTCGACTCCCGCGCAGGAGCCTTACCATCCCGGGTATGCAACGTGCTCCCGCTTGGTTCCGGCTGCCTGTCCTGGCGCAGGACGCGTTGCTCGCGCTCTTCATCACCGTGATGCAGGTGCAGGGCACCTTGGCCCGAGATCCCACCGCAACGACGCCGGCGCGGCCGCTGACCGACTTCGGGAACCTGGGGTACGTCCTGCTGATCGTCAGTGGCGTGGTCGTAGCCGGCCGGCGCCGATGGCCGGTGGCGGTGTTCCTCACCACCGCACTCGCCAGCCTCGTCTACTACAGCTTCGACTTCCGGGACGGGCCAGGCTGGCTCGGGCTATTCGTCGCCCTGTACACACTCACCGCGTACGGGGACGGGCGCCGGTCGCTGGTGACGGCCGGCGCGGGCATTGCGGCGCTGACGGTTGGCTGGCTCGTCTTCTCTTCGGACGTCGAACCCCGGGCCGCCATCGGCTGGGTGTTCTTCCGGATCGGCGCGTCGGTGATGAGCGCGGCACTTGGCGAGTCCGTCCGGACCCGGCGGTTCATCGCCGCCGAAGCCCAGGAACGCGCCGAACTCGCGGAACGCAGCCGGGAGGAGGAGGCTCGCGCCCGGGTCGACGCCGAGCGGCTGCGGATCGCGCGTGAGGTGCACGACACCGTCGCAAACGCCATCGCGGTCATCAACGTTCAGTCCGGTGTCACCGCGCACGTGCTCGACAAGCGTCCGGAGCGGGCACGAGAGGCGCTCGTGACGATCGAGCAGATGAGCTCCCAGGCGTTGCGCGAGATGCGTGCCATCCTCGGAGTGCTCCGCGATACCGACAACGGGCGCACGCCGCACCCGGGCCTGGAGCAGATCGATGAACTCATCGCGCAGGCACGCGATGCCGGGCTCGACATCAAACTCGAGGCGAGCTCACCACCGGCGCCGTTGCCGAGCGCGGTGGGCAGCGCGGCCTATCGAATCCTGCAGGAGTCGATCACCAATGTGATTCGTCATGTGGGCCCGACCCGGGTGACGGTGGCGCTGGATTATGGCATCGACGTCTTGAACATCCGCGTGACCGATGAGGGTCGGCGTCACGCCACCAGTGATGACCCCGCGGACCCGCACCGACCTGCGCGGAATGCGACCAGCAACGGCACCCGCAGCTCCGCCGAGCCAGGCCGAGGGATCCTCGGAATGCGCGAGCGCTGCCAACTACTCGGCGGGGACCTGATCGCAAGAGCCGTGCCCGGAGGCGGGTTCGAGGTCAACGCACGTCTGCCCCTGACACCAACCGGACCCGGGCACTGATGGGTCCAGCAGCCGCACCGCCACCCGCCGGCGCTCCGATCAAGGTCCTGCTCGCCGACGATGAGGGTCTTGTGCGATCCGGGTTCAAGGTCCTGCTCGACCTCGAAGACGACATCATGGTGGTGGGAGAAGCCACCACCGGCGCTGAAGCCGTCGAGCGGGCCCGAGCCAGCCGGCCCGACGTCATCCTCATGGACATCCGCATGCCACACATGGACGGCATCGACGCCACCCGCGAGATCGCAAAGGTCCCAGGACTCCAGGGCGTCCATGTCCTCATCCTGACCACCTACGACACCGATGCCTACGTCTACGAAGCACTGCAGGCCGGGGCCAGCGGCTTCCTGCTCAAAGACGCCGGGCCGGCCGAACTGCTACATGCCATCCGGGTGATCGCCGCCGGAGAAGCGCTGCTCGCGCCACGGATCACCCGACGCCTCATCGAGCAGTTCACCGCGGGACGCAGCGCTGCCCAAGCAGGCGAAGATCGGCTCGCGGTGCTCACCCCACGCGAGCGCGAAGTACTGGCACTGGTCGGGCAGGGGTTGAGCAACGATGAGATCGGTGCCGCCATGTACCTGAGTCCGGCGACCGCCCGCACCCATGTCAGCCGCGCCATGACGAAGCTGGGCGCACGTGATCGCGCGCAACTGGTCGTGATCGCCTACCAGACCGGGCTGATCAGCACCTAGCAATGAGCAGCGCCGCCTGACTCGACGCAGTCAGTGGCGCGTAAGGCACTACGCCACACCGCGTATGAGACGCGAGCCACGTACGGACAGTTGCGCGGTCACCTGCCGCCTACGGGCCGATGTCTCGAGGCGCAGATCCCGGGATCGTCGAGGTAACCGGAAAGCCCTCCGGCACGAGAGCGACAACCAGGAGAACACCATGGCACCGACCCCCGTACGCGAACGGCCGCACCTCCCCAGTGAGCGGGTCCCTCATCGCGCGGAACTGCCGAGCGGGCCGCCGAAACTCGATCGCGAGGAACTGCGCAGGGCACAGCAGCGCACGCTGGACACGCCACGGATGCGCTACGGGCTGCTCGCCCGGATGATGTTCAAGCCGGTGGACCTGCTCTACGGCAAGCCCGGCTCGTTCACCAAGTTCGCGATGCTCGAGACGATCGCCCGCGTGCCCTACCAGGCGTGGGAACGTATGGGGTACTGGGCCGTACACCAGCACGCCGGCCGCTCGGCGCTCGCCAAGAGGGTCTTCGAGAGGATCGTGGACGCGCGCTCAGACCAGGACAACGAGCAGTGGCACCTGCTGATCATGCAGGACTTCATTCAGCGTCAAGGAATCAAGCAGACCTGGTTCAAGCACAGGCTGCTGCCCTGGTTGATCTCGTTCTTCTACTACCACGTGTCGTGGCTGCTGTTCGTGATCAAGCCGGAGCGCAGCTACAAGCTCAACGCCGAGTTCGAGGATCACGCCGAGCATGAGTACATGTCCTTCGTCGCGGCGCACCCCGAGCTGGAGACGACAGCGGATCCGGGAACCTACGCCGCCGAGTACGGCCATTACGCCTCGGTCGCTGACCTGCTACGCCAAATCGGCCACGACGAGCGCGTGCACAAGCTGGAGAGCCTTGTCAAGTACGAGGATCCCCGCATCCGGGCCTGACCCGACTCGATCAGGCCTGTCCATGGACTACGAGGTGTTCATCCTCAGCGCATCAGGGAGAGTCCGACGGCCCCCGCAGCACCGACGCCGGCGTCATCGAGGGCATGGCCCGCACAGGCCGGCTCGTCACCAGCGCCGCGCTCATACTGTTCTTCGCCTTCGCCGCTCTGGCGTCCGGGCCGCAAGCCAGCGAAGGTCATTGCGCACCGGCGGGCTCCTTGCGAGCCCGTTGAGGCCGCTTGCGGGGGGCGTAGTCGCCCAGGCCGTGCTCGAGCAGCGTGAACGCGCGGATGCCGACCCGGCGCACGTCGGCGGCGAGTCGGCCGGGGTCGTCGTCGGTAAGGATGCGCCGTCGGACGTAGTCGAGCAGGGCACGATGGACCCCCATGAGCGCGTTCGCGGCGACGTAGGCGCTGATCGGGTTGCCGGACCGCCCGGTCTCGGCGACGAGGAGCTCGGCGAGGGCGTCGGTGGCGCGAGCGATGGCTCGCCGCTCCCGGGCGAGCAGTGCAGGGCTGGCGGCGATGACGCGGTTGACCGTTCGAAGCCGGGCGAGTGCCTCGCGGTCGCCGGCCGCGACCTGAGCCAGCAGCCCGCCGGGTTGCAGCAGGTGGCGGCGGACCGCCGCGAGCACCGGCTCGCCGCTGGCACGGTCGCGAACCGCCTCGATCAGCCGTGACTCGAACGCCTCGAATCGGAAGTAGAACATGTCCTCCTTGGTGCGGAAGTAGTTGAACACCGTCGCCTCGGAGACCTCCGCCTCGCGCGCGACCTCGGCTACGGACACTCGGTCGAAGCCGCGGTCGGCGAATAGCCGCCAGGCGGTGTCGGCGATGAGTTGCCGAGTCCGCTCCTTCTTCAGCTCACGCAGTCCCACATCCGCCGCCAGAAAATAAGTGTGGCAATAATCTTGGGGTAACCCTAATATTTAGCTCGCCAGGACGAGTCTACTTCTGGGAGGATCGATGACTGCACCGTCCGACGTCCTCGACCTGGTGCGGCGCTGGGCCGCGGCCGAGCAGCAGAACGATGCGACGCTGTTGGATGGGCTGCTCGCCGGCGACTTCCTCGGCGTCGGCCCACTCGGCTTCCTGGTCCCGCGCGACCAGTGGCTCGCGCGCTTCGAGCACGGCCTGGAGAACCGCGCGTTCGCCATCGAGGACCCGCAGGTGCGTGGCTACGGCCAGGCGGCGGTCGTCGTCGGCGTGCTGGCGCAGCAGACCAGCTACCAGGGCCGGGACAACTCCGGGCGGTTCCGGGTTTCCCTGATCTGCGTTCGTCCGGCCGACCGCTGGCTGCTCGCCAACGTTCACATCGGCCCACTGCAGCCCGCGCCCGGGCCGTGACGGCTGAGGCAACCCAGTGCGCCTCAGCATCAGCGTGACGAATTACTCGTGGCCAGGTGGTCCGCGGCGGCTCGGCGCTGAGCTTGCCCGCGTTGCGGGCACCGCCGATGAAGCTGGCGTAGACACGATCTGGGTCACCGACCACCTCGTCCAGGCCGACCCCACCGCTCCGCCTGCCGATACAGAGATGCTCGAGGCATACACCGCGCTCGGCTACCTCGCCGCGCACACCGAGCGGGTCCGACTTGGCGCTTTGGTTAGTCCGGTCACGATGCGCCAGCCGGCGTTGCTCGTGAAAGCCGTGACCACCCTGGACGTGCTCAGCGGAGGCCGAGCCTGGCTGGGCATCGGCGCCGGGTACCACCGCGACGAAGCGGCCGCCTTGGGGCTGTCACTGCCCGCGGTGCACGAGCGGTTCGACCGGCTGGAGGAAACACTGCAGATCGCAGCGCAGATGTGGGCCGGCGACGATACCCCGATCGTCGGCAGGCACTACCAGCTCGCCCGTCCGCACGGCAGTCCGCAGCCGGTGCAGCGCCCCCACCCGCCGATTCTCATCGGCGGTGCCGGCGAGCAGCGGACGCTGCGCCTGGTCGCCCGCTACGCCGACGCGTGCAACCTGTTCGACATCCCTGATGGCGGACACACCGTCCGCCGCAAGCTCGACGTGCTCGCGCGACACTGCGCCAAGGCCGATCGCCCCTATCAGGACATCGAGAAGACGCTCAGCACCCGCCTACACGCTGGCGAGTCGACCGACCAGTTCGTGCACCGGTGCGCGCAAGCCGCGGCGCTGGGCATCGAGCACCTCGTCGCGATCACCTCAGCCCCATGGGGCGCCGAGCCGCTGGCCACGCTTGCCGCCGCCGTTCCCGCCGCCCGCGAACTCCACCCGACCTGAACAAGTCCGACCTGCACTCCCGGAGGATGACCATGGAGCAGACCATCCGCACCCTGCAGGATCGAGTGAACCAGGCGCTGCTTGCCTCGGACTGGGCGACGCTGAACGACCTCGTCGCACCGAACGCACGCATCATCGGCCCGAAGGGGTTCATGATCAGCCGCGACGAATGGATCGGCGCTCACCAGGACACCGGCTATCAGCAAGTACGGCTGGACGCGACCGACACCGAAGTCCACGCCTACGACCAGGCCGGGATCCGCGTCGACTCAGTGGAATCGGAGTGCACCTACCACGGCGAAACCATCACCGGCCGCTTCCGGGTCACCCAAGCCTGGATGACCGACCACGGGCAGTGGCAACTGGCCGCGGTGCAATACACCGCGCTGCCGTCCTGACCACCTAGAGAGGAAGCGCTCATGGCACTCGTCATTTGCGACATGTCCATTTCGCTTGACGGGTACGTCACCGGCCCGAACGACAGCCGTCAGAACCCGCTCGGGGACGGCGGCGGGGTTCTGCATGACTGGATCTGGGACGCGGCTACCGACGAGGACCGCGCCATGCTGCAGGAAATGATCGACGGTTGCGGCGCGGTTGTGATGGGCCGCAAGTCATTTGACCAGACTGAGGGCGAGGGCGGTTGGGGCGATGGTGGCCCGGTCGGTGACATCCCGTGCTTCGTGGTCACCCACAACGAGCCGACCAGGTCGTACCCGCCTGTGTTCACGTTCGTCACCGACGGGGTGGCCAGCGCGATTGAGCAGGCCAAACAGGTAGCGGGCGAGAAGGTCGTCGGCCTGCACGGGGCGAGCGTCATGCAGCAGGCACTCCCGCTCGGCCTGGTCGACGAGATCCGGGTGCACGTGGTCCCGGTGCTGCTCGGTGGCGGCACGCCCCTGTTCGCCAGGCTCGCTTCGGCGATCGGTCTCGAACGGACCAGCGTGCAGGTCACCCCGGCCGCGACGCACCTGGGGTTCCGGGTGGTGCGGTAATCGATGATGCACGATGACCTCGCCGCGCACGCGCGAGCTCTTCTCGACACAAACCGCTACCTGACTCTGGGCACGGTCGACCCCGACGGCCGGCCGTGGACATCCCCGGTCTACTTCGCCTCCGCCGACGAGCGGGTGTTCTATTGGATGTCCGCGACCGACGCCCAGCACTCCCGCAATCTCGCCGAACGTCCGCAGGTCAGCATCGTCGTCTTCGACTCCAGCGTCGCCCCGTACCACGGCCGGGCCGTGTACGCGGTCGGAGACGCCCGCGAGCTGTCCGGCGACGACCTCGACCGGGGACTTTCGGTCTACCCCGGGCCACGCCATCGCGGCGGCGCACCGATAACACGAGACGACGTGACGGGACCGTCGCCGTACCGCCTCTACCGAGCGACCGCATCAGACATGTGGGTTCTGTGCCCGCGCGAGCCCAGGCAGCCATGCCCACTGCACGGCCTCGCGCAAGACCACAGGACCCGCATCGAGTAACGCCATACGAGGAGGAGCGATGGGCCACGCTGTGCTGTACATGTCTGTGTCGGTCGCCGGATTCATCGCCGACCCAAACTCAATTCGGCACGAGCGCGCATCACGCGGCACGAGCGGGCAGTCAGGCCAAGTCCACCCGAACGTCGGCGGTGACCGTGTCAGAGGAGGTCGCGGAGGCGGGCTGCGAGGGAGTCCTTGACGGCTTTGGTGACGGCGGCGTTGATCTGCTGGGTGAGTTCGTCGGGGTCGTTGAGGTTGGCGAGTACCGAGCGTAGGTCGAGGTCGTTGATTGTGCGGCGCAAGACGTCGTCGGTCTTCAGTGCGCTGTTGATCAGTGAGTCGGGGAGAGCGCGGATCGCGGCCTTGATGAAGCCGTTGAGGTGGGAATTGTCGAGTGCCTCGTCGGTGAGCTCGGACGCGGGCGGCAGTGTGCCGTCGGCTTTCATGCGGTCCACTGCTTCCAGCAGGCCCGCGCGCAGCGCGTTCACCTGCGCGTCGGTGGGAGTGCGCGACTGCGCGAGGTCGAGGGCGAGCGCCTCGCGGGTGACGTGGAGGCGGCAGGCGGCTCCATCAAGCCCCATCAGCACGAGCCGTTCACTGAGTCCCTCGATGCCGGTGGATACCGATGTGACCGTTCGATGAGCACACGGCGGGGCGGAGCGGGCCGGGACGAAGTCACCGCCGCCGTTGGCGAGCTGCACGCCGAGCACTCCGCTCACCAGGACTGCGGCGGCGATGGGGAACGCTAATGCCCGCAGCTTGGCTGTGGAAGTCTTTGCGGACGTCATGTTGTCGCCCGCCCGCGCAGCAGGATCATCGGCACCAACGCGATCAACGCGAGCCCGGCCGCGATGAGGAACGAGTCGCGGAACGCCTGGGTGGCCGCGCGCTTGAGCTGCGCGTCGAGGTTGCGTTCGAGTTGCTCGGCTGCGGGACGTTCCGCGGGGCCCAGTTGCAGCCGGGTGAACGCGGGGTGCAGGTCGGGAACTCGACCGTGCTCTTTTGTTAGCTGGTCGCTCAGGCCTCGGGCGAGCGCGATCTTGTCGTTGGCCGGTAACGGGGCATCGAGCACGAGCGCCGTGATGGCTTCCTGCGCCGGCACCTGGGCGGCGCGCAAGTCTGCGGTGAATACCGGAGTCAGGATTGCCAGTCCGAGCACGACCCCTGCATGTCGAGCACTGATCGTCCATCCGCCGTGCAGCACCCGCGGCGATCGATCGCGCAGGGCATCGAGGGTCAACCGGTCCACGGTCAGCCCGAGCCCGAGCCCGATCAGTGCCTGCGGCGCGATCGTCCACGCGAGATTCGCCGATGGCGGCAGGGCCAGCGCGGCCAGCCCACCCGCGACGAGCAAGCAGCCCGCTGTTGTTTCCGCCCGCGGCCCCGCGCGGGCCAGCCGGGCCAGTGGCCTCGCCGCGAACGCCGCGACCGGCACAACCGAGACGGCGAGTGCGGCAATGGCCGGCGACCGGCCCCAGCCGTCGACCAAGAGCAGGACGAGAAGGAAGAGCGCGGCGGTCAGCGCCGCCGAGAGCAGGATCAGCGCTACGTTCGGTGCCACGGCCGGACGCTGCATTTCACTGCGCAGGACCGCGCCGCGGCGCGCCATGAGCGCGGCCGGGACGGCGAGCACCGCGACGGGCACCTGTACCACGAAAATGGCCCGCCAGGAGATGGCCCCGGTAAGCAGCCCTCCCACAACCGGCCCGAGCGCAGTCCCAATCACCCCGGCCGTGATCCAACGGGCAATCCCGCGCCGCTCACCGGCCTCTGCGACCAGCAGCTCTAGACAACCGACCAACGCGAACGCGCCGCCGAGCGCCTGCACGCAGCGAGCTGTGATCAGCACCGGCATCGACCCGGCCAAAGAACAGGCCGCCGACGCACCGGCAAATACCGCGATCCCCGCCGCGCACAGCCGCGCCGGATCCCGGCGCGCGCACACCCACGCAGCCGGTACAACCACGAGCGCGAGCACGAGGTTGAACGCGATCAGTACCCACGCGACCTGCGGCACGGTTCCGCCGAGACGCCGCAGAATCTCGGGCAGAGCCAACGTGACGATCGCCGAGTCAGCAAGCACGAACCCCACCGTCAGCGCGAGCAAAGGTGTCGCCGCGCGACGCACCGCGACATGTTCAGCCGGCAGATCATTCGTGTCCATCGGCGCCACCATCCGCCGCCCATGACCCGCGGCGCTGTCGAGAGCGCCGACTACCGCCCAGCACCGGATGGGCCGACGCTAGCGATTGACTCTGCTCAGGGACGATCTGACGCAAACGCCCAGCGCCACCTTCATGCTCGAGTTGTCGAGGCTGCAGTGCTCACTGCAGCAGGATGCACGATATCGACTGTTCCTGCGCTGGGGAGGGGCATTCCCGCGTTATCGCGGGTGCGGCTACGAAATCGCGGGCGGTCCGGCTTCGATGCGGCGCAGGACCGCCTCGGCCCGGTAGAGGTCAGGGTTCGTCTGCACCTGGCGTTCGTCCCACCAGGTGGCACCAGCTTGTTGTAAGGGCGTGAGCAGGTCGGCGGCGGCCGAGGGTTCGCTCACGCCGCCGACGACGATGTCGAATGTCTCGCTGGCCTGGTCGCCGCGCTGCAGCGCGATGTAGCCAGCGAGATCGCGCACCTCGTTTGGTGAGGGGGCTTGGCCGTGCCCGGCGGTCTTGAACAGCGGCACCGCACCGTCCCACTCGGCCGCGCGACGCATCGGTCGGCGGTTGGGCCAGAAGCCAGCGATCCACACTGGTGGTCGGGGCCGCTGGACGGTGGCCGGCAGCAGCGCGGTCTGCCGGACGCGATAGTTCGGCCCGTCGTGGTCGACCGTCTCGCCCGACCAATAGCGGCTCAGCAGCTTGAGGCCCTCGTCGAGCCGCGAGGCCAGCACGACCGGATCGGTGGTGTCGCCGAAGCTCGCGAACTCGTCCTCGATCGGGCCGCCCAGCCCGGCCCCGAAGATGACCCGCCCGCCGGACAGCGCATCCAGGGTGGCGACCTGGCGTGCGAGCTGTTCAGGACGGCGGCGGGCGACCGGAGTCACCAGCGTGCCTAGGCGCAGCCGCGACGTCGCCAGCACGGCGGCGGTCAATAGCATCCACGGATCCCCGAAAGGCTGTCCTCGGCGCGCCTGCTTGTCGTGGACGACATGATCCCAGACGAACACAGCATCCCAGCCCGCTGCCTCGGCCGCCGACGCGACCTTGGCCACCGCCCGGGCATCGGCGAAGTCCCCGAAGTTCGGAATGTTGATCGAGTAACGCACTCCGTTAGTTCTACCGGACACGACGTCGAGAGGCGCCACGATTCCGGTCAGCGCAGCGTTTGAAGGATCAAGGACTGCACGCACCGCCGCGGATCCGGACTGGCTCCCCACGCCCGTCGGGGTCGTCGTCGTCCCGGATTTTCCACGCTTTTCCCGATCCAGGCAGCCACGCGATGCCCCCATGGTCGGCTTGACACCGTACCGCCGCCTCGGCCCAGCGACCACTTGGCCAGACACTTCAAAGGAGCCGCCCAATGAAACGCATCTTCATGGTGCTCGCGCTCGCAATCGGGCTCACGGGCTCACCCCAGAGCTGCTTCCGACGCCGGCGGAACTTTGTGATCCCGCTCGCGATTGTTGCAGCGTTCGTCATGATGTTTGTATCTGCCGTGCCAGCGTCTGCGGCCATCCCGCCCCCCACCGTCAGCAAGCAGGTCGACGGCGGCGACGGCGTAACCTGCACGCTCTCCGCCAAGAGTCTCGGCTACACGGTCGGCGGTAGTGGGCCTACAATGCAGTACCGGGCGTCAATCGATTGCGGCTCCCACCGCCGGGATATCGGCTATATCCAGGTCGAAGGTGCCTACTTCAAAGACACGAGCTCCGGCTCATCGTGGAGCAAATTGAAGACGAAGACTTCTTGCGGCACCGTGTTCTACTGCGCTGTTACCGAAAACGGACCGTATTTCGGGGGCGGCATTTATTGTGCGTACGCCCATGTGGTCATTGGCAGCAACCCCATCGCCCACTTGGGCCCCTATGACGTCGGCCCGGCTTGTGTGAAGCTGGGATAGCCGCTCGGATCCGTCGCTATCTCGCGGCAGACGGATGTCGACCAGCGTGACCAGGCGATGCTCGCGCAGGACGTCCTGGGAACTCGACCAGCTCGGCGCGACGGCCGAGGAAGCGGCTGAGTGGTATCCGTGACATCAAGGATTGTGTTGGGCAGGGATTGCCAGCGGCAGTGTGGCGTGTATGTGAGTGCCGAGTTCGGACGAGCTGGCAAGCAGGAGGCTTCCGGCTAGCGCTTCGACGCGGTCGCGGAGTCCTTGCAGACCACCTCCAGAGGGGTCGGCGCCGCCGATTCCGTCGTCCTGGATGTCGACGACGAGCGCCCCGCCGACTGTGTGCGCGGAGACGGCGATCTGCGTCGCCTGGGCGTGCTTGGTGGCGTTGGTCAGGGCCTCGGCGACGACGAAGTATGCGGTCGCCTCGACCAGCGCCGGGTAGCGCTCGTCAGGGACGTCGACAGAGACGGGGGTGACATTGCGTTGTGCCAGTGCCTCGATCGCGGCGTGGAGTCCGCGGTTGGTCAGGATGCTGGGGTGCACGCCGGCGGCGAGTTCGCGAAGTTCGGCAAGCCCGTCACGCGCGTGACCGAGCGCGTCGCGCACCAGCCGCCCGGTGCTGGCCGGGTCCTGCTCGAAGCTTCGCTCCGCGAGCTGCAGGCTGATCACGGCGCTGACGAGTCGCTGTTGCGCGCCGTCGTGCAGGTCGCGGGCGAGCCGGCGGCGCGCGTCGTCGGCTGCGGTGACGATGCGGGCGCGCGACGCCATGAGTTCGGCGCGCGCGGTCGCGTTGGCAACGGCCGTGGCGATCAGTTCGGCGAAGCTGGCCACCCGCAGTTCGGTGCGCGGTGGCAGCACCGGCTGCGAGCTGTCCGGCGCCGCGATCAGGGCGCCCCACACGGCGTCGTCGACGATTACCGGCGCCCCGATCTCGGAGCGGATGCCGAGCTCGCGCAGGGCGGCGGCGAGCGGGCCGGCCGCTCCGTCGTAGCTGTCCACCCGGGCGGGCGCGCGCGTGTCGCGCACGATGAGGTTGATATTGGCGCCCTCGAGGGGGAGGACCGTACCCGCAGGCATGTGGTTGCCTCGGACGCTCCACGACGCCATGGTCACGTTCGTGCCATCCGGACGGAAGTGGGCCAGGTGCGTGATGCTCGCGCCGATGAGCTGTCCGAGTTCCTGGCAGACCGCGTCGAATACGACGTTCTGCTCTTCGCCACGTGCGACCAGGGTGGCCACGCGGCGCAGCGCTGCCTGCTCGGCCAACAGGAACTGCTGGTCGTCGACCTGGCCCCCGGCTGCCACGGTTAGATGGTCCATCACGGCCGCGGTGCGGGGAAGGCTGGTCACGTCGCACGGCCTGGCATAGCTTTCCGGCATGACCGGCTCCGGGCCCATCCGGGTAATCGTCGGCGAAGACGAGCCGATCCTGCGCGAGGGCATCGTGCACGTACTCGCCCAGGCCGGCATGGACGTGGTCTCCGCCGCGGGCAGTGCGACCGAGTTGCAGGCCAAGGCGCGGGCCTACCACCCGGATGTCGTCGTGACCGATATCCAGATGCCGCCCGATCGCACCGACGACGGGCTGCGCGCGGCACTGGCGATTCGAGCCGCCGACCCGTCGGTCGGCGTGCTGGTCCTGTCCCAGTTCCTCGAGGATCGCTACGCCTTCGACCTGGTCGTCAACGGCGCAGAGGGCGTCGGGTACCTGCTCAAAGAGAAGGTCGGCGACGTCGGCATGTTCACCGACGCTGTGCGCCGCGTGGCCGCCGGCGGCTCCGCACTCGATCCCGACGTCGTTGCGCGCCTGGTCGACCGTAAACGCAAGCAGGGCCCACTCGACGTGCTGACCGCAAAGGAGCGGCAAGTGCTGGCACTGATCGCAGAAGGCCGCTCCAACACCGGCGTGGCCGACGAGCTTGTGGTCACCGTCGCCGCGGTCGAGCGGCACATCACCAGCATCTTCGACAAGCTCGATCTGCGACCGGAGCCAGGCCAACACCGCCGCGTCATGGCTGTGCTGAAGTACCTCGAGGGCTGATCAGGCGAACAGCCGCTCAAAATCTGCAGACACCAGTTCGGTCTTCGGCACGAACGCGACGGCGCCGCTGGCGGCCAGCAGCCGGGCCGGGACGTCGTCCAGCTCCGAAGACGTCAGCACGATCCGCAGACCCGGATAGCGTCTGGTCAACGACGCCGCCACGGCCAGGCCGTCTGGTCCAGGCAGGTTGACGTCGAGCAGCACGCCGTCGGGACGCTCCTCGGCCACCGCGGCGAGCGCTGCCTGACCATCGCCGACCGCAGCGAGTAGCCGGAACCCCCGCGCCTGCAGCAGCTCGCTCGCCACGCGGCGGAAGCTCGCGCTGTCGTCAACGACCAGGATCCGGGTGCTCATCCATCACAGCCTTGCTGAGTACTCGAGCATGGCAATAGGGCGAACCCCACGTCTTGTAGCGCGGCGGGCTATCCATCTGTCCGCTGTAGGGCTAGCCCGACCACCGCATCGGGCCGATCGCGAGCGATCGTCGCGTCAGCTCCATAGTTCCCGGCCGCGCAGCGGATAAAGCTGCCTGCGAGCGAAAGGGGAACGCGATGGTGACCGCGACAACCGCGCCCTTGCGGGAACTGGACCGTCGGCTGACAGGGGGCGTCGACGTCATCCTGCTGTGGAACCAGCTCGACAACTCACTGATCGTCTCGATGTCGAATACCGCGCGCGGCATGCACGCACAGTTCACGGCCGAGCCCGGTTCCGCGCGGGATGCCTTCAACCACCCCTACCCGCACGCCACCGCCAAAGGCCTGCGCTGCGAGGACCTGTTCCTCGCCGCCTGATCTACCACCCTCATCCGGAGGTCCTCTGATGACCATGTTGATGCGCGATCCGTCCGCGCTAGCACCCAATCCGACGCCCGGCCGCGGCATGTTCGCCCGGCTGGGTCGCGTCGTCGTCACCCATCCCGGCAAGGTGTTCGTTGTCTGGATGCTGGCCGTCGCGGCGCTGATCGGCATCAGTGCGGCACTGGGCCAACCGGCCCCGTCGCGCTCCGAGGCCACGCAATTGCCGTCCAGCAAGGAATCCGCACGGGCGCAACGCGTCCTGGACGCCGCGTTCGGCGCGCCGAGCACCGACGCGACATCGACGCTGGTCATCAGCCGTCAAGATGGACAGCAACTGACCACCGCGGAGGTGGCCGCAGCCAATCACGCCGTCGCCGGGCTGACCGCCCGCGAGCAACACCGACGCGACGATGCGCACCGCGGCCAGAAGCCGGCCGTCGTCCATGTCGGCCCGACCGTGCAGCTGTCACCGAACAGGCTCGTCGCGCTTGCCGGCGTGTCCTTCAAGGGCGAATCCAGCTCACCAGGCACGAGCCTGGCCGTCGACCACGTGCGCAAGGACGTGCGGGACGCCCTTGCCAACACGGGCCTTCGTGCGCGGTTGACCGGCGAAGCCGCCGGTGCTCGCGACAATTCCCTAGCCACCTCGCTTGCCACCTACGGCATGATCGCAGCGATCTTCCTGCTGCTGCTGGTCCTGTTCCGCAGCCCGGGCCTGGCGCTCACGATCGTGCTCGCGATCACGGCCGTCGGCTACGGCGTGAGCGGCCTGCTCAATATCGGTGCGCACGCCTTCGGCTTCCACCTCGACCAGACGATCACCGGCATCCTGCCCGTGGTGCTCTACGGGGTCGGCACCGACTACGCAGTGTTCCTGTTGTACCGGTATCGGGAACGGCTGCGCGCCGGTGATGATCACACAACGGCCATGGCCAGCGCGATCACCCGCGTCGGTTCCGCGGTCGTGGCCAGCGCGCTGGCCGTCGCGGTCAGCTTCTCCGCAATGCTGATCAGCGGCCTGCGCACCTTCCGCATCCTCGGCCCGTCACTCGCGCTCGCCGTGTTGCTGATGCTGCTCACCTCGCTGACGCTGCTGCCCGCGGTGCTGGCCTTCCGCGGCACCAAGCGGGCGAGCAAACCGAAGTGGACCCGTCCCGCCCGCACTCACACCACCGCGGCGCGAGTCGGCAGCCTCGTCGCCGCCAGGCCAGCACTCGTCGCGGCCTTCGGTGTGATCGTCCTGGCCGCCCTGTCGCTTGGTGCGCTGGCGTACCGAGCCTCCTACGACCAGCAGCTCTACCGCAGCGGCAGCGAGTCAGCGCTGGGCTATCACGACTTGCAGCGCGGCTACCCGTCCGGCGCGATGTACCCAACCCGGGTCGTCGTCTCCTCCAACACCGCGGCGCCCACCAAGACCGAGCTCGACCGATTCGCCGCCGCGCTCGCGCACGTGCCGGGCGTCGGCCAGGTCGTGCCGGGCCGCACCTCCGCCAACGGGCGAGTCACGGAGATCGCCCTGCTGCTGTCGGCCGAACCGTTCAGCTCCGCCGCCTTCCAC
>JBKOXO010000073.1:0-7361 GCA_046744105.1 Actinomycetota bacterium
AAGCTCGATCTCCTTGGCGATGCTCACCCCGTCGTTGGTGATCGTGGGTGCGCCCCACTTCTTGTCCAGCACGACGTTGCGGCCCTTCGGGCCGAGTGTCACCTTCACGGCGTCGGCGAGGATGTTCATGCCGCGCTCCAGAGCGCGGCGGGCCTCCTCATCGAACGCAATCATCTTGGCCATGGTCGTTGTCCTTTGGCTGTCTCGTGCCAGATCAGCGCTTTGAGTGGACCGACCGGCGATGCCCGCCACGGACGGCGCCCTATCAGCTGGACGCCTCATCGGGATCGATTAGCACTCACAAGACGAGAGTGCTACCTCAGGTGTAGCACTCGCCCCCCACAACCACAAGAAACCGACCCTCCGAGGACGCCGCGACCCCGCCTCCCAACCCGCCCGAGCACCGGCAAGGCCAACACCGACCCAGCCGTGAAACTGCCCGCCAAGTCGTCCGCTCATCACCGGTCCTGGTTCGTTGATGCGTCCGTGTTCGGCTACGACAGGCTCAGTGCCGACCTGATCGAGGTTGAACCGTCCCGGGTTTGATGCCGCTTCCTTCCTTGCGAAGGATGCAGATCATGTCCCACAGGTACCCCGCTGAGCAGCGCGAGCGCGCGACCCGGATGGCTCTGGAGCGACTGGACGAGTATGGCTCGGCGTGGGGGGACTGTCAGCGGAACGGTGTAACTGGCTCCGACACGCCGAGAGTTGCTTGGCGGGGAAGGACCAGTAGTGACCGAGACGATCGAGCCCATGGCGGCTCAGATTGATCAACGACAGCTCGCGAAGGAACTCGTCGAGCGGGCCCGGGCCGAGGGGGTGCAGCTCGTCGGCGAGGGTGGCTTGCTGACGGGGTTGACCAAGTCGGTGCTCGAGACCGCTCTGGACGCGGAGATGAGCGAGCACGTCGGTTACGACAAGCACGACCCGGTGGGCCGTAACGGCGGCAACTCCCGCAACGGGTACCGCACCAAGACGGTGCTCACCGAGATCGGCCCGGTCGAGATCGAGGTGCCGCGGGACCGAGACGGCTCGTTCGAGCCGGAGATCGTGCGTAAGCGGCAGCGCCGCCTGGACGGTATCGATGAGATCGTGTTGTCGTTGACCGCCCGCGGCCTGACCACCGGCGACATCGCCGCGCACTTCGCCGAGGTCTACGGCGCCAAGGTCTCCAAGGACACCATCAGCAAGATCACCGACAAGGTGGTCGAGGAGATGACCGAGTGGCGCAACCGGCCGCTGGATCGCGTCTACCCGGTGCTGTTCATCGACGCGATCATGGTCAAGGTCCGCGACGGGCAGGTGGTGAACCGGCCGATCTACGTGGTCATCGGGGTCAGCGTCAGCGGCGAGCGCGACATCCTCGGCCTGTGGGCCGGCGATGGCAGCGAGGGCGCGAAGTTCTGGCTCGCTGTGCTCACCGAGATCAAGAACCGCGGCGTGGAAGACGTGTGCATCGTGGTCTGCGACGGGCTTAAGGGACTCCCGGAGTCGATCACCACCACTTGGACCTACGCCCAGGTCCAGGCGTGCATCCTGCACCTGATCCGGAACACCTTCCGCTACGCGTCCCGCCGCGACTGGGACGAGCTCGCCCACGACCTCAAGCCGATCTACACCGCGATCAACGCCGAGATGGCCGCGGTGCGCTTCGACGAGTTCGCCGACAAGTGGGGCGCCCGCTACCCGGCCATCATCAGCCTGTGGCGCTCGGCGTGGGAAGAGTTCATCGTCTTCCTCGACTACGACGTCGAGATAAGACAAGTCATCTGTTCCACGGATGAAAATGTCAACGGCGTCGCCGGGAACAGTCGTTCTCTCGCTGTGTCGTCGCTGCCTGCCGTAGCTGCCTGAGCTCGCGACCCGCAGCCGCGCTCAAGGTGGAGCCCCCGGCTGGAGGAACGACCTTGACCGCGGCGAGGACCGCGGTAATGTCGGGCTGTGGTGGGCGTGGTCGACCGCCGAGCGAAGAGCAGCACGCTGGGACTGGTGTTGCCGCGCTGCATAGCCTGACGGCTTCAGAGTCGCGTCCCATTGCTGGCGTCCGCGCCCACCGCTACCTTTGGCCGCGCCGGAGCCTTGCCGCCGGGTCGGGTGGGTTGCCAGCTGGCAGTCATGGTGCGGTAAGCGGCTTCTGCCTGACCGGCGAGCTCGCGTTCTGCGGCCCGCACCGCCTTGAGCGAGTAGGACGCCGATCTGCCCTTCTGCCCGCGGTGAGCGGGAAGGCCGGCGCGCAGCTCGAGCTTGCGGCGCTTGTGCGCGACCAGTGACGGCAACGCGAACGCGTAGTCCTCACCCTTGATCATCAAGTGACAGCAGAGCACGGCGAGTTTGCGGGCGGTCACGGCGGCGACTTGCATGCCGCGCCGAGCCCGCACGCACCCGCTGGTAGAACGCGCGCAACGGGCCGGGTGCCTTGGACGCCGCCCACGCGGCTTCGACGAGCATGCCGCGGGCATGACCCGGCCCGGCCTTGGTGATCCGGCCGTGGCTGGCCGGCTGTCCGCCGGACCGACGCACCCGCGGGTTGAGCCCGAAGTAGCAGACCAGCTTCTCCGGCGTGCGGAACCGCGTGAAGTCACCGACCGCGGCGACGATCGACAACGCGACGGTCGCATCCACGCCCGGGATACTCATCAGCCGGCCCACGTCGTCGCGGCTGAGCGCTACCTGCCCGAGGTCCCGGTCGATCAGGCGAAGCTCATCGGCGTGGAAGTCGAGCTGACGCAGCAGCGCCGCAGCCGCCGCCTGTTCATCGGCGGGTAGCTGCTGCTCGGCCAGCCAGGCCCGTCCCTTGATCCCGAACAGGTCGGCCGCCGGGCAGCGTGGGACCAGGTTGCGGTGCAGGATCGCCTGCACCTGGTTCTTCAACCTCGTCCGCTGCTTGACGATGTGTGCTCGGCGCTGTACTTGCCGGCGCAGCGCGGCGGTCTGCGCGTCGGGCATCCACACCGGCGGCAGGTAATCGGCCGCCAGCAGCCCGGCCAAGATCGCGGCATCGACCTTGTCGGTCTTCACCTTCGCCTCGGCGATCGCGCGAGTCTTGGCTGTGTTGGACACCACCACCCGCCCAGCGCGGCCGGCCAACAGCGTCGCGATCGCCCA
The DNA here is from genome assembly GCA_046744105.1 of Actinomycetota bacterium. GTDB lineage: Bacteria > Actinomycetota > Actinomycetes > Mycobacteriales > Jatrophihabitantaceae > DASXRA01. Next base: position 3,106 of record JBKOXO010000073.1, read on the forward strand.
CGTATTACCGGTGACCTCCAAGGCCACCTCGTCCGTCGGTGCGAGGCTGTCTGCGAACGCCCGCACCTGCTCCGGCGTCGTCGCGAACCGACCGGCCTGACTGACAACACCGTCCTGCCAGATCGCCACCTGCGCGAAGTCACGGTGCACGTCTAGACCGAAGCACCGCCGACTCGTCGTCATCACGTTTCCCCTTTCCGCGAAAGGCCAATACCGATCGGGAACGGGTGGGCGAAGCGACAACTACGGATCCGCGCGCACAGCGCAACCGGGCAGGTCGCAGGGGCGGCCACCTACTAACACGGGCTCTCGGCCCACCGAACAACACCGGCCTGCCCACCCTGCTTCACTCCCGGCGCCCCTGTCCCGGACGGTCGCACCGTATGCCGACCACCACCGCCCCACCAGAGACCAGCGATCAGCGAGACCGGCGGACGCCGAGATCTTCATACCGGTTACGAACGCCATCGAGAGCCTCAACGCCCGCTACCGTAGGGCCGTGCGGGCACGAGGGCACTTCCCGACCGACCAGGCCGCCGCGCTGAAGTGGCTCTACCTGGTCACCCGAGCCCTCGACCCCACCGGGCGAGGCCGTGCCCGCTGGATGATGCGCTGGAAGCCAGCGCTCAACGCCTTCGCGATCACCTTCGCCGGGCGGCTCGTCCCCAACACCACCAACTGAACCGATCATGGCCAGTTACACCGTTGGCCAGACACTCCCGCACTCCACAGCGGCGAACCGGGGCGGCCGCACGGCCGACAAGACGTTGAGTCGCGTGCTCGAAGCCGCAATCACGGGTGCCTGTAATGCAGCCGCAGCGTCAGAGTAGGTACCGGGCTCTACGCGCGCTTCTGCATGGTCGCGAGGGCGCTCGAGGGGTCACCAAACGCTGTCGGCCCGGCACCCTTGCGGGCGCCGGGGCCGACAGCGAGCGGCTTAGGTTGTGACGTAGGCAGCTGCCGGCTCGAGATCATCAGTGGCATGCGCCGGAACGGACGCCGACCGGAAGCCCAGCGCGGCGAGCGCGGCCCCGAGGCCCGCGAAGACGGTAATCACGAGAAAGCCGCCGTGGAAGGGAGCGACCTGCGGATGCCCAACGGCGGGGCCGCTACCGCTGACCAGGACGGTGGACACGGCCGCCACGCCGACCGCCCCACCGATCTCGCGCATCGTCTCGACGAGCCCGGACACCAGGCCGGCGGACGCGCTCGACACGCCGGTCAGGGCGCTGATCTGCACCGAGACGGACGCGAGCCCGATCGCTACGCCGGCCAGGATGAACGCGGGCAGCAGGTCGGTCGCGTAGTGCGCCGATGCCGGGACTCTAGCGAGCCAGGCGCCGCCGAGAGTCAGACTCACCATCGCGGTCACGAGCAGGCGGCGGGCGCCTAACCGGGCGAGCAGCCCGGCACCGGTCGCGCCGGCCACGACGAACGCGGTGACCGAGGTGGCCAACCAGGAGATGCCGGTGCGCGTGGGGCTGAAGCCCATTACCTGCTGCATCAGCAGCGAGCCGATGAAGATGTACGCGAAGAAACTGCCGAAGACGAAGAAGGCCATCGCGTTGGCCACCACGAGCGAGCGTTCGCGCACGACCCGTGTCGGGACGAGAGGCTGACTGGACCGGTTCTCCATCCGCAGGAACACGACGAACAGCGCCGCCGCTGCGGCGAACAGCCCCAGCGTTGACGGCGTGGCCCAACCGTGGTCGGCCCCGCGGTTCAGAGCGTAGATCAACGTGACAAGGCTGGCCGTCACGGCCATGGCTGCGCGCACGTCGACGCGCCGGCTCACCACCCGGCTGTCTTTGGCCACCACCAGCGAGGACAGCGCCAACAGCGCGACGCCCACGGGTACGTTGATGAAGAAGATCCAGCGCCATCCCGGGCCGTCGACGAGTACGCCGCTGGCGATGACGCCCACAGACGCGGAGCTCCCACCGACCGCGCCGAAGATACCCAGCGCCTTGTTGCGCTCGGCACCGTCGGCGAAGCTCACCGCGAGGATCGACAGCGCGGCCGGCGCCATCAGCGCCGCACCCAGTCCCTGAATGCCGCGGGCGGCGATCAGCAGGCTGGCCGAGTCACTAAGGCCAGCGACCAGCGAAGCGGCCGAGAACAGCGCCAGCCCGGTCTGCAGGACCCGGCGGCGCCCAATGATGTCGGCCAGCCGCCCACCAAGCAGCAGGAAGCCGCCGAGGAACAGGCCGTAGGTGATGACGAGCCACTGCAACGTGCCCTGCGCCATCCCGAGTTCGTCCTGGATGGACGGCAACGCGACATTCACGATGGCGATATCGAGCACCACCATGAACTGGACGAGGCACGTCAGGGCCAGGACCGCCCACTTGTGCCGAGGATTCTCCGACATGACCAACCTCCTGGCTTGTCTATGTGATGTGTAGTTGTTTTTAGCAACTGAACTTCGCAAAGTCAATAGCAGAGGTGTACGGTGATGTCATGTCACGCGAGTACCACCAGTTCTGCGGCCTGGCTCGAGCCCTCGACCTCGTGGGTAGCCGGTGGACGCTGCTGATCGTGCGCAACCTGCTCACCGGGCCCAAGCGCTTCGGTGACCTCCGGGACGGGCTCCCGGGCATCCCGACCAACGTCCTCACAACGCGGCTGCGCGAGCTCGAAGAGTCGGGAATCGTGCGCCGGCAGCTCCAACCTCGACCCGCCAAGGGAGTCGTATACGAACTCACCGACTACGGCGCCGACCTCGAGGGGCCGGTCGTCGCGCTGGGACTCTGGGGCGCCCGCACGATGGGACCGCGCAACGAAACAGACCATGCCAGCATGCCTGCGCTGGCGCTCGGCCTGCGTGGCATGTTCCGCCCCGGCCGGACCCGGGGTCGACGCCTGCACTACGAGCTGCGAGTCGACGGCGAGGCCATCGGCGTCTCGGTCGACGGCGACACGGTCGCCTTCGACCCGACACCCGGGGACGGGTCTGCGACCGTCATCGAGACAGACTCGAACACCATGTACGCACTGCTCGCTGGCTTCCTCGACCTCGGACCTGCCCTGGCAACCAACCGGGTCCGGGTCGAGGGCAAGCGTGATGACGCCGCTCGCTTCTTCGACGTCTTTCACCTCGAGGGCGCTTTGGTGCCGGGGCGCTCAGCCTGAGTGCGGTCAGATGAGGCGGCGAGCGCTCACAGCAACGACGCAGCGGACGGCGCCAGCTCGCCGTCATGTTCCGACACGGCCAGCAGCACGAAGCCGGGCAAGCCCAGCATCGCCGTCGCCGCAGTACCGTCGTGATGCACCTGGGGCCTCCTTCGACTCGTGTCCAACCACCACGAATCGTCAGGCCCCAGGGCCTTCATCAGGCCCAGGCAGAAGATCGTGTCAACCGCGGCGCTACCACGCTTGATCGAGAAGAGCCCCTTTGAGGCGCTGCCCGCTGCGTCTTCTACCTCAGCCGGCTCCACAGGCTGCACCGGCCGAACCCGTGTTCTCCCCCGCCTGACGTTCGACGGCGGGCCGGTTCGACCTGCTGGCGAGGGCCCTTCGCTTCGCGTCACACGTAACCCGCTCCACCGACGTCAGGGCGTAATGAACCGCCGCGGATCTCCGGAGACTCTGAGGGCTAACTGCGACTGTTCTGATCTTGGATGTCCGTCAACGCGGGTCATGCCCAGGCTTCTATGGTTCGGTGATGCGGACCAGCGATCTGGACAGCGGCGTCAACGTTGACGACGCGCGACGAGCTCACGTGTCGGCCCGGCTAAAGAGCAATCTCATGATGTGGTTCACGACGGTCGACTCCGGTGGTCGCCCGCACAGCGTGCCTGTGTGGTTTCTGCAGCTGCCCGACGGTCGCATCTTGATCTACACGCGGCCCGGTAAGCAGAAGCTGGCCAACATTGCTGCTAATCCTGAAGTGTGCCTGGGATTGGACGTGACCGACATCGGTCGTGATGTGATCCGTATCGAGGGCCACGCGCGCATCGACACCAGCATGCCCAGCGCTGAGCTGCACGCCGAGTACCGGGCTAAATACGCCGAGCGCATCGGCGCGTTGTTCGGCAGCGTAACCGAGTTCTCCGAACTGTTCTCGGTACCAATCGTGATCACACCACGGCGGCTCTTGGCCTAGGCCCGTCCAGACAGCTCTTGCGCGCAACTTCGTGCTGCGCCGCCAGCTGACCGTCGACCGGCTGGCGATCGCGCAGGAGCAAGGTCAGATCCGGCCCGACGTTGACCCTGGGGTCTTCGTCGACCAGCTCTGGGACGCCTGCTACCGCCGC